>CALURX010000056.1 GCA_944323265.1 Candidatus Gastranaerophilales bacterium
AGACCGATTCTGTAAGCGAACTTAACTGAATCAGGGTCTCCGCCGTGTTCACCGCAAACTCCGCCGATAAGTTTCGGGTTAACAGCTTTACCTTTTTCCATAGCCATTTCCATCAACTTACCAACACCCTTTGTATCAAGTGTTTCAAATGGGTTAGCAGGAAGGATTTTCTGTTCAACGTAACGTTTTAGGAATTTACCTTCTGCGTCGTCTCTTGAATAGCCGAATGTCATCTGAGTTAAATCGTTTGTACCGAATGAGAAGAATTCAGCGTATTCAGCAACCTCATCAGCTGTTAATGCTGCACGAGGAATTTCTATCATTGTACCGAATTTGTATTCAACTCTGATACCTTTTTCGTTCATTACATCTTCTGCAACTCTTTCAAGAATTTCTTTTGCAACTTTTAACTCGTTAACGTGGCCGATAAGAGGAATCATAACGTAAGGAATTACGTCAACACCTTCTTTTTTAGCGTCACATGCTGCTTCAAAGATTGCTCTAACCTGCATTTCATTGATTTCAGGATAAGTTAAGCCTAATCTGCAGCCTCTCAAGCCCATCATCGGGTTAGATTCAGAAAGTCCTTCTACAACCTGAAGAAGTTCTTCTTTTTCTTTAGCGTCTTTGCCTTGAGCTTTAAGAGTAGCAACTTCTGCAATCAAATCTTCTTTTGAAGGTAAGAATTCGTGAAGCGGCGGGTCTAAAAGTCTTACTGTCATTGGCATGCCTGAACCAAGAGCCTTGAACATATTGTAGAAATCAGAATATTGCATTGGAAGCAAGTGATCTAAAGCTTCTTTTCTGGCTTCCGGAGTACCTGCAATAATCATCTTTTGTACCCAAGGTAATCTGTCAGGATCCATGAACATGTGCTCTGTTCTGCAAAGACCTACACCTTCTGTTCCGAATTTAAGAGCGTTTGCAATGTCTTTTGGTGTATCAGCGTTAGCTTCAACTTTCATTGTCTTAATTTCATCAACCCAGTGGAAGAATGTAGTGAAATTGTCATCAATTTGAGCGTCTGCTAATTTAACTGCTCCGTCCATAACAAGCCCTTTGCCGCCGTCAAGAGAGATTACATCATTCTTGTGATAAACTGTACCGTCAGCACCTGTTAAAGTTTCATTTTCAAGGTCAATCTTCATATCTTCGCAGCCTGCAACACATGGTTTACCCATACCTTTTGCAACAACCGCTGCGTGAGAAGTAGCACCGCCTCTTAGTGTTAAAACACCTTGAGCAACTGCCATACCGTGAATATCATCCGGGCAGGTTTCAATTCTTACGAGGATAACTTTTTCACCTGCAGCGCCTCTTTGAGCAGCTTCTTCCGTATCGAATACAATCTTACCAACTGCTGCACCTGGAGAAGCATTTACACCATGTGCAACTTTGTGTGCTTCTTCCATGGCTTTAGCGTCAAAGCAAGGAAGAAGAATTTGGTTAACTGTATAAGGATCTACTAATTGAATAGCTCTTTCTTTTGAGATGATACCTTCTTTGCACATTTCAACAGCAATTCTTACAGCAGCAGCTGCAGTTCTCTTACCGTTACGTGTTTGAAGAATGTATAACTTACCTCTTTCAATAGTAAATTCCATATCTTGAACGTCTTTGTAGCCAAGTTCAAGTTTTTTTGCGATATCAACATATTGTCTATATAAATCAGGCATTTCTGTTTCCAATTCAGCAATCGGTTTTGGAGTTCTGATACCTGCAACAACGTCTTCACCCTGAGCGTTTGTTAAGTATTCGCCATAGAATTTGTTTTCACCGGTTGCAGGGTTACGAGTGAATGAAACACCTGTAGCACAGTCATCACCCATGTTACCGAATACCATTGTTTGAACGTTAACTGCAGTACCGAAGTTGTGATCGATTTTGTTCATGTTTCTGTAAGCTACTGCACGAGGAATATTCCAAGAACGGAATACTGCCTCAATTGCTTCTTGAAGCTGAACATAAGGATCTTGCGGGAATTCTTTTCCTGTTACTTCCTTGATAGTATTTTTGTAGATAGGAATAAGAGATTTCCAGCCTTCTGCAGATACTTCAGTATCAGATTTAACGCCTTCTCTTTCTTTAACTTTTTCAACTTCTGATTCGAAGTATTTTTGTCTGTCCATTTCCCAGGCTACTGAGCCGAACATTGTTAAGAATCTTCTGTATGAATCATAGCAAAATCTAGGATTATTAGTTAATTTAACCATTGCTTCAACAGTTTCATCATTCAAACCGAGGTTAAGGATGGTTTCCATCATACCCGGCATAGAAATTCTTGCACCGGAACGTACAGATACTAATAAAGGATTTGAAGTATCGCCAAATTTCTTTCCTGCTTGCGCTTCAACATCCTTAAGAGCTGCTTTAACTTCATCCATCAAGCCTTCTGGCATTTTGTTGCCGTGGTTAATGTAATCCATACAAGTTTCTGTTGTAATAGTAAGTCCCGGAGGTACCGGTAAACCTAAATTAGTCATTTCAGCAAGGTTCGCACCTTTGCCGCCTAAGAGGTTGCGCATATCTGCATTACCCTCTCTAAATAGCCATACACGTTTTTCAGCCATTAGTTTCTCCTTCTTTTTGTATACGCTTTTCTATAAAATCCTAGCACCCAGATTCTAGCACAAAGATAATTGAATGTATACAAGGGATTGTTAAGATTTGTGAATTTAGTTCTAAAAACAAGCAATTTTCATGCTTATGTCGGTTTAATAAATATGTAATAAATTTAGTGTGAGGTAAATAGTATGACAACAATTAATCCTGCAGTTTCACCGGCAACAACAACTGTAACAGAGCAAGCTCCTGCATTTAAGGGTAAAAATAAAATCGCAAAGTCTATGGCGGATAAGATTATGCCGAAAGCGGCTGAGTTAACTCCTGAACAGGCTTTTATGGAACAAGTCGCAGGAATGGCCTGTGCTGCAAAAACTCCCGATAAAGAGATGCTTAAAAATATTGTTATGAGAGAGACTGCTTTAGGACATTTTGATTTTGTCAAAGGTATAAATGAATTTTTATCGCATGATGCGGCAAAAAAAGTTTATAAGAAATAATTTTCAGAAGGTGTGGCTCTAGTCACACCTTCTGAATTTGTAGTAAAATAAAACTATGCCACTAATAGAAATAAAAGACATAGTTAAAACATATCAAACAGAGGATGAGAGTTTTAATGCCTTGAACGGTGTTTCTTTTTCAATAGAAAAAGGCGAGTTTGTGGCTATTATGGGAACGTCCGGCTCGGGTAAATCTACCTGTATGAATACCTTGGGCACTCTGGATAGACCGACAAGCGGAAGTTATCATCTGGATGGAGTTGATGTGTTTTCTCTTAGTGCGGATGAACTTTCTCATATTAGAAACCAAAAAATCGGATTTGTATTTCAGGGGTTTAATCTGATTTCAAGAACATCTGCTTTAGAAAATGTAGAGCTTCCGATGATTTATAAAGGAATCCCGGAAGAGGAAAGGCACAGACGAGCAAAAGAAGCCTTGGAGATTGTAGGCTTAAAAAACAGAGAATCCCACATGCCAAATCAAATGTCCGGCGGCCAGCAGCAGAGAGTTGCAATTGCAAGGGCTTTAGTTAATGATGCTCCGCTTATTCTGGCGGACGAGCCTACAGGTAATCTTGATACCAAAACGAGTATTGAAGTTATGGAATTCTTTGTGAAATTGAATAAGGGCTTTAATGGAAAAGAGGGAAAAACAATAGTGCTTGTAACCCACGAACCCGATATTGCAGAGTATTGTTCAAGAGTAATCAAATTCAAAGACGGCAACATTGTCTCCGATCTTCCGAAAGAAGAATGGATGAAAACCAGAAACAGAGAAACATAAAATAAAAAAACGAGCTTTAAGCTCGTTCTTTTTTGTTGTTAGGCAACTGCCATAAAATTGAATTCTTTAGGGTCTTTATGTGCAAGTCCTACGCCGTCTTGCCCGAGTGAAATTTTGTTTCCGTTTTCATCGGATACAAAGCCTACCTGTCCCGGAATTGAGATTCCTGTTGTCGGTTCAACCGATGGGGTCGGGGTGACACGCGGCTGTACGGTAAGCCCGCCAAACGGTACACTTCCGCCTTGTGCATATTGACCGTATAAGTAATTTTGTTCTAGTCCTGGTACACCGCCCATAATCATGTCCTCTTATTTTCTGTATATATATAATAACGTTTGAAAATTTTAAAAATTGCGCCGATTTTTAATAAAATTTACAAAAGTTCACATATGGTTTATAATCAAATTATGAAAACGATTGGAATTGTCGCCCTCTCCGGCGGGGTAAAAGAGGATAAAATTAATAATGCGGTAGAGAATCTGAAAGCTCTTGGGTATCGGGTTAAGCTTTCTGAGAATATTTTTGATAAAAACAGGTATCTTGCAGGAAGTGATGAGATTAAAATTGCGGAATTATATAAGTTCTTCAAGGATTCAGATGTTGATATAATCTTGAACGCGCGCGGCGGGTACGGTGCTATAAGGCTCATCAATCAGATAGATTATGAGATAATTAAAAGTAACCCTAAGCCATTTATCGGGTTTTCGGATATAACAGCATTACTGCTTATGATTAGTAAACGAACCGGCATGGTAACATATCATGGGCCTATGGCCTGCTCTGATTTCGGAGATTTGACACCTCCCCCTCTCCTCAAAGGAGAGGGAATGATGTTTTCTCTCGATTATCTTTTAAAGGCACTTGATGGCGGACGACTGGAATTTGAGGGTAAAAAAATATACAAAAGAGGCGAAGCTCAGGGTATAATTTGGGGCGGAAATCTTGCTACGGTTGTTTCTCTTTGCGGCTTAGATTTTATACCAGAAGAGGATTTTGTATTTTTTGCAGAAGATTTAAACGAACCTGTGTACAAGATTGACAGGATGTTTCAGCAGTTGATAAATATTCAGGATTTTAGGGGTAAATGTAAGGGAATTGTTCTTGGAGATTTTCTTGATGTCGATAATAAAGATTGGCTTGATGAATATTTTTATGAACTTGCCGGGAAATTAAATATTCCTGTTGTCGACGGATTTAAGATTACGCACTTAAAGGACAAAGTCACTATCCCGATTGGCAGAAAATGCTCTTTGCATGAAAACCAACTTGTAATCGGTTAGTTTTCGTGTTACAATTACCTTTGCCGTACTCCACGGGGACTTAGCGGATCTCTCGACTCGAACGCTTAGCGAGGTGCAGAGCCTGCTGTGAGGGGTGCAGGTAAATTGCCTATGTTTATAGGATTGTTGATAATTTAGATTATAATGGCGTAAGATATCGAACCGTGTCAGGATGGAAACATAGCAGCACTAAGGTAACCCTTGCGGGTGTTGTAAATCTAAAAAGGAGATTTTATAAGCAAAATCAGTTTAGCTGTATTTCGATAGGCAGTGGTACGGTTTTTTATTTGGCTAAACAATATTTTTCCATAGCTTTTACAAAACCGTCATTATAAACGGTATCTGTTATATCATCTGCAAGCTGTTTCAAATCTTCAGTAGCATTTCCCATGGCTATTTTTATTCCGCCGGCTTTTAAAAGTGCTATATCATTATTTTGGTCTCCGATTGTAAGTGTTTCGGCTTCTTTTATCCCCCATAGGTTTTGCAAAAATTTTACCGCACAATACTTAGAGGCCTCTTTGTTTGAAAATTCCAAGAAATATGGTGTTGATTTAACTATATAAAGCTCCGGAAATACTGCCGGGAGTTCTTTTTCAAATTTGTTTATTTTTTCCGGATTTTCATAGTCAATAGCCAGAAGTTTATTAATTTTATTTTTCTCAATATCGCAAAACTGTTTAACTTCATAATGTGTATGAAGGTTATTACAATATCGCTCTATCTCGTAGCACTTCTTTTCTGAGTATAAAACATCATCATTATATAAGTTAATATGAATATTTTCCTGGTTTGCCCAATCAAGAATTTTTTCTGTCTGTTCTTTTGTCAGGCATTTTTCATATAAAGTCTCTTGATTATGCTTAATCAATCCCCCTTGATAAGACACGACAGGAGTATCAAGTCCTAAGTCTTTTGCAATAAGGCTCGCTGCAGCGTGCATTCTTCCTGTTACCAGAACCACTTTTATACCTTGTTGACAAAGCTCTTTTATACATTGTTTTACGCTGTCTGTAAATGTTTTTTCCGGTATGATTATCGTACCGTCGATATCTGTTGCTACAAGTTTTATCATAAAAAAATTTTAGCATAAAAAAAACGCCTTTCGGCGTATAAGTCGGTTAATCAATAAGGTATTTTATAATAAGGTTATTTGTCTTTATGCTTAAACCAGTTTACAGGATTCATTTTTGACCAGAAGCCTGTCTTTGTTTCCGGAGGCTTTTTCTTTCCCTTGAGGCAATAGGCAATTGTACCAACAACTATTGCTCCGGATACAAGCCCTTTTACAAAAGTGGGGATTCTGTCGTAAAAAGAAAGAGTTTTTTCTACTCCGTGCGAAACATCTGCACTAAGATGTCCGAGCCCGCCGCCGAATCCGTTAGTGCCGGCTTGTGAAGCCTCTCCGATTCCGGATTGACCAAATCCGTTTATGCCGGCAGAACTTTCATTCCCGATACCTTCTACACCAAAGCCGTTCATTCCCGCACTTTGTGTAAAGGTGTCGTTTATTGTGCCGTGAGTTTGGTATAAGTTTCCCTGCATTGCACTTTGAAGGTAAGGATTTGTTATTCCTGATACAGGCGTCGGTGTGACACCCAAATCATAAGGAACATAATCAATGATTCCCTGACCATACAAGCTATTCAATGTAAATGGGTCGATAGTCATACAAATAAATACCTTTCACTAACACTTGTATTTATATAAAGTTTTCTTCTGTTACAAAATTGCTTTATTTGTAACGCTTTGTTAAGATTAGTTTATGAACAGAGCTTTTTTTAAGAACCACTGGCAGATTATTGTAATAAATTTATTGATACTGATTACTTTTATCCTCGGATATGGACGATTTGGAGATATAATCGTAGATTCGTTTAGAGAGGCTTATATCCCGCAGCAGGTTATTGAAGGGAAAATTTTATATAAAAATATTTTTACTATTTATGCGCCTTTTGCATACCTCTTTAATGCGTTATTACTCAAGCTGTTTGGTGTTAAATTGGGTATTCTGTATTTTGCAGGGCTTGCTGCGACGT
The DNA here is from genome assembly GCA_944323265.1 of Candidatus Gastranaerophilales bacterium. Classification (GTDB taxonomy): domain Bacteria; phylum Cyanobacteriota; class Vampirovibrionia; order Gastranaerophilales; family Gastranaerophilaceae; genus CAG-196. The sequence goes on from CALURX010000056.1 coordinate 7,166, forward strand.
TTGGATTTATTAATCTTATTTATTTAATATCAAATAAATTTATTGATAAAAATTATACATTTGCAATTCTTTTATTTACTATTATGGGCTGTGTTCTCTCGCCTAATGTCTTTAACTTTTTTTTCCCATATTCATACGGCATGATTTATGGATTAGTATTTATTACTGCAGGCATTTATTTTAGCCTTGAAAAGAAGTATCCTCCTGCATATTTTATGTATTCATTAGCAGTTTGCTCAAAGTACGAATTTGTTTTCTTACTGCCGCTATTAATATATGCAAGCTTCACTGATTGGAAAAAAGATTGGTGGAAAAACCTAATTGCATTTGTACTTCCGTTTGTGATAATTTATACGCCGCTTTTGCTGCAAGGTGTAGGAATTAGGAATTTACTAACCTCTTTTGGTATAGTTGCGGTAATGTCTACAGCTAAGACTTTGCGTTGGTTTTATTCTGTTACAGGGTTGATTTTTAGGTGGGAATTAATACCTGTATATTTGTTTAATATGCTAAAAATCGCAGTTCCGTTTTTAATTTTTTATAAATATAAGACATACTGGCTTATTCCTCTGGTGTTTATTTATCTGTATTTTACTGTTACTCCGGAGATTCTTGTTTTTGCATTTCCATTAATTTTGACAATGTTTATCGTAAGATACAGAAAATTAAATGGTAAAGAAAAATTTTTTATTGTCGCTGCGATTTTAATATCCATAAAAATGTTTTTCGCCTTAACCCTAAAAGCCTATGGAATTTATTTTATACCGTTTGCATTAATTTCAATCTATATATTGTCACCTCTTAAATACAGACAAACTCTTATGGTTCTTACGATTTTGTCTGCCTTGGTAATTGGAATACAAAATACAGAAGGGCTTGTTAATAAAAGTGAAAAGATTGAAACAAAGAGGGGGCTTGTGTATACTACTCCTTACTATGCAGATTCAATAAAGGAACTAATAACATTTGCTCAGAAAGAAACTAAGAAAAACGATAAACTTCTTATTTATCCCGAGTGCCTTGCTGTAAATTATTTAGCAGGAAGGGCGTCTGATAACAAATTTTACTCGCTTATACCTCTATATGTTGAGACATTTGGCGAGAATCTGATTATGGAGAGATTATTTATTACGATGCCTGAATACATAGTCATAAATAACTACGACACATCGCTTTATTATTATTCTAAGTTTGGCGAAGATTATGCCGGTAGAATAATGGGCTATATTAAAGAAAACTATCAGTTAGTTAGGACAATAGGGGATGAATTTAAATTTGATGTGTACAGAATTAAATATCATCGTCCTTCTCCATAGCTCTTTTAATAATATTTCGGTCTAATTTTTTGTTACCGTATTTTTTATGAGATTCTTCCATAAGTTTTTCACTGGGACGTTTCTTTTTTGATTTTTTGTCCGCCTTTTGCGCCGGAATATCAAGCTCTTTATACCACAGCGACCACAGAATTGAACGCATAGGAAGTGTATATTGAATCAGAATCTGTGCAATAAATGTTTGGATTGTAAATAGCGCGATATCTGATTCCAGAATAGGTTTTGCTCCGTAAGTTTTAAGAATATTATTTAATCCATCAAGCGGCAAGTCTTTTACAAGCGGTATAATACCATTTGCTAAAAAGTTATTAACACCGCTGATATCAAGGAGCTTTATGCAAACCTGCGGAATAAAAACATAAGTTAATGCTCCTATAAGCGCCATAAGCATAAATGTTGAAGCAAAATGACCTTTGATAAGAGATAGGCTCTTTTTTACGCATCCAAGCGGAGATAATTCAGGTTCATAAGTAAAGGCTTGGAAAACAAGAACAAAGTAAATCGCAAGAATTGCACAAATTATCCAACATAGCGGACATAGCGCAAACAACGAAAATATGCCGAATAAGAACCATAAACCTACAAAAGGTAAGGTTCTTCTTTTAATTAGTTCTGTGTGAGCATTAAAATCATACACTTTTCCTGATTTAAGCATATTATCTAACATAGAGTTTATGGCACCGTACGCTACCAAATACTCCCAAAAAGCTTTTACGAAAATAATAAGTCCGGGAAGTGTGATTACAATCGATAAAAGAATCAGAATATTAAAATTATCAAGCGCCGGAAACTTAAAAATAAGGTTTTCCAAATGTTTTGTATAAAAAAATGTAATCAGAAATACGAGTGCAAGTCCTGCAATCTGTCCGAGTACAGGAAAAGACATGTACTGAATAAATTTATTGAAGTTTGAAAAGTATAAACCTATTGATTCTGTGAAAATTCCGAGTGGTGACTGATTCTTTTTTGCCATAAAACATCTCCGCTTCTTTTTTATATTTTTTAATTGTAGTATAAAGATATTATTATGAGAAATTTTACAAAAGAAGAGTTTTTATCAGGCAAGGTTAATCTTCATATACATTCCGCATTTTCTGACGGTAAGGCCGATTTTAAGGACATCTTGGAAAGTGCTAAAGCAAAAGGGTATGAATATATTTCAATAACGGATCATAACACTGTTGAGGGACATAAGATTTATCAAGATGAAATACTGATTCCGGGAGTGGAGTTTGATTGCTGGTTTGGGTATGTTTATATTCATCTTCTGGCTTACGGAATAGATGTCCACAATGAAGAGCTTGCGCAATATATGGCAAAGACAAAGGCTGAGACAGAAGGTGATATTGTTCGGCTCTTTGCAAGGAGAAATGTTCCGAAACTTATTAAGGCAATACACAATGCTGGAGGGATTGCGGTTCTGGCACATCCGGCATGCTACTGGGCATTGAGTTTGGAAAAGCTTGTGAAAAAACTGATAGACTGCGGGCTTGATGGGATTGAGACGTATTATCCATATCCAAGATTCAGAAAGATTGTTAAATTTCATTCGGCAGGGGATGTAATCAAAATTGCTGAAAAATATCCGCAGCTAATATGTACAGGCGGTGATGATTTTCATGGTGAGAAATTTTAATGAGATTAGTAATTTATCCTCTCTGAGATAAAAAGATCTCAAAATTTATCTTATCATCCCCCCCCTTTACCCACTATCCCCTTTGTGGTACTATTTATACGCATTTGTATTTTAAAGAAGGAGATTTATAAATGGCACAAAGAATAGGTATTGATGTTGGCGGAACCAATGTCAAGATTGCACTGGTAAGTGATGAAGGAAAAATTATTTATTCAAATTCTATTCCGACAAGAGCGGAAATGGGATATGAATATACAATCAATAATATGAAAGAAGCAATCAGAGATTTGCTGAAAGAAACAAAACTTCAAGCTTCTGATATAGAAGGCATGGGTTTTGGATTCCCCGGACAGATTGATTGCAAAAATGGTATAGTCAGACTTGCTCCGAATATTCCGGGCTGGGTTAATGTTCCAATCGCCAAGGTTATGGAAGAGGAGTTTGGAATTCCGACTCGTGTAGATAACGATGTAAGAACGGCTGCTCTTGGGGAGTTAAACTATGGTGCCGGTGTAGGATGCGAAAACCTTGTTTGTATAACAGTGGGAACCGGAATCGGTGCCGGTTTGGTTATCAACGGAAAGCTTGTCAGAGGTGCCGCTAATGCAGCAGGTGAGATTGGTCATATCAAATTAAATATGCAGGGCGGCCCGCTTTGCGGATGCGGAGACAGAGGTTGTCTGGAAGCTTATGCATCAGGCCCGAGCATTGTTGCAATGGCAGAAGAATATATAAGAGGCGGCAAGTCTACAAAATACAGAGAACTTGCTAACCCGGATATTACACCGTATATTGTTGCAGTTGCGGCAAAAGAAGGGGATCCTGTTGCAAAACAAATATTTAGAATTATGGGTGAATACATTGGAATGGGCCTTACAAGCGTAGTCAACCTGCTTAACCCTGAAAAAATTATTATCGGAGGAGGAGTTGCTGATGCCGGGGACATCCTGCTTGAACCGATAAGAGAAACTATTGCAAAACGTGCTATGGTTATCCAAAGAGAAGTGGAAATTGTTCCGGCTCAGCTTGGAAATACTGCTGGGGTAATCGGTGCAAGCTTGCTTATAAAGTCATAGTATTGATAGAATAACATAAAATAAAAAACCTCTCTTAAAAAGAGAGGTTTTTATTGTTACAAGATTTCCATAACCGGATCTGAATGTTTGATTTCAGGAATTTCCTTCAAATTAGGAAGTTCAATCGGTTTTGGAGCGTTAGACGCCTCGGTTTTCTTATCCGGCATAGGAGCTTTTGCTTGTGTAACTTTAATTATAGCCGGATCCGGATTTGCTTTTAACTTATTGTAGTCAAGCATAATCTGGTTTACGAACCTTTTAGTTTCGCTATACGGAGGAATAGTTCCACCGAATTTTTTTACGTTACCCGGGCCTGCATTGTAAGCTGCAAGTGCAAGCTCAGTCGAGCCGAACATTTTGTACATCATTTTGTAGTAGGTTAAACCTGCCTTGATGTTTTCGCTTAAGTAATAAGGGTTAAATCCCATTCTGTTAGCCGTGGATGGCAGCAGTTGGAATACTCCTACCGCTCCATGCGGGCTTTTTAGTTCATGTTTGAAACCGGATTCTTTTTTCGCAATACTAAGAGCCAAAGCAGGGTCAACATCCATTTCTAATGAATGCTTTACAATGGTTTCTTTAATTACGTCTTCCGGTGTCGGAGCAGCTTGAACCCTAACGCACAGTAGTGTTAACAATGCAATAGCTGTTAAGACTGTTTTTCTAATCATTGAAATCCTCTTATTATTGTGAATTGGATTCTGTAAACTATTCTCAAAAATCCTCCCTGCGGTTTCACTATGTTCTCGTTTGGTTCCTAAAAAGACGTCTTTCCTAAATTTTTTGTAACCCTGACTCAAAAAACTTGTTAGGCGACTATTCTGATTATTCCCC
>CALURX010000057.1 GCA_944323265.1 Candidatus Gastranaerophilales bacterium
ACTCGAACTCGCGACAGTCTGCTTGGAAGGCAGATACTCTACCAACTGAGCTACTTCCGCTCATATTAAACTTTCAATCTCTTGGGCTCAGTTGGTAGAGTACATATCTTTGATACGTTCGGCTCAACCGTCCTTACCCCATCTGCTTCAGTAGCCACACTCGCCTCTCTGAGCAACTGAGCTACTTCCGCTCATATTAAACTTTCAATCTCTTGGGCTCAGTTGGTAGAGTACATATCTTTGATACGTTCGGCTCAACCGTCCTTACCCCATCTGCTTCAGTAGCCACGCTCGCCTCACTGGGGCAACTGAGCTACTTCCGCTCATTTAATATCTAAATTCTATATTAAACATTTTTAATTTTCAAGTGCTTATTGTGGCAATGCAGTGTTTGCCCCATCTAATGCCGGAGCAGCAGCATTCTGCGCAGCAGTGTCTTCTTCAGAAGGCTCTGTATGAGCATACAAACGTAAACTTAATTTACTTAACAATATCTTTTTGTCTTTCTCATACGGAGTAACTTCCACACTGTTTATCTTAATATAATATGGGTACTGATAAATGTCTTGGATTAATTTACCCAAATTTACATAATTTGAAACAAGTTCCATATCTACATCGCATACAAAATAAACATCTCTGCCAAATTTAACAAATGAATCTGTTTCCGGATTATATTTATAACTTATTGACTTAATTTTGACAGTATTTGCATGAACCATCTCTATCATATCATTGTATAGTGTAAAGAATAAAGTATCGTTACCCAAATCAGATTCTATTGGTGAATAAATTTTCTTCTGAGAAGTTGTTATTGAGTCTTTTATTTTCTTAATTTTCTGTTTAACAATAGCAAGCTCATTATTCTTTTGATTTAATTCCTCTTGTTTCTGCACCACCTCGGCTGTCACATTATTCATCTCTGTCACCTTTGGTGTAATTAGCTTAAATGCAAAAAAACCACAAGCGGCAACCAAGGCTACAAATATAATTAAACCCAAATATCTTCTGTATTTCTCCATTTTTATTACAATCCTTTATATTTAATTACTTTATTGGTTCCAAATCCGGCAATGCTGTATCGTCTTTTGGCTTTTGGCCACCTTGATTTGCAGCTGTTTCCGGTGCATCAGAAATCCTAAACTCATAAAAGTCAGCATTCAGTGATGTCAATATAGACTCTGTATCAAATTCTGCATTTTCGCCGTTTGCAGCATTTTGTTCATCAACCTGAACTTCTTCAAATTTCGAATTTGATGCCAAACCGAGTTTTTGTAACTTTATCTTAGAATCAGGAGAATAATCCTTTATGCTTCTAAAGAAACTATATACGCTTTCAAGATTATCAGCCTGACCATCTATGGTTACATCTTCTGAAAGTTTTAAATACGTTAGCCAGAGTTTTTTCGGGATTTCTGTTCCTACAATTGTATAGTATGAATAGATGCTTTTATTATGCTCTAGCCCTATTCTTATTTCATCACCCTCATCAAATAATTCAGATGATACATTCTGGTTTTCTTCCAAAAATCGCTTTACATCTGCAATCTTCTTCTCTATGTCAGCTTTTTCATTATTCTTAGCAGTAATAACTCCATTAAGCCATACAAGAGCGCCTACTGTTGGAACTGCTATTAATAAGAATATTACTATAAAGTATTTTATTAAGACTTCATTGGTGAATACTATGCGCCTTCCGCTTATAGTAAATTCAGGCGGTTGTTCTAAAGTATAGATATCGCCTAAATTACTATTATATAAGTTAAATACCGCTGTTGAATACTGTTCAAAATTCCTGTATATAGCCGCCCCAATTATATCCAAAGAAACAACCTGAGCAAGCCCTTCATCAACAGAAGGATCTAATCTCAAAAAAGCTTCCTGGGAGTAGCTATTAGCTTCCTGATGAATGATTGGAGCACCATATTGAATCTTACTTGCTAAAACTTCTGCACTTATAATATTAGTTTTAGAAACTACGCACAGATACTGTGACGGTAAATTCTTAAGTATTGGCTGTACTGCACTTATTACGGTAGAATAATTTTCTGCATCTCCAAGAACTTCTCCAATACTTATTTTTTCTTCAAAAGCATCTACATAATTTTTGCCGTTCATTAAAAGAATCCTGCAGCTAAAGGCATCTACAAGCAATAGTACCCATGCTTTTCCTGATTCTACATCAATACGTTCTTTATAAATTAACGCATTTAAAACAGAATTAACAGAAGTGTCAATAGCATGAAGCTTACAGCCCAATTCTTTAATAATCATGGCTATTTCTATCAGCATCGATTTTTGCGCAGCTGTATATGCTATCTTATTAAACTGCAGCGATGTATTTGGCAATATTACAGCACTAACATCAGGGTCTGCATTTTTGAAAATAAAATGTTCAAGCAGTTCTTCTTCAATAGCATTCTCAATCTGCGTATCATCAAGAGATGCCGGATAATCATTTACTTTAAAGACAACTGTCGGAATATTCAGTACAACTTCTGAACCTTTTGGAATCTGCAGTTCTACAAATAAATCCTGCATAGCCTCTTTAAAGAGATCCAAATCTGCAATCTCTCTTCTGTTAATATCGTATTCTAAAGGTCTTAGTCCATACTTAAGGACTGTTTTATTTACAAAATCTATTTGGGCAACTTCAAGCCCTACTTCCGGTGTTATAGAAACACCAACTACAATACTCTTCTTAAATAAATCCATGTCTATTTCTTCCTATTTTTTTTTATTGTACAATAAAACTTAAATTTTGTATACAGGTTAAATGGATGAGAAATTTAGTAGAAGAAATAAAAAGATTAAAAGAAGAGAAGAATGCGATAATTCTTGCACATAGTTACCAGAATATTGAAATAGATGAGGTTGCAGACTTTGTCGGAGACTCTTTATATTTAAGCCGCCGTGCAAAGGATACTAATGCTGATATTATTGTATTTGCTGGCGTATACTTTATGGCCCAGACTGCAAAAATTATATCTCCGGAAAAGAAGGTGCTGCTTCCTAATCTAAATGCAGGATGTTTAATGGCGGATATGATTAACCATGAACAAATGGTAAAATTCAAAGAACCATACCCGAGTACTCCTGTTGTATGTTATATAAACTCAACAGCAGAAGTTAAGGCAGAATGTGACATTTGCTGTACAAGTTCTAACGCTCTTGAAATCGTTAAGAGCCTCAATACTAGAAGAGTTTTATTTATTCCTGATGCCAACCTTGGCAAATGGGTTGAATCAAAACTAGATGGAGTAGAAGTAATTACATACGACGGTAATTGTCCGGTTCATAACAATATAGATATACAAGATATTCTGGATGCACGAAAAAAATATCCGAATGCAAAAATACTTATTCATCCTGAATGCAAACCTGAGGTCAGCAAACTGGGAGATTATGTCGGAAGCACAAGCGGTATTATTGATTATGTTAAGGCTCACAATGACAAGCAATACGTAATCGTTACAGAAAAAGGTGTTGCAGACAGGCTCAAGAGAGATTATCCGGACAGAGAATTTATTCTAATAAAAAATGATATGCTCTGCGAAAGCATGAAATTAACAACATTGGAGGAAATTAAATATTCTCTGGAACATGAGGTTAACGAAATAACTCTGGATGAGGATGTAAGACTAAAAAGTGCAGGCTGTATTGAAAGAATGCTAAAGGTATCCGAGTAATGGAAAATACAATTATTTATGGGAAAAACGCTGTACTCGAGGCACTCAAGAGCAGAGATAGGGAATTCAACAAAATTCTTATCTCAAACAACTCGCGTTCGGATTCTAAGCTCGAAAAAATCAAAGAGCTTGCCTCAAAGCATGGCGTGATATTCCAGTTTGTAGCAAAAGAAAAACTAAATCAGCTTGAGCCGGAGGGCAGGCATCAGGGAGTTATCGCACAGATATCACCTGTAAAATACGTTGATTTGGATGATTTCATTGAAAAACATAGAGATTCTCAAACATCTCTGGTTGTACTTGACGGAGTTGAAGATTCTCATAATGTCGGAGCAATTATCAGATCTTGCGTATGCGCTGGAGTTAAAGGTATTATACTCCCTTCAAGACGCGGAGTTTTGATTAATTCAACGGTTGAAAAAACAAGCGCCGGAGCGATTAATCATATATCAATAATAAAAGTAAATAGCCTGACAGCTGCAATCCAGAAACTAAAAGAAAACAACTACTGGGTAATTGCATCCGATCATCATGCGAAAGATAATTATTATGATATTGATTACAATATGAATTTTGTTCTGATAATGGGGGCAGAGCACTCCGGGATTTCCAAGTCGCTGCTTAAGCTTGCAGACTTCAAGGTTAAGATTCCAATGTTAACAAATTTTAACTCTTTAAATGTTTCTAACGCAGCTGCTATAATATTATTTGAAGCAGTCCGGAACAAGAGGCTTGGGGCAAAAAGAAAATAAGCGGGCATCCTGTAAAATAATAAATGAGGTATTAAGCTATGGGTAAAAAACGAGATACGATAAGTATGATAGATGATATATCAGATGAGGGCGTTGATTTTAACAGCATTGAACCTGTTGATGAAGATGACGACGATATTATCTCTATTGAAGAACCTAAAACTCAAGAAAGCTTAAATAGCGTTAATTCAGACGATTCAGTAAGAATTTACCTGCAGCAAATAGGAAAAATCCCTCTTCTGTCACCGGAAGAAGAACTGGAAGTCGCAAAAAAGATTTACGAGACCCAGAGCGATGTTGCGCGAAAAGTACTGATTAATGCCAATCTGAGGCTTGTCGTAAGTATTGCAAAAAAATACATCGGCAGAGGCCTGTCTTTCCTTGATTTGATTCAGGAAGGAAACTTGGGGCTTATTAAAGCTACTGAAAAATTTGATTACACAAAGGGTTACAAGTTCTCGACCTATGCAACCTGGTGGATTCAGCAGTCTATTACACGAGCAATTGCGGATAAGGCACGTATAATCAGACTCCCGATTCACTTGATTGAATCTATCAACAAGATTAAAAAAGCCACAGTTGATTTGACAACAGAACTCGGAAGAATACCTGTTAAGCAAGAAATTGCAGACAAAATGGGGATTTCAGTTGCAAAATTAACTTCTATCATAAAAGCAACCCAATCTACAATAAGTATTGACACTCCGACAGGCCAAAAGGACGATTCTAATAAAATTATTGACTATATTGTAGATGAATCAACAATTGCGCCGGATTCTCTTGTTTCTCAGGAAAGCATGCTTGATGATATTAAAGAAATGCTTAATCAGCTTAGCCCGAAGGAGAGGGACGTGTTGATTCTAAGATTTGGCTTAAACAACGACGGCAACAAAAAAACTCTGGATGAAATCGGCTCTATATATGGAGTTTCAAGAGAAAGAATAAGACAAATTGAAAACAGGGCGATTTCTAAATTAAAAAAATTGTGTAAGAATAAAAATTTAGCATCAGGGCTTAAAAATTATATAGGTTCTTGATGTAATTAGGAGAAAAATGGCTGATATAAATAGAATTAATGACTTAGTTGGAGAAAAGGATTTTCAAACTGCAAAGGTGCTCATTGAAGAAGCATTAAAAGAAGAACCTGATAATTTGGAGCTTATAAAGCTTTCAGGCCTTACTTATATGAATCTAAATGATTGGAAAAATGCCAGAAGCGCTTTTGAAACCGTGGTAAAATACAATCCTGAAGATGCGTCATCCTGGTTTTATCTGGGCGGATGCTATGATAAACTTGGAGATTTTATATCAGCAAAAAATGCTTACAACACCATAATAGAATTACGTAAGGGCTATATTGAAGCTTACAAAAGCCTCTGTGTTGTGTTGATGAAGCTTAATGAACCTGAAGATGCTATCAAAAAGGCAAGCATTGCAGCGGCAATAGATCCTGAAGATTATATTTTTGATTTCATAGTAGGCACTGCTTATATGAAAATAAAAGATTTTGAAAAAAGTATTGAGCCGCTAAAGAAAGCTCTTGAAAAAGCTCCGGATAATATAAGCATTTACAACAGTCTTGGCACAAGCTATATGGCAACAGGCCGGTTTGAAGAGGCAATAAAAACCTATAAAAAAGCTCTTGAATTAAACCCTGAAAACCCGATGGCTTACTATAACATCGGCTCAGCCTATCAGGTTCAGCAAAATCATGAAGTTGCATGCGAATATTTGGAAAAGGCTGTAAAACTTGATGACAGCGACGAAAGCTTTAAGGTCGCTCTTGCAATGTCCGAGGTTAAATCCGGAAAATACGCTAAAGCAGCGGAAATTTACAAAAAACTTCTGGTTCAATTTCCGCAGAAAGAAACTTACAAATATAATCTTGCAACTTGCTATGAGGCAATGGGCGAAGTTCAGACAGCGATTACTTTATTGGAAAGTGTCGTTTATATGAACCAGAAATTTATACTTCCGGCTCAAAAGCTTGCAAGCCTATATATTAAAGCCAATCAGCTTTCCAAGGCAAAAGAAATTTATGACAAAATTTTGTTAAAAAATAATCCGACACCGGAGATACTGCATCAGTACGCAATATTATCTTCAAGTCTTTGCGATACTGATACTGCCGAGAGGATGCTTAAAAAAGTTATACAGATGAATCCAGATTTTGCAAAAGCGCATAAAGATTTGGGAATCATCTATCTGAATAAACGTCTGTTTGATTACGCAGATGATGAATTTAAGACTGCAATGAAATTACAGCCAAATGATTTTGAAATACTATTTGAGTACGGAAATTTTCTGTACTCAACCTCCAGAAACACAGAGGCCGAAAGATTTTATGGTGAAGCGTTGGATATTGAGCCTGATAATGTGCTTGCACTGACTTTTATGGGGCTTAATAAACTTATACTTAACCAGCTTGATGAGGCTAAAGATTACATATTAAAAGCCTTAAAGGTTAATCCACACCATGAATATATCCAATTTTGTATGGGAAGAGTTCTTTACGCAAGAAAAGAGTATGAAGATGCCAAGCACTATTTGATACACGCAGTAGAACAGAATCCAGATATAGAAACCCAAAACTTGCTTGCGCTTACGTATTATGAACTTGGAGAATATGAGCCGGCAATTAATATATTCCAGAATCTTCTTGCCAAAAGACCGGACAATATTTCGGTACTGATGAGTATTGCTAAATGTTATGAAGGCTTGAAAGACAATGACAAAGCGCTAGAATACCTAGATAAAGTCGTAACAATATTTCCGGAAGATGAAGAAGCGCATGAAATGATAAGAAAATTGTCATAGCAAAAAAATTTATCACGCGTTTTATATAAAGTATGAAAATAGCACCGGCATATTTATACAACAGCAACCCCCAGAGCTTTCAAGGCAACAGACGTACTGTATATGACAAAAGCGGTAACTTTTTATACCGCACAACAACCTATTTTTTCAGAGAAGATTTAGATTGGAACTCTTTTGCAAAACTGCTTAAACATAAGTATAAAGATACACAAAAGGTTAACATTATAAGCCATATATGCTCAAACGGCCAAGAGCCTTACTCGCTTGTTGTAAAATTAATACAAATATTGGGGGATGATGCTTCAAAATTCTTTCCTATAATTGCAAAAGACATAGACCTGGACAATATTGAAAGTGCTAAACGCGGCAAACTAGGTATCAAAGCAGAGGAACTTTATAGAATTAATTACCAAACAAATGGGAATACTTCCGAATTCTTTGATAAGGGCTGCTCCACAAATCCGCAAAGTGACCTTGTTTTAATACCTAAACCCCACATAAAAAATAAAGTTATCTTTTCACAATCCGATATTTTGAATGATATAGATAGCATTCCTACGAACAACACTATTCTCATGTGCAGGAATTTTTGGCCATATCTGGAGCCGCACAAACGAGAGGTGCTTGCAAAAAAAATATCACAAAAACTCGATGATACTTCGCTGGTTCTGGTCGGCGACTTTGACGCACAGATTAATGTTCATCAGCTGCTCAAAAATAACGGCTTCAAAGAAACCGGAATAGAAAATGTTTATTCCAAGACAAAAAGTTCTTTTTAGACCCTTGTATCTAAATTTCCGCCTACTTGAACATAATTTTTGTAATAATAATCAAAAACAAGCACGCCGGCAAATACAAGATAATAGAAGTTTATCAGCGTAAATATAAAGTGCATAATTATATTCATACCAAAAACGGTAGTCAGGATTGAAAGTATAAAATAAGAGATAAACAGAATTAGATAAAGCCCGAGCGTCTTAAAAAATTTCCTGCTAAATAAATCTTTCAGTGATGTAAAATATGCCTTAAACGGATTTTTTTCCTTAAAAAACATTACAGGAGAATATAACATTACAACAAAATAAGTCAGGGACATTGAGCTAAAAAGCAGCACATTCCAGGCATTAAGCCTAAATAACTGCTCATCTGAAAGAGAACTCAAAAAAGTTTTTAAAGCTTCTGTTGATTCAAGCGCTTTAGAAAACGAATCCGCAGGAATTCCAATCTGTCCGATAAATTTCATGCCGGCAAAATACGCAGCCGCAAGGATTATTAGCGAAACAACGAACATTACAAAAATTAATCCCAGAGCAGGGAGAAAGTATTCCCCAACACCTGCCGGAAATTCTTTAATCAAAGCATTAGGATCATCATCAGTATCCGGCTTTTCTACACAATTTTTTATCATAAAAAACCAGCCTGCAAGAAATGCCGTCAGCATCAGAGTAAACAAAACCAGAGCAATAACAAGACTTACCAGATTTCCGTTAACTGAAAACAATATGTAAAGGCTTGACAATAATGAAAACAAGATTAACGGCGTTGCAAGTATTATATATTTATTTGTAAGTTTAAAACTCTCTTTTATACAATTTATCATGATGATTCCCCAAATTAAATTCTATACTGAATAACCGACTGCTCAATAATATCATCGGAAACTTTTGAGGCAAAATCCCTAAAATTATTCCCGATATTAGAATCAGGATTAATTTCCGCAATACTTACGCCTTTATTAATTGCCTCCATAATCGTAAAATAATTATTAGGTATTTTCCAGTAAACTTTTTCATCGAGCGTATTTTCAATGTCCTCAATCTTAATCTCATCGTTTTCCATATAACGATTAATAATAATCTTAACTTTATTCATTGGATACCTTCTGGAACGGAAAAGGTTAAGACATCTCTGGCAATTCCTTATCGCAGGAATATTAACAATTGTCGTAAACAAAATCCAATCAGAGCTATCAAGTATTTTAAGCGCATTCGGATCAATATTTGATGACATATCCACAACAATATAAGGAAAAACCTTCTTTAAGGCACTAAAAAGAGTGGTAATCTGCTGCGGTGTAATACTCTCAGACTGCTCAATATAACTCGGATCTGCAAGCACATACATTGACGTATTTTTGTACTTTTCAAAAGCTTTAAGCAGCATTTCCTCATTCTTATCTGTCAGTTTGTGTATGACATAATTCACATCAAATGCCGGATTTAGATTCAAAAACGTAGAAACATCCCCAAGCTGCAAGTTCAAGTCAACAAGCGCAACTTTATCTTTTGTAACCTTTGCAAGTTCAGAGGCTAAATTAATTGCTATTGTCGTCTTGCCTATACCGCCTTTATTTGAATATACCGTAATAATTTTTGACTCAGAGCCGGCATCTGCCGCGTTAAGATTTGAAAGCTTGGTTACAACTCGCAACAAATCATCTTTAAGCACAGGTTTCGGCAAAAACTCCTTTGCCCCCATACGTAAAGCTTTTATTATTGTATTTGTAGAGTAGTTTGTTGATGTAATGATTATTTTTGAAGTACAAAGCTTAAGGTTTTCAGCCGTCTCCTGAATTTCTTTGCCTTTTTCTGAAATATCCATAATTACAATAGCATCACCATTGAGTTTCTTTACCTCTTCCAGTCCTGCTTTGTAATCATCAAACAGTAATACGTTATCACCAAAACCAAATTCTGTAAGGTACGAGTTGACTATCTCTCTTGAATTCTGATTTTTATCTAAAACGATTATTGACGGACAATTTTGCATATAAAACCTCTTACAGAAGCCGTCTGACTTCTTACTTAACTCTATTAATATACATCAAATCAGAGCTAAGAACAACGATTATTTTTTATTCAAAATTTCGTCTAAATCTTTTTTGACAGAAGATAATCCGTTAATTCCGAAAATTTTATGGAGCGTATTAATAAGATTCGGATTCAGTATTATAGGCGTACACTTACCTACATATATCTTCAAATTAGGGATACTGCTTAGAAACATCATCTGTGACATTGTATGCCTGTTACACTGAGGAAAAAATACAGTTATTGGAATAGCCCTATTTTCTTCACCATTTACCCCTTCATTTCCCCCTACCCCCTCGGTAATCTTAGTTATAGCAAAGCTGTCATAGCACCCATCCAGATGAATTACATTATCTCTTGTATGGGGATAAGAAAGAGAAATTATCAACACATCATCAGGAGTCTGCCTTAAAAGCTTATTAAAATACGTTTGCTGGTCAAGCGTATATCCGCCCTGGCCTATTATAAATATATGTTTATAATCTTTCTGAGCCAGTTTTTGCTTAAGTATCTCTAAAAATACATCATAATCAAAGCCAATATTTACACTTTCGCACTGCTTTCCGGTCTTAAACCCCTTTGTGTCCTCTGCGGCTTTTATAACTTCTGAAAAATCTTTATTTTTAATTGGAATGACACCTTTTGAGCAGGCCGAATCAGTAGTATACAATCGTCCGCGATACAAGTGTTCGACATTAAAAAGTGAATGCCTTGTAAGAATAATAGGTCCGGGGAAGGTCGCAAAATCCAAAAGACAGCTTTCCATGCCCTGTCCAAATTGTCCTTTTAGTTTTTTGTACTCCGCAAATTTCGGAAACGTATTTGCAAGCATCATTTCATCATGCGTATAAACATCAATATCCGTTGAGGCCAAAGCATCCAGAATATCTTCTAATTCTCTAATATTCGATCCTACAACAAGGACAGCCTTACCCGGAGTTGTTGTAAAAGATACTTCTGAAACTCTCTGCTTTCCGTATCTTTCTTCCTGCGTCTGCCTTAACTGGTTCATAAGCTTATTGTCGATTTTTGAGACATCAAGAATTAACGATTTAATCTTTTCAAGATCCTGTTCCTTAGAATTGAGTGAATCTAAAATTTTTAGGATTGTAAGATACCCTTCTCCCTCTTCTGCCTCGTAAGTTTCTAAATCAAGAATATTTATACATATACTTTTTGCAATCACAAAAAGAACTTTATAAAGATCTCTTACTTCCTGCGATAGGGCTTTTGCACCCTTTAAAAACTCTTTTTCTCCTAACTGGATAGCCTGAATTATATCCATCTTTTTATAAGACTTAAACGGCGTTTTGATTAACTCGGGTTCAATGTTATTTTCTTTACACATATCCTGATATTCTTCAATCATATCGGGCAAAACTTCATTAAACCTTGAGGTAAGAAGTTCAAAATCAGATTCCGAAAACTCCGGATTTGATACCATAATAGAAATAGTATTCAGAATCACATCTTTGGCTTCTTTATTATTTTTTCCATGCTCATATAGCTTTAAAGCATAATAAGCTGTTGTTGTCAGATAAATAACCAGAACTTCCTGCAGCGAGGATGTTCTTGGATTAACAGAACAAATACCGCGAGAAACGCAGCTGTCATATTGGTAATCTTCATTGTAATTGTAAATCATAGTACATATATCATAGAA
>CALURX010000058.1 GCA_944323265.1 Candidatus Gastranaerophilales bacterium
CGTGGCTATCTCCTTTCTTTTACTATTTTAGTACCTTTTACGAGATAGTGTTGCGATTACTTCTTGAATCCTGTTAATATAATAGAAAGAATAGTTGTCAAAGATTTTCTTTGTTTATATAATGTATAGGAATACAGGTAGATTTATAATGAAAGATATTATTGTACAAAAATTTGGCGGTACATCCGTAGCCGATACTGATAAGATAAAAAATGTTGCCAAGGCTGTTATTAAAGAAAGAAACAACGGTAACGATGTTATAGTTGTTGTATCAGCTATGGGACATACAACAGATTATCTTGTTAAGATGGCAAAAGAAATTTCGGATAGTCCTTCCTCTAGAGAGATGGACATGCTTCTTTCTACCGGAGAAGGTGTCTCGATTGCTCTTCTTGCTATGGCACTACAGGCGCAGGGATGTCCTGCTGTCAGCATGAATGCTATTCAAGTCGGAATTATGACTGAGAAGGTGCATACAAAAGCAAGGATTTTGAATATTAAAACCGATAAAATAAGAAAACACCTTGATAAAGGCGAGGTCGTTGTTGTAGCCGGTTTCCAGGGGGTAACAGAAGATTTGGAGATTACAACTCTCGGAAGAGGCGGCTCAGATACATCTGCCGTAGCCCTTGCCGGTGCAATGAAGGCTAAAAGGTGTGATATTTACACTGACGTTGAGGGCGTTTATACTACGGACCCAAGAATTGTACCAACTGCTTCAAGGCTTGAAGAAATTTCTTATGAAGAAATGCTTGAACTGGCTAGAGTTGGGGCTAATGTTCTTCATCCGAGAGCTGTTGAAACCGCAAAACAATATAATGTACCTCTCAGGGTTAGAAGTACATTCAAATTAGATAATTTAGGCACTTTAATATTAGGAGTTGACGATATGGAATTACACAAATCTGTTGCAGGGGTAGCTTCCGATTTATCACAGCTGAGAGTTGTGGTCTGCGACGTTAAAGATAATCCGGGAACGGCTGCTATACTTTTCAACGGATTGGCTCAAGAAAATATTTCTGTCGATATGATTATTCAATCTTATGCCAGAAAAGCGCTGAATACAAATGATATTGCTTTTACTATTGATAAGGGGGATTTAAATAAAACTCTTGAAATTATCGAAAAAGTTAAGACTAAACTCGAATTTAGCAATGTGTTTGTAGATGATAAAATTGCAAAGGTATCTATTGTAGGTGCCGGCATGATTGACAGGCCTGGTATTGCAGCGACAATGTTTAAAACTCTTGCGGATTTGGATATTAATATTAAAATGATTTCTACAAGCGAAATTAAAATAAGCTGTATTGTTGCGGAAGACAGAGCAAAAGATGCTGTTGTAGGACTGCATAAAGTCTTCCATCTTGATTGTGATGAAATAGCGGAAGTTAAGGGAGATTTACCGGACGTTTAGGTAAAAGATAAGGAGATATTTCACACATGAAAAAATTTTTATTGACTATTCTATCATTTTGCTTTGTTGCATTAGCGTCTTTTGCTGATGATTCTCAGGATGCGCTGAATTTCTTTAATAATTATGTAAAGGCGGCTAATTCTTACAGTCCGACGATTGTTGATATGTATTCGCCTTCTGCCAAAATTACAAGACAGGTGGTTAAGCCTGACGGAACAACGCAGGATGTTCACACCGATACTGCGACTTATATTAAGCAGATGAAGCTCGGACAGGCTAGTGCAAAGCTTAAAAATTACAAAAATAATTATTCTGATGTAAAAGTTTCAAAGATTGCAGACGGTAAATATAAAGTATCTTCACTTCGTCAGCCGACAGGAGAGAGTTATAAACTCAAAACATATATGGTTGTTCAAAAGCAGCCTAACGGAAGATGGCTTATTGTTGAAGAGCTTATGCAGACAAAGGTGCAAATTTTCTTAAAATACGCTAACGGAGCTAACAGCAGTAAATAGAAAATGCCTTAAACTCCGAGTGATGGCGCTATTTGAACAAAAATTCTAACCAGATTTTCGTCCCACTGTGTTCCTGCGCCTTCGTTAAGGATAGATATTGCTTTTTCGATATTCATGCCTTTACGGTACGGTCTGTCGCTTATCAGAGCATGGTATGTATCTGCAATCGCAACGATTTTTGCCGCAAGCGGAATATCTCCGTTATGAAGCCCCTCTGGGTATCCTTTGCCGTCAATTCTTTCGTGGTGGTATTTGACAATAGGAATCAAGTCCCTTAATGACGGATTCGGGTTCAGCACCTTCTCAGCTCCGATTGTTGGGTGCTGCTTCATAATTGCCCATTCTTCATCAGACAATGGTCCTTCTTTCTTTAAAACAGTTTCAGGAATGCCGATTTTGCCGACATCGTGCAGGAGTGCTCCCAGTTTAATCCTCTCAACCTCTTCCTCCGGAAGATTAATTGCACGCGCAAGAGCCTCAGAGTATTTGGATACGGATGTTGAGTGACCTTTAGTATATGGATCTTTGGCATCAATAGCACCTGCAAGCGAGGTTGCTATTTCTGAAATTCTTGCTCCTGCGAGGGCATGGTCAGTGTTGAATTTTGATATCAATTCTTCTTCAAAGTTAATACCAAGCTGCGCATGACGTTTTCCAACAACTTCTGCGTATGATTTTAGGGCGACATCGTCCCAGAAGTTAAAGTCTGCAGAGCTTATAATAGCCGACATTCCGTCTTTATAGCCTTTGGCTTGTGAAATATACATCGCTTGTTCTGAAAGAATCAGGAGTTTTTCCTTGTCATCCGAGCAGTCAGGGTAAGTTGAAACCCCGACAGAAACTTTTACAGGGCCTATATCGTCTATAAAGCAGCAGGAAAGAGAGTATGTCAAATATTCTGCCACGTATTTTGCCTGTTCTATAGGAGTATTCGGCATAATAATTGCAATCTCATCTCCGCCGTATCGGCCTGCAATATCTCCTTCGCGCATATTCTGGCGAACTTTTTCCGCGACGACTTTTATCACTTCATCGCCCTTTGCGTGCCCAAACTCTCTGTTGATTTTGGTTATGTTATTGATATCCATCATTACAATAGAAAGTTTCTGTTTATTTGTCTGGGCTCTTGATATTTCATTTGATAAAATCTCCTGAAAACCTCTGTGATTGTACAAAAGCGTGAGGTTATCAGTATTAACATATTCGTCACTCTTTTCCAGCAAATCAAAATTATGAGAAGTCAGAGCAACTGCGTTTGCAAGAAGTGTATACAATTCAATGTTTTGCCTTGCATAATTATCTGCAATAATCATAACGCCTATACATTTGTTTACAGAAACCAGAGGGAGAATTACAGCTGCCTTATTTTTGAAATAAGAAAGCTTTAAAAAGCTTACGTCATCTTTAAAAATAATCTTTTGTTCATTAAAAACCTGTACAATAGGGTTATCTTCTTCTCTTAAAAATACTTTTGTGGAATAGAAGTTCCCGAGCTTGTCTTGCAGCCTCAAATTTATACAATTTGATTTTTCCTTAAAAAGTCCTATGGCCATAAATCCGGAATCTATACTCTGGGTTATTATTGAGTATATTTTTGAGTAAAATTCGTTAAGAGATGAAACCTCTTTTATTTTTATCAGCTCATCTACAACGTATTTATAATTTAATGTCAGACTTTTTTCAGTATTGAAGATTTTGTTTTGAGGGTTGCTCATGGAATTAGCATAATTATTGAACGTCAATGAGTTAACCTTTGACACTAATTTTTCCTGGGATATCGGCGAGGTTATTGGGGCTTTGCCGTTTATATCCCTAATTTTATTTGCTAAATTTCTTTCTTTATTCACGCCTTCACCTTCAAAACTGTATAGACTTTAAAACCAATGAATTTGAAAAATTGATTAAATATTACAAAAAATTTACATTTTGTATAAAAATTAAATTAATCCCTTTAATACATATATTAACATTTTTTTGAACTTTTTCCAGTCTGGAGCCGGACTTTTTTACAAATGTTAATAGGGAGGATTAAACAGCAATAAGACAGTGAGGTGCGGCATACTGTTCTGATGTAAACTGAGGAATTGTAAAAGTATACTTATTCAGCATTTTGCCATCAGTAGAGGCAAAAATTCTTCCATTATGCGCATCAATTATTTTTTTACATAAATACAAAGCTATTCCGTTTCCTATAGTATTATACTTCGGAGTTTTGGCGCCAAAACTGTCGAACATAGTCATACACTCTTTTTCCGAGAGCGGAATTCCCTGTACGGTTATGATAAATTGAATCTGATTATTTTCCTGTATTATATCAACAAAGACTTCTTCGTTTTTATCAGAATACATAACTGCGTTTGTAAGCAGGTTTATTATAACTTTTTTAATTTCTACCCTGTCAGCTTCAATAAGAACCTCGTTGCAAGATGGACGGTAAACAAAAGCAATTCCTTTTTCTTTTGCACTCTCTGATAATGAATCAAAACATTCAAATAAGAGTTGCGAAAAATCAAACTTGTCATAAACTAACTTATTCTGTCCGCATTCAAATTTGTATGTATTTACAATCATTGAAATCATATCAAGGATATACTTACATGATTCTTCTATCTGTGAAGTCAATTCTCGCTGCGCAGGAGTTAAAGTTCCGACTAGCTCACTATTCAATAGTTCCAGTCCTCTGAGTTGCGCAAGTGTCGGAACCTTCAAATCGTGAGTCAAAGTTTCTATAAAATATTCCTTTTGCCGTTCTATTTCTTTTAGTGATTCTAAATTTTCGTACATAGCTATTTTATATTTTAAGTTCCCTTTTCTATCAAAGATTGGTATACGTTTTACTCGTCCCCAAAAACTTTGCGATGGAAAAATTATTTGCCTTTCTGTTTCAAATGTTTTACCGGTTTTGATAATCACATCCTCTTCTTCTTTCACAAGTTCAAGATGTTCTTTATCGTAAATATCGGCCAGCGTCAAATCCTGCAGCTCGTATCCTTCCCGGTTAATAGCTTTTATAAACTCAACGCTGCCTTCTATAAAGTTATCCTTTAAGTCTGTCATATACGCACATATTGGGATATTTTCCAGTACGCCTTTTATTGAATCGTTCATAAGCTAATATCCTAGTTTTACAATTTTACATTAATTCTCCAATAAAGGATATTACCTACGTGGGTATAAATTTTCAATTAAAGTTTTATGCAGTTTGACATTATGTACTCTCAGATAATCCACACCAGCCTTAATTAAAGGATAAGACAGAGCCAGTGACAATGAATCTTTTAATCCGTTGTCACAGTCTTTTACTCCCAGCAGACTTTTTCGTGAAATTCCGATTAAAACAGGACGGTTTAACCCTCTTAATTCTTCAAACCTGTCCAGAATTGTAAAGTTGTCTAACCTTGATTTCCCAAAGCCTATACCGGGGTCTATTATTATATTTCGGATATTTTTGCTCTCGGCTAGCTCTATTTTCGTTTTTAGACTGAAAAAAATCTCTTCCATAATATTTTTATACTCCGGGTTATTCTGCATAACATCCGGCGTCCCATTTGAATGTTGTATGATTACAGAAGCATTATATTTAGCAGCAGCATCTGCCAGTTTAATATCATAATCAAAACCTGAAACATCATTAATTATTGAAGCGCCGTTATTTAATGCAAAGTCTGCGACTTCTGAGCTTCTGGTATCAATGCTTATTGGTACATTTAAATTTTCTTTTACAATAAATTCAAGTATAGGGCGGAGTCTTTCTATTTGAGTTTTAGCATCTACCCCAAAAGATCCCGGACGAGTGCTCTCTGCACCGATATCCACAATATCAGCCCCGTCATCTATTAATGACATCAGGTGATTGATTGCATCTTTGGGCGCAAGATATTTACCCCCATCAGAAACGGAATCCGGTGTTACATTTAAAATCCCTGCCAGCTTTGTTTGAGCTTGCTTATGGGGGGCTAAGAGTGATAATATATCTTCACCCAGTTTTGAAAGTCTGAATGGCTGGTTCTGTAATTTTTGCGCAATTTTCTTTAGCTGAGAATAGCTTCCGCACAAAATAACATCAGAATGCTCAACTTTTCCTGTTATAACCTCCCTGTTAACAGCACAATCTGCGCCAAATATCAGAGCCGTCTGTTTCAGTATATTAGCCTGCGCAAGATTGAGAGAATATATTTTTATATTCTTGTACCTGAACTTATCAGCAGCTTTGCTTCTGTACGCTTTATCAAAACCGATTAACTCAAGCTCTTGTTCTATATTATTACCAAGGAATTCTTTCAAAACAAAATTTGTCATGAAAGAATTTTAGCATAATAAAAAAATAAATTAAACTTCAATAATATTAAGAGTTATGGCTTTTACTACGGCCTGAACTCTGTTATGAGCATTTAATTTTTTGTAAATAGATTCTAAATGAGCTTTAGTAGTTGCAATAGAAATGTTGAGCTCTTTGGCAATCTCTTTGTTAATCATACCTTTGGCAACGAGCTCTAAAACACATTGTTCTTGCTTTGTAAGCTTATTTATCATTTTAATACCTTTATAGTTTTATATATTTAATTTTTATATAAATATGCTTCAAGTGTCTATCAGCCGTTTGGCTATTTTTGCAAGAACAAAGAGCTTGAAATTAATGAGGAGATATGACATAATAATATTACTTTATATAGGTGTTTATTTTGTTCCTACATTTTTATAAATAGGGAGAGTAAGCTCTATAATTTTTGAAGTATACCCGCCGATACCAAATCGCCAGCGGGAAATGGATAAATTAAGGCACTCACCCACCTGCGAGACTAGCAGGTAACAAAATCGCACTTATATAAAGTTTTTTTATTGAATGATTAAATCAATTTTTTTCAAATTTTCTAATTTATTCTTATCATCGGTCTCAAAATAGATTCTCAAAAGAGGTTCTGTTCCGCTCGGACGCACCAGAATTTTTGTTCTTTCTCCGAGCATAAGCTTAACGCCGTCCTTTGTATCTATTGATGTAACTTCGTATTGACCCAGTGTTTTATAATGTTTTACTCTTTCTAAAATCTTTTGAATTTGAGATTTATCTTCCAGCCTCAAATCAATTCTATCTGTATAGAACCTGTCTCCTGCAAATTCGTACAGGTCTTTTTGTAAATCTTTCAAAGCCTTGCCAGACTTTGCCATAGCTTCAAGTATCAGAAGGTTTGCAAGGAGTCCGTCTTTTTCCGGAATATGCCCTTGAATACTCAATCCTCCCGACTCTTCTCCGCCGATTATGACTTTGTTTTTGCGCATAGCATCGCCGACATGCTTGAACCCTACAGCAGTTTCTATAACTTCAACTCCGAGTTTCTTTGTAACAACATCTATCAAAAGACTTGAGCCTACAGTCTTAACTACAGCCCCCTTTAAGCCCTTTTGAATAAGGTGTTTAAGCAAAATTGCAATAATTTCATTTGGAGAAACATACTCGCCGTCTTCATTTATAACCCCGAATCTGTCAGCATCACCGTCATTTGCAAGCCCGATGGAATTTGGCTTGGCTTTTACAGCTTCAATCAAATCGTTTAAATACTTGGGCTTCGGGTCAGGCATCCCGCCGCCGAAATTTGTATCCCGAAACATGTGCAAACTTTCATACGGAATATTATTACTTTTTAATATCTCGTCAAAATATCCGATTGATGCTGAATACAGCCCATCAAAAATTATATTTGTTTTTATTTTTTTTATAGCTTCATAATCAATAAGCCCTTTTAGATGCTCGTAATACTCAGGCGCAAAATCCGTCCGAATAAATTTCCCCTGCCTGCTTGATGCCTCAAAAGGTTTATCTAAATTCCCGACAATCTCATCCGTAATCTCTGATGTCGCAGGTCCTGCGTAGTCCGGAATAAATTTCATCCCCAAATACTCAGGCGGGTTGTGGGAGGCTGTAAACATTATGGCGCAAGCATTTTTAATCTTTGCATTATATGCCAAAATAGGCGTCGGAACGATTCTTTCTGAATAATATACATCAAATCCTTTTTTTGCAAGAATTTCTGCGCAATACTCAGAAAGCTCATCTGCCATTCTTCTCGGATCATACCCGACAAGTAAAGGTTTAGTAAACCCGAAATTGTCAGCAACATACCTTGCGATAGCCAACGTAACCCGCTCGACATTTTCTCTGGTAAAATCCTTATCTAAAACCGCTCTCCAACCGTCTGTTCCAAAACTGATACTCATTATCCTACAAACTGCCTCGCCTCTTGTTTTAACCTCTCTTGTTTAGCTAAAGTTTTTAATTGCTTCTCCTCAGGAGATTTAATTCTAAAAAGATTCAAAAACCATACTTTAGCCATTCGCATCCCAACTTTAGAAAAAAGCGGAGCTTTGATGTTTGGGCTTTGCGCCTGTTTTGCCAGCTCAAAATTATCCACAGCCATCTTTGCATATTCAATATTAGCTTTTTTAAACCCTTTATAATTCCCCATTGCAGCACTGTACATAAGTTCAGTGCGCAATTGAGAAATTTTATTTATTATTTGAACATCTTTTGAAGCCGGTATTTTCATTCCAAACCTACTTAGCAACCTTTACGCCCATCGGGTCAATTGCGTATTCAGTTCCGTTTTCGGTTGTAGTGAATTTTATAGGAATATTAGCTGTTCTTGTGCAAGCCTTAACAGTCCACATTTCTTCCCAAGCGCCATCCTTTTTTTGTTTAGTAACTTTTGTGTCAGAAATTGAAAAGTCTTTGCAATCAGGAGCAGCAATTCTCAGCCCATAAGCATAAACCGGGAATAGCATTTCTGCCTGAAGTTTTCCGTCAGCAAGAGTTCCGCCCTTTACCGGAATAGTCTTGTCATAATTATAAGCATAAGCAAATGTTGTAATAGTCATAACTGCCAATAATGATAATAATACTTTCTTCATATCAAATCCTTTCTATTCTTAATAGAATTTATTTACTTTTTATCACCAAACATTTGTTTAATACCGTCGACAGAACTCAATATTCCGGTCGCTTCATAAGGCATATAAACAATTTTATTGTCCTTACCGCTTGTTATATCCTTCATAGTCTCCAAATATTTCATTGCAATTAAGTATTTATCAGGCTGGCCCTTGTCAGCAAGCGCGTTAATAATTCTTTGAATAGCTTCCTTTTCACCGTCAGCTTCTAAAATTCTTGCCTGAGCAATACCTTCTGCTCTTAGGATATTGGCCTGTTTTTCACCCTCAGCTCTGTTGATAGCAGCTTCTTTTTCACCTTCAGCCTTAAGTACAGCAGATTTTTTCAAACCTTCTGCCTCCAAAATTGCAGCACGTCTGTCACGTTCAGCTTTCATCTGTTTTTCCATTGCAGATTGAATATCAGATGGCGGGATAATATCCTGAAGCTCAACTCTGTTAACCTTTACACCCCATTTATTAGTTGCATCATCCAATATTGCTCTTAATTCATGGTTGATTTTATCTCTGGAAACCAAACTCTCATCCAAATCAAGCTGGCCCACAAGGTTTCTTAAGTTTGTCTGAGTGAGTTTTTCAATAGCATCCGGTAAGTTTTGAATCTCATAAACTGCAGATTTCGGATCAACAATTTGGAAATACAAAAGAGCGTTAATACTTATAGAAACATTATCCTTTGTAATAACATTTTGTCTCGGAAAATCATAAACAGCTTCTCTCAAATCAATTTTTGTGCGTTTTTGAATTATAGAGTAGGTTGAACCATCAAAACCTTTTTGAGTAATCTTCCAATCGATAGCTCTCGGAGCCTCAATAATAGGAATAATAAAATTAAACCCGGATTCAAGCACTCTGTCAAATTTTCCCAATCTTTCAACAATAACAACTTCTGCCTGCTGAACAATAATAACGCCT
Source organism: Candidatus Gastranaerophilales bacterium (assembly GCA_944323265.1). Lineage (GTDB taxonomy): Bacteria > Cyanobacteriota > Vampirovibrionia > Gastranaerophilales > Gastranaerophilaceae > CAG-196. The sequence goes on from CALURX010000058.1 coordinate 9,787, forward strand.
TTCACTACAACGATTAGCGCAAGTACAATTAAAAAAATTGATAATACAACCATAAAACTCCCCTCTTATTATTCTGATTTTATAACATACATAACTAAACTGTCATTTCTTACTATTTTCACATCAGCTCCTGCAGGAATTACTGATTTATCCTCGCTTCTGGCTTCCCAGCGTTCGCCGTAAATCGTAATAACTCCGCTTTTTTCAGAAATTTCTTCTGCTGCCTGCGCAATTTTACCGATATATTTACCGGAAATACCAGTCTCTGTAGAATGGTGTTTTTTCTTTAATAAAATTGGTCTTAAAAAAGCAAATGACAGGAATGATAGTATAAAAAATATCAAAACCAATGCAAATAAATTAGAAACATATATGGAAATCAATGCCGTAATAAAGGCTGCCAAAGCAAAATTTAGGAAAAACATACTTGGCGTAAAGATTTCCAATATAACGAATGCAATACCTATTATTGATAAAATTTGCCACATAGTCCGGTTACTCGCCGATTATTGAATTAATTTCATCTACCATTTCATCAGGATTGAATCCGTGAACCTTAGCTCCAGCTTCAAGATTCTCAAACCTTGCTGCAGCACATCCGATACATCCCATGCCGTATTTTTGGAACACAGCTATTGATTCAGGATGCTGCTGAACAATATCTAAAATACCCATATCTTTTGTTACTTTCGCCATTTAAAACTCCTTTATCTTGACTTATACAAAATCTTTCTTAAAAAGATTATTGACATTATATCACAATATAGAAAGGATTTAAATATGCAATTTATCAAGAATTTTTTTAAGCATGATTCCGTAATTGGTCTGTGCGGGTTGAAAAAGAAAACAGAATACATCTGTGTCAATATTCCCAAAAATTATAAGAAGACTTATATTACAAATACAGAACAAAATTATTTATTATTATAAAAAGAAAGGAAGCATATAGCTTCCTTTCCAATAGTTCTTTGTGTTCTTAAGCAAAATTATTCAATAATTTTGTCAACAACACCAGCACCAACTGTTCTACCGCCTTCACGGATAGCGAATCTCATACCTTCTTCAATAGCTACAGGAGCGATAAGTTCAACTTCCATAACTACGTTATCACCAGGCATTACCATTTCGCCGTCAAATTTGATAGAACCTGTAACGTCAGTTGTTCTGATATAGAATTGTGGTCTGTAACCAGGGAAGAATGGAGTGTGACGTCCGCCTTCTTCTTTAGTCAGAACGTAAACGTTAGCTGTAAATTTAGTATGCGGGTGAATTGAACCAGGTTTTGCAAGAACTTGACCACGTTGAATATCAGTCTTATCAATACCTCTTAACAAAGCACCAATGTTGTCACCAGCTTGACCTTGGTCAAGTTGTTTTCTGAACATTTCAACACCGGTAACAGTTGTTTTCTTAGTTTCGCCAAGACCAACTAATTCAACTTCGTCACCAACCTTAACAATACCACGTTCTACTCTACCAGTTGCAACAGTACCACGACCAGTGATAGAGAATACGTCTTCAACCGGCATCAAGAATGGTTTGTCCAAATCACGTTCAGGAGTCGGGAAGTAAGTATCTACTGCATCCATCAATTCCCAAATTTTGTCAACCCATTTGTCTTCACCGCGTTGGATGTTTGG
>CALURX010000059.1 GCA_944323265.1 Candidatus Gastranaerophilales bacterium
TTTTATATATTGCTTTGATTTTTTGTTCTTTTTATAATCAGGTTGTAATGAGTATTGTCCAAAAATCACAAAAAGCTCTCGAATACGATAAAATTTTGGCTGAGCTCGCTAATTTTGCGAAAACAGAACAGTCCAAAAAACTTTGTCTTGACCTCACACCTTACGTCCGAACAGAAGATATTCAGACGCAAATCATTCTGACACGCGAGGCAAAAGATGTTCTTGATCTGGCAAGAGATATTCCGATTGAAAAGATTCAGGACTTTAAGAAACTGCAGGAGAGAAATGAATACTTTGTCGAAGAAGAGCTTGTTGATATTGCAAAAACAATGAGGACTTCGAGGCTTGTTAGGAATTTCTTAAAAGAAAACTTGCCGTTTGATGCCTTGATGCACAAACTGACAAATGATTTGTATTCAAACAAAGAATTTGAAGACAAGATTCTTGATACTTTTGATGATAATTATACGGTAAAACAGAATGCAAATTCCGAGTTAAAAGGATTGTACGCTTCCTTAAGAGATACTGAAGCAAATTTAAAACAGCGCGTTCAGGAGTTAATGAACTCACCTGAATTCCAAAAGCATCTGCAGGAAAATATTTATACCGTAAGGGATGATAGAATAGTTTTTCAGGTCAAAGCTTCTTCAAAGAGTAAAATCGGCGGAATTGTCCACGATGTTTCTGCAACAAATAAAACTTTTTATATTGAACCTGCGCAGATTGTTCCTATTAATAATAAGATTCGGGAATTAAAATCTAAGATTTATGCAGAAATCATAAGGATTTTAACAGTCTTAAGCAATCAGGTAAGAAAAGAGATGGATAAATTAATCCAGACAGAAAAACTCTTATCAGAAATTGATTTTCATTTCGCAAAAGCCCGCTATGCGGTAAAGATTCAGGCTATAGAGCCGGAGGTAAATTCTGAAAAGACAATCAAGATAGACTTGATGCGCCACCCTCTATTAATTGGCAGAGTTGAAAAGATTGTTGAAAATGACTTTGAAATAGGAGAATCGTATAAATCCATAATTATTACAGGGTCAAATACAGGCGGCAAAACAGTTGCGTTGAAAACTGTCGGATTATTTATCCTTATGATGAAGTCTGGCCTGTTCCTGCCTTGTGCGGAAGCTCATATTTATCCATTTGAGAAAGTTCTGGCGGATATTGGAGATGAGCAGAGTATTTTGCAGAATCTATCAACGTTTTCTTCTCACATGAAAAATGTAATTGATATTTTAGAGCTTGCAGACTCGGAAACCTTTATTCTGATAGATGAGCTTTGCGCAGGAACTGACCCTCAAGAGGGTGCGGTGCTTGCAGAAATCATATTAAAAGAATTTGTCAAAAAGATGGCGCAGTCGGTTATTACAACCCACTATGGCGAACTAAAGACCTTGGAATATACGGATTCATACTTTAAAAACGCTTGTGTAGAGTTTGATACTGAATCCTTGTCACCTACATATAAGCTTATAATAGGTATTCCGGGATTGAGTAATGCAATCTCTATTGCGTCTAACTTGGGACTTCCAGAAGATATGGTATGGGAGGCAAAAGAACTTCTCATAACCCAGCGTGACGCATCAAGCCTTGTTGTTGAGAGGTTACAGGATACACAGCAAAAATTGGATTCAAACCTTAGAGAGGCCGAAAGTTTGAACGCTGAGGCTGATGAGTTAAAGAAACAATACGAAAAAGAACTCAGCGAGCATAAGAAAGAAAAGAAAAAAACAATAAAAATTATAAAAGACAAGTTTGAAAACCAGCTTGAAGATGCAAAGAGCGAAATAAAAGATATTTTGGCAGAACTAAGACGTGAAAAATCCGAAAAAATAGCCAGACGTTCTTACGCTCGTTTAGCAAAACTTGAACAGGGATTCCGCTCTGATTTGCATTCTCTCGAAGAAAAAGAGCAGTATACGGAACTTGATTGGGATGAGGTTCAGGTCAATGATAAAGTTATGATAAAAGATTTGAATCAGCAGGTAACAGTTTTGTCACTCCCAGACAAAAGCGGTGCTTTGTACATTCAGATGGGAATGATAAAGACTAAAGTTAAGAAAAACAAACTTGCTGTTTATAATCCTCAGCTGGCAAAGAAAGTTAACCTGCCTCTTGGGGCTTTGAAAAAGGAATCGTCATTCAGCTTGAAAAAAATCGATATTTCAAATACATTGGATTTAAGGGGCGAACGAGTTGAAGAGGCTTTAGATGATTTGGAAGCCTATTTGGATAAAGCAAGTCTTGCGAATTTGTCTCCTGTATATGTAATCCATGGTCATGGAACAGGGGCGCTAAAATCCGCAGTAAGAGATTTCATCGCAACGTCTCCTTATGTCGCTAAATATCGTGTGGGAGAAGATGCTGAAGGCGGAGACGGAGTAAGTGTTATAGATATAAAGTAGGAGAGAGGTTTATGTATAAATTAGGAATTATAGGATTTCCTTTAGGGCATTCGATTTCTGCAGTAATTCAAAAGGCCGGGCTTGAAAGCATTGGGGATGCCGGTTCTTACGATGTTATGGAAACTCCGCCGGAGGAGTTGATAAATAGAATTAAGTATATCAAGGCCAATGGGTATAATGGTTTTAATGTAACAATTCCATTAAAAGTTCCAATGTCATTGTTTCTAGATGAAATAGACGACTATGCTAATATAGCAGGATGCGTGAATACTGTTAAGGTCATGGAGGATAAAACATTCCATGGATATAATACAGATATTTACGGTTTTAAGCGTGCAATTCCTGACGAAGTCGATTTGCGAGGTAAAAACGCAAGTATTCTTGGAACAGGAGGCGCTGCAAGAGCTGCAGTTGTAGGACTTGCCGAGCGCGGAGTCAGTGAGATAGATTTTTATACAAGAAATATAATAAATTCAAGACAGACATTAGAGTATGTCAGAGCAAAATTTCCGGAAATAACTTTCAATGTTTATCAGATACAGAATATAAGAAGTCTTGAAGGGACATCGATAGTTGTTAATGCAACTCCTATCGGTATGCGCGGATTTATGGCAGACCAGATGCCATTGGAAAGGGGTGATTTGGATAAATTATCTCCGGATACAATAGTTTACGATATTGTATACAATCCGACAAAAACAGTCTTGATTCAAGAGGCCCAGAAGCGCGGCTTAAAGACTATAGGGGGACTAGATATGCTGATTTATCAGGCAGAGCGGGCTTTATGGATTTGGACGGGAAAATATCCAGATACAGATAAAATGAAGATTGCGGCCTTGGAAGCTTTGTAAGATTGCATAAACCTGTTTTTTGCGCTACAATTGTAAAAAATAAGGAGAGAGTAATGTCAGACGAAAAAGTCGTCAAATTGGGCGCAAGAGGTAAAAAACGCAGTAATAACGAGCAGCCTGCTCACCACTATCACCACGAAGGTATTTCAGAGCCTGTATACTGCAGTTTCTGCGGAAGACCGAATACGGAAGTAATAAAGATGGTTAAGGGACCTGGAGTAAATATTTGCTCTGAATGTACAATGATTGCTGTTCAGTATTTAATTTTAAATGACAGGATGCTCTCTGCTGAGGCTCAGCAAATTCTGGACGCCTTTTGGGGTAAAGCAAGATAAGAAAGGATTTTTATATGAATAAAATTCAAATAAAAGCGGAGATTCTTGCCACTTTAACGGCCTTATCAACTTCTATGCAGCCTAACGCATCATTGCTTACGGATTTAAAAAATATTGACGATAAAAAGACTGTATTAGATGTCCTGATTAAGGAATTGATTAATGCGCCTGAACAAAAAGCGCTTCTTATCTGCTGGCTCTTAACAGAGCTTATTGATAAAGAAACTTTGAACGATGAGCTTTGGAATGTTATAAAGGCTCCTGAGTATAGTGATCATGTTAAAATGATTGCTTTTAATATGCTTAAGGATTTAGGAAACAAAATTGACTATGATGTTATAAGCGGATATTTTGAGCAGTTTAATGAACTTATTAACAAAGAAACAAAAGAGCTGCTTGAAACTGCGATAATGAATCCTGAAGCACAGATTGATTTTATGGACTTTTTGAGCGCAATAAGCGACAATGATAAAATTATACTCATAAAATCTCTGGAAGAGGATTATGCTAATGATGCGCTTGCCAACATATTGATTCCGGTATTTTTGTACTATATGGGAACAGAGGTCGGAAATACCGCGCTTGAAATTCTTGGCCGCTCAAAGTCACAGCTGGCTTATCATGCGATAGAGAATGCAAAAACTTATGCACCGGAAGAATTACAGGGACGGTTAAATAAGGCATTATCAGAGCTTAAAATGTCAGGGATAAGAGTTGATAACACAGAGGAATTTTATAAAAATATTCTAAGAGAATCCAAGCCTTATAAAATTTATGTATCCTTCCCTGATGGGCATGGAAATATGGCAATAATCTTCTCCCGCATTCGCGCCAACCGCTCGCTGCAATTTCTTGCAATTGTAATTAATCCAAGATATGGTATCCTTGATGCGTTTGGTTTTAACTCTATGACGGAGCAGGATTTCTATAAGATTGTTGATAAGTTCTACAACTATCAGGAAAAATATGAAATAGAGCCCGGAATCGCAAAATATTTGCTCCTGCAGGCGGAAGAAAATTCCCATTTGAATGGGGAGCCTATTCCTTATGAATACATTTGCTGGCAAAGCATTTTATTAGATATAGAACAGAAGAAACCGGAAGTTAATCTTGAGAAACAAGAATTGAATCAGAAAGATATTGATAAATTGTGTCTGAATGATTACGTTCAAAACTGGTTCTTTGATGAGATTACAACGCCTGAATTCAAAGAATTTATAGAAAAATTATCCAAAGAGTTCAAAGATAACAATTTCAATGTGGATTTGGATAAATTTATTGCGGATAATTATGATTCAATATATACGGCAAAAGAACTTGCTTATAAATTGATTACGTTTAATATAGCGGCCTACTTAAGATTGTTGAAGGGTGATAAAGAGCTTGCGGAAATACTTTATTCTCTCGGGTCAAATTATTCATTTCTTACGAACATAATAAGAAAAAGTATTTATGAATACTATGTCGGCAAGCGCTACCTGTTAAAGAATCAGCGCAAAGCTTCTAATATCTTTGAGAAGAAAATGTTTCCGAAATCAAATGATTTTGAACTTTTGCAGCTTGATATGATAATATCAAGTATAGAAGCAAGGTGGGTTGATAATGCATAAGGTAATGGCACTGGATGTTGGAACAAAGCGTATCGGTATAGCTTTGAGCGATTTTCTGCAAGTAATTGCAGTTCCGCACTCCTGTATTTCCAGAGAGCCTGAAAGCAAGGCAATTGAAGAAATTATAAAAATTGCAAAAGAAAATAGGGTGGAAAAAATTGTCGTTGGTGTTCCTGTCAACATGGACGGCTCATTTGGGGCTCAGGCAAAAAATTGTATAGATTTTTCACAAAAAATTACTGGTTTTGATATAATATTAGAAGATGAAAGGCTAACTTCTGAAGAGGCTGAAGAAAGGCTTCGTGAAAGAAAGGTAGACTTTAGAAAAAATAAAGGGCTCGTTGATATAGAAAGTGCTTGTGTAATATTGGAACAATATTTAGGTAAATGATTATGAGTGAAGAAGAACAAAATTACGTAGAAATTATTGATGAAGACGGTCAGCTTACAAAGTGTGAGATTTATGACGTCATTGACTTTGAAGAAAAAACTTATGCTCTTTTGCTGCCTCTGAGCGAAAGCGAAGACGATGAAGATGCGGAAGTCATTGTTATGGAATACATAGAAGAAGGTGACGACGGCTATTTCCAGAATATTGAGGATGAAGCTGAGTTCAACCGCGTATGTCAATATATTGAGTCTTTAGACGACGAAGAAGAGGAAGAATAATTTTGTTTGAGCGTTTTACAGAAAGAGCAGTTAATGTAGTAAGTGAGTCGCAAAAGCTGGCGCAGGAAATGTCTTGTTCCGAGGTTTTGCCGGAACATCTTCTGCTTGCCCTTGTAAAAGAGGCTAAGGGCGTATCTTTAAAACTGTTCAGGATGTATGGCGTAAATGAAGAATTAGTCCGTAAAAAAATTGAATCTTACGTTACAAAATCAAGTAAAAAAGCAGCTAATATTCCGTTCAGCCACGATGTTAAGGATATCTTAAAACATACGCTGGATTTGGCAAGCAAATCCGGAAATACAAATATTCTTTTTGAACATTTGTTCTTATCTGTTATAACGGATAAAAATCCGAATATTCAGGAAATTTTAAAAAGCTGCAGCTTTGACATTTATAATTCAAGAGAAATTCTAACAAAACTGGTCCAGAGAAAGATTAAACGTCTTGAACACCCTGAGGCAGAAGATGACGAGGATAAAAACAGCAGTTTTGAATCTGTATATGAAGGCGAAGCCTTAAAAGATGTTTTGGAAAGCGCTGTTTCTAAACTGTCTGCTGCAGGATATGAAATTTTGGGTACAGAGCAAATTATGGCCTCTATACTGGAGTTTTCTGATAAAGATTTGGTTAAAACAATCAATAAATACGGACTTAATGCGGAAATTTTTGAACAAAAGCTTCAAGAACAGCAGTCAAGACAGGCTGAGTATGAAGGAAAGAGAATTATTTTTACACCAAACGCGTTTTTGATGATGAATTCTGCTTTCCAAACGGCAAAAGAGCTTGGCTCTTCTGTAATTACGCCTGAGCATATTGTTTTAAGTATTTTGAAAACCAAAAAAGGTCTGGCTTATGATATTATCAAGTCTCTTGGAATAAACAGCGAAGAATTATCGGCAGATATTTTAAAACCGATTGAAAAACAGATGCCGGAGACTTTAACGATAATGAAGCTTGCAAAAGAAGAGGCAAGACGTATTGGCCGTAATATTGTTGGAACAGAGATGTTCCTTCTTGGAATTATTGCGGAAGGAACCAGCGTTGCTTTTGAAGTTTTGAATGATTTGGAAATCACAATGAAAGATGCAAGGCTTGTTGTAGAAAACCTTGTCGGGTATGGAAACGAGTATTTTGATAAAGAAATAACTTTTACAAGCCGTGCAAAACGAGTTCTGGAAAAGGCTTGGGTTTCAGCAAAAAAATCCAACAAACAAAAAATTGAGGCGGTTGATTTGCTTCTTGCAATTTTAGATGAGCCGAATTCACTTGCTATGAAAGCTCTGAACCAGCTTGGAGTTGATGCCGTTGAGATTAAACATGGTATTCAAGGTATTAAATAGTGATAAATCGCGTAATAGATTTTTTGAGGAGATACGAACTGCAGGATAAGACAATCATTGTAGGATTTTCCGGCGGTTATGATTCTATGTGCCTTCTGGATATTTTATCTAAGATTAAAACATTGCCTGAATTTACTGAAATGACGGTAATTGCAGCTCATTTTAACCACAATTGGCGCGGAGAAGAATCTTTAAAAGAGCAGGAAGTCTGCAGGATTTTTGCAAGCGCTAAGGGGATGGAATTTTATACGAAAAATGCGCCTAAAGGTTTAAAAAAGACTGAAAACGACGCGCGGATTGCAAGGTATGAGTTCTTTGAAGAAGCTTACGAAGAGTTTGACGCCGATGCTGTATTTACTGCTCATAATAAAGATGATAACGCAGAAACTATTTTATACAGGGTTATAAAGGGAACCGGAATTGTAGGACTAAAAGGAATTTCAGAAAAACGGCTTTATTTTTACCGTCCGCTTTTGACAACAAGGCGCTCTGAAATTGTGGATTATTGTAACGAAAACAATCTTGCACCTAATAATGATTCGTCTAATTCAAATATTGCGTACAAAAGGAATTATTTGCGGCTCAATGTAATCCCTGCGCTTGAAAAAATTAATGAAAATGTAAAAGATGCTCTTAATACGCTTTCTGCGGTTGCGACAAGCGAAAATGAGATTATTGAAGAATACTTAAAAACAATAAGACCAACGGTTTTTAAGGGTGATCGTATAATTTCTTCTGAGTATAAAAAACTTTCTAAGCCGGTTAAATTAAGACTTCTGCATGAATATATCCAGCAGCTTGATTTGGATTACGATTTCAAGAAAATTTCCGAAATATACGAGTTTATAGAGAGTAATATTAATCAGAGAAACGGAAGTACAATGTCGCTTGCGTCTGCAAAATGGCTTTATGCGGATGAAAAATTTGTTGAAAAGATTCCGCGCAAAAATATTGAAGAAAAAGAAAGTATTGATATCTTGGTTCCGTCTGTCGGTGAATATCCGGTTAAGGGTAAAAAGTTCTCGCTAAGGCGTCATAGTGAAAAAGAGCTCTTTGTATTCCCGGAATCAACATCAAATTTTGCGTATGCAGATTTTTCAAACATTCAGTTTCCGCTGACCTTGAGAACACGAAGAGACGGAGATATAATTACGCCTTTTGGTATGCGCGGAACTATGAAGCTGAAAAAATATTTAAATTCCAAAGGTGTTCCAAGGCATAACAGAGACGATATACTTCTTTTGTGTAAAGAAAACGAAGTTTTATGGGTTTTAGGCGTTGGAATTAGTGATAAAATAGGCGTAAAAGGTGTGCCTACCCACGTCATAGAATTTATCTGAGGTGATTTATGATTACGGAAAATGATTTGAAGGTTTTGTTCAAAGAAGACGAAATTCAAGGGGCAATAAAAACTCTTGGCGAGAGGTTAAATCAGGAATATCGAGATGAGGAGTTGTATTTAATCTGCGTTCTCAAAGGAGCCGTAATGTTTATGGTCGATTTATCAAAACATTTGAAAATGCCCTTGAGAATGGAATTTATCCGCCTTTCAAGCTACGGTTCGGGCTTCTCTTCTACAGGGAAAGTCAATGCCGTTGATATTTCGCTTCCGGATTTGAACGATAAAAATGTATTAATAATCGAAGATATTATTGACACCGGTCATACTGCAAAGTTTTTGATGGATTTTATCAGACATAATTTCAAGACAAAGAGCTTAAAATTTTGCTCCCTTCTTGATAAAAAGATAAAAAGGGAAGTTGATATTGATCCTGATTATCACGCATTTGAGGTTGATGACAAGTTCCTTGTCGGCTATGGTCTCGATTATGATGGGTATTACAGAAACCTGCCGTATATAGGATATGTATAAAATAGAATTGCCCTTGCAGAGGAAAGAATTTAAAATATTAACTTTTACTGTATAATAATTTTATAAAAGGTTAAGAATTTTTGGAGTATAAAATGCACAATATTAGAAAAATTACGGATGATATAATTTATTTAGGATGCTCTGACAGACGACTTGCGCTATTTGAGAGCGCTTATCCTGTAAAAGACGGTATGTCTTATAATTCATATTTAATCAAAGACGAAAAAACTGTTCTTATGGATACTGTAGACAAGGTTTGTGCAGAACAATTCTACGAAAACCTTGATGAAACACTCCAAGGCAGAGGGCTTGATTATATTGTAGTCCAGCACATGGAACCCGACCACTGCGCTTTGCTGCAAGAAGTTGTGAAAAATCATCCGAATGTTAAGATTGTATGCTCTCAAAAAACCGTCAATATGATAAAACAATTTTTTACTTTTGATATTGATTCAAGAGTAATGGTCGTAAAAGAGGGTGAAACCTTAAAAACTGGTCGCCACGAGCTTAAATTTATAATGGCTCCGATGGTTCACTGGCCGGAAGTTATGGTAACTTATGACATGAAAGATAAGGTTTTGTTCTCCGCCGATGCCTTCGGTTCGTTCGGTGCAATTAACGGAAATCTTTTTGATGATGAGGTTAATTGGGAGCGTGATTACCTTGATGAGGCAAGAAGATATTATACAAATATCGTAGGCAAATACGGACTTCAGGTTCAAATGCTTCTGAAGAAGGCCTCTGCTCTTGATATTAAACTCATTTGTCCGCTGCATGGGCTTATGATAAAACAAAATATCAGTCTATTTGTAAAAAAATACGACAAATGGTCAACTTATACGCCGGAAGACAAGTCTGTTTTAATAGCTTACTCTTCCGTATACGGCGGAACAGAAAGCGCAGTAAGCCTTCTTGCCTCCAAGCTGGCTGATAAAGGCGTTAAGAATATAAAAATGTATGATGTCTCAGTTACACATCCGTCTTTTGTTCTGGCAGAAGCATTCAGATGCTCGGATATTGTTCTTGCAACTACAACATACAATGCAGGAATTTTTGAATCAATGGAAACATTCTTGCATACTTTAGTTTCTCATAACTTGCAGAATCGTAAGTATGTAATTATCCAAAACGGAAGCTGGGCACCTAATTGCGGAACATTAATCAAAGAAATGCTTGAAAAACTGAAAGGAACAGAAATCCTTGACGATTCAATCTGTATAAAATCAACATTAAAACCGGAACAGATTGCCGAAATGGATAATGTTGTAAATACAATAGCAAAATCTTTGGGAATATAGTAGTATTAATAAGTAGGTGGCTTCACCTACCCCTCTCTTTTAGGAGAGAAAACAAAAACCATAAGGAGGAATAAATTATGCAAAAATACGTATGCACAGTATGCCACTATGTTTATGACCCGCAAGCAGGCGATCCGGATAATGGAATTAATCCAGGAACTGCATTTGAAGATTTGCCGGCAGATTGGGTATGTCCTTTGTGCGCAGTTGGAAAAGATATGTTTGAAGCAGAAAACTAATTAATAAAAAAATGATACAAAACAAAAAAGGCTTAGTTTTTAACTAAGTCCTTTTTTATTAATCTCTGTCATGCATTGCATGATCTTCTGCATAATCGACCCAGGCATCATGTTCTTCAGGCGAAGCATTTTCATGCGCATCTGCTTCTGTATGAGCAGCTGCACCAGCCGTTCCGGCACCGATAAGAGCTCCAAGAGGACCTCCCAGTGCAAAACCAATGATAGCACCAGCTACGGCTCCCATAGATGTATATACAGTTTTACCTGTCTTACCGTTGAATGTTATAGGAGCACTTACAACCGGATCAACAACCCTTTTGCTGTTTGATTTTGCCTTGATAGATGAGTGGGTTAAATTAGGATTAATTGCGTTTACTCTCATATTTCCCTCCTACATT
>CALURX010000060.1 GCA_944323265.1 Candidatus Gastranaerophilales bacterium
CTAAAAAGACGTCTTTCCTAAATTTTTTGTAACCCTGACTCAAAAAACTTGTTAGGCGACTATTCTGATTATTCCCCGCACTCCGGTTTGGATAAATAATTGTACAGAATTTATGTCATGAGTATTCTATTATAAAAATAAAAATTTTTCAACCCTTGGGCTTATATAGGGCAAATAATAGCCTGATAAGGCTAGCTTAGACAATGCAGAATTTTCGGTTTAAAATGCGATGCTTATTGGCTTTGAAGTCAATTTCATTCACAAATAGGCTAACTTCTTTATCTAAATTCATAACGTTAAATATTGTAAAAATTTCAGATGGTATATTAAATAAACCTATGAAGGAATTTTTTGCGAAACTGCTTAATTCTTCATAGAAATCTATTGAACAGTCTTGAACAAAAGACAAATCAAGACCAATTAATTTTGTCTTGTTAGAATCAGCTTCTTGAAAAATCCTTGCAGCTTCTCGTTTATCCAGTTTAGGACTTAGAGGTGTAAGTATACAAAATAATTCTGAGGTTTTTATTTCCATACTATCATTTTAGAAGTATCTGGATAAAAAAAGAATTACCAAAAATTATGAAAAAACTCTAACTTTAGATTGAATCATCTATAAAAATGGTCTGTTCTCTATCAGGACCTACACTTATTATGCCGACAGGAGCGCCGATTAAGTCCTCTACCTTTGAGATAAACTTTTTAGCATTCTCCGGTAAATCGTCATATTTTCTTATTTCGCTTAATGATGTTTTCCAACCCGGCATTGTCTCATAAATCGGCTCTAGGTATTTGTGGATAAATACATCTGTCGGGTATGAAGTGTATACCTTATCGTTTCTGCAATCCTTGTATGCGGTGCAGATTTTTATCTCTTCAAAAGTATCAAATACATCAATTTTAGTAAGCGCAACTTTTGTTATCCCGCCAACCAGAACTGCATATTTCATAATTACTGAATCAAACCAGCCGCATCTTCTCGGGCGCCCTGTTGTTACTCCAAATTCATGCCCGATTTCCTGAATTTTTTGTCCGGTCTCATCTGTTAGCTCGCTTACAAAAGGCCCTTCTCCAACTCGTGTTACATAAGCCTTGGAAACTCCTATAACTTCTTCTATCATAGAAGGCCCATAGCCGCTTCCTACAGCAGCCCCGCCTCCTATAGGGTTTGAACTTGTTACAAATGGGTATGTGCCGTAATCAACATCCAGCATTACACCCTGCGCGCCTTCAAACAGAATAGCACGATCTTTGTACCTGTTCAGCATGTCCTGCCAGTCAAAACATACATAAGGTCTAAAGAGTTCCGCATATTTTTCGCATAGCGAGATTATGCAGTCTTTAGAATACTCTTCAATACCGTATACGTTTTTAAGAATTTTGTTCTTTAAAGGCAATATTATATCCAGCTTTTCATTCAAAGCCTCATAAGAATACAAGTCTTGTATCTTAAGCCCGATTCTTGCAGCCTTGTCTGTGTAAGTGGGCCCTATCCCCCTTTTGGTCGTACCTATTTTACCCTTTCCCGCATGAGATTCGCTGTAGCCGTCAACTTCTATATGGTATGGCATTGTTATTGATGCAAGGGGGGATATTTTTAAATTCTTGAAATCCACTCCCTCTGCTTTTAATTCATTAAGCTCTTTTTCAAAGGATTCCGGATGTATTACAGTTCCGGCACCGATAAAACACACTGTTTTATCATAAAGTATGCCGGATGGGATAAGATGAAATTTATACGTCTTACCGTTTGCAACAACTGTATGACCGGCGTTACACCCGCCTTGATATCGGATGATTAAATCGGCATCTCTTGCAAGTAAATCCGTAATTTTAGCTTTTCCTTCATCGCCCCATTGAGCACCTATTACTACAGTGTTTTTCATACTTTCTCCCTAAATCCAATATAAAAAGCCGGATTCTCCTTCCGGCTTTTATTATCTAAAAACCTGTGATTATTATTTTTGTTGTTGTGCTTGTCTAGCCTTGGCTTGTTTTGCCTGAACATCCAGCATTGAATTGTGCGCCATCATATAGACAGAGCATATTTTATAATTCTTTAAATACCAGGCACAGTTTTCCTGCATACATACAATTTCTACCTGTGAGCCTACACTCATAAGCGGACATAAAGGTATTGCTTTTTCATCAGATGCCATTATTTATCTCCTATTTTTTATCTGCCATTTTCAACAAGTTGCAATTTTCATCACGTTCTTGTTCTTTGTATATTTTAGTTCTGTTAATAACTTCATCAAAATCAATTTCATGAGCGTTAAAATCAGGCCCATCAACGCAAGCAAACTTGGTTTCTCCGCCTACAGTAACTCTGCAGGCTCCGCACATTCCGGTTCCGTCAACCATTATAGGATTCATGCTTGCCTCTGTATAAATCCCTTTATCTCTGGTTAAATCTGCAACCGCTCTCATCATTGGCATTGGGCCGACTGCAATCGCGTAATCTATTTTTTCGTTATTCATAAGACGTTCTAAAACCTGAGTAACGAATCCTTTTTCACCTAAGCTTCCGTCATCCGTTGTAACAAAAAGCTCCGTGCAGGCGTCTTTCATCTTATCCTGCCAGAAAATTAAGTCTTTTGTGCGCGCACCCATAATCATGTAAACCTTGTTTCCGGCTTCTTTAAATGCTTTAGCTATTAAATAGCATGGTGCAGCGCCGTAACCTCCTGCAAGGCACACAACCGTGCCGTATTTCTTGATATGTGTCGGCTGCCCAAGCGGTCCGACAAGATCAACTAACTCATCGCCGATATTAAGCTCCGCAAGCTTTTTGGTGGAATGACCAACCGCCATAAATACAAGGGTTAATGCGCCTGTTTCTTTATTAACATCCGCAATAGTAAGAGGAACACGTTCTCCGTTTTCTTCTGCTCTAAATATTATAAACTGACCAGCCTTAGCGTTTTTGACTACATAAGGCGCTTCTACAGTAATTTCATACTGGTTTGGGCAAAGCTCTTTTTTTGATAATATTTTGTAACCCATGAAACTTAGCTCCTCTTTACAAAAATATATTACCATAAATATTTCATACGCTCAATATTTTGTTGCAAAAAAAAACCTTTCTTTTAAGAAAGGTTTGGAATCTTTTTGAATTAATTCCTCATGTGTAGAAGGTTAGTGTGTAGGTTGTATGAAAGGTTTGTGTTATGTGTGTTTCGTGTTTATTTTGTTTGCCGTTTTGTTTTGACTTACATATATATAAAGTATTTTTCTTCTATAAAATTTCACTACTTTGTATATATTGTTACAAAACTTTACACACTTACCAGCGATGAGGAATTATGCAATACTGTAAATCGAACGTTCAATTATGTCAGGGAAATACTTTTCGACTATATTGTTTACGTCTAGTGATGTGTTATTATTTTTAATTTTTCCATTAGCACCAATATTCATTTCAGCTGGACGCTGGTTCATTCGCATGTATTTTATATTAATACCCTTATCAGCGTATGATTTATACGGTTTAATTTCAATAAAAGAACCGTCCAAAAAACGTTTTGAACGGTAAATTGATGCTCTTTGGTCATTAGAACTGCTTTCGAAAAGGCTTAAAATATCTTTAATAAGTGCCTGTGAAGTTTCAGACAGTTCTTTGACGTTTTTGTTACCACCCTTGAAGTTGGGTTTGTATGAATAACTTTGATACGGTTGTACTGTAATCATAACGTTGGTCTCCATTTCTCATTTTATAAACTTGTTTAAATATAAAATTGTAAAAAATTTTTTTGCTTGTGTCTTAACAAAATTTTACATTTGCATAAGCAAGTCAAAAATACCTTCTGCATAAGTCGGGTGTGCAAAACACTGCTCCTTAAGTTTGTCTGCGTTTATATTATTCTGCATTGCTGTAAGAACAATATGAATTAATGAGGACGCTTCTTTGGATACTATATGAGCGCCATATATTTTGTTATCTTTGACAATAAGCTTTATAAATCCATCAATAGCGTCATCACACCAAGCCTTTCCTAACGCCGTAACCGGAAGAATTTTAGAGGTGAAAGTTGTATCACAGTCCTGTTCTCTAAGACCGACCCAGGCAATTTCCGGCGTGCCGTAAATTATGGATGGTATTAGTGCCTTATTATACGGAATTCCTGTTGCAATATATTTAGCCTGTTGGATAGCATAATGCGCAAGCTGAATTTCTCCGCAGGCATCTCCGATAATTTCATATCCGTTATTCTCAGGACATACCGGAATTCTGCCCGCTGCAACAAGTATACAATCAGGTGTTAAGCTGTCTCCGCTTTTTAATATAACAGTTTTATTCTCTACCTTATCAATACTTTCATTAAGGTAATATTTGATTTTCTTCTGTTTAAAGATTCGCTCTATTCTTTTTGAGACTTCAATATCCGCAATTGGTATTAAATGTTCTGCCATTTCTACCACGACTACTTCAACCCCGAAATTTGATAAAATTCTAGCCCATTCAATTCCAATAGCTCCAGAGCCAACAATAAGTATGGATTTGGGCAGTTCTTTTAGGCTTAAAATGTCATCTGAGCTGAGAATAAATTCGCCGTCAAATTCTAACCCCTTAATCTCCCTCGGCTTTGCGCCGGTAGCAACAAGGATTTTTTCTGTTTTATATGTCTCATCTCCGCATTGGATTAAATTACTGTCAATGATTTTAGCTTCTCCATATACGGTTATTGCGCCGGAATTTTTTACAGCTAATTCCAATGCTCGTCTTATTTTTTCGACAGTTTTATCTTTTTTTTCTATGACTTTTGAAAAATCAAATTTAATATTTTCAGCAGTGATTCCGTATTCTTGGGCATTTACAAGCTCAGAATAAATTTCGGAGGAGTGCAAAAATGATTTTGTCGGAATACAGCCGCGATTGAGGCATGTGCCTCCAAGTTTGTCTTTTTCAAATAACACAACTGAATGTCCTTGTTTTGCAAGGTACATAGCTGAACTGTAACCGGCGGGGCCGCCGCCTATAATTCCATACTCAAACTCTTTCATACCGGCTCCTTATATGTTTATTTTAGCATAAAACCTTAAATTTTCATGCTGCCGGAATAGTTTGTTGGAGGGGGCTGTTTCCTAAGTATATTTTTTTGTACATCTGATGCTGTATAGTTTCTTACAACAGGAGTTATGATATTAGAAGATAGTACACTTGCTCCTACTGTACCTACTGTTGTTATAAAATTTTTGTAAGTATAATATGAATCTTTTGGAAAATCTGCATTCTTCTTTAAAACTTCATCCAAATCAAAGTCTATTTTCCCGACCTTGTCCGCATACAAATCTTTATGCTTGTTCAGATACTGACGGACTTTCATCGGAGCAACTTTTCCTGTAGATGCCATTTTGGATATCATTTTTTTTGCTGCTTGAGTGACGAGAAAGAATGAGCCGATGTTTACCACTGCATCCATAAATTCTTGCGGCACCAGAAAGCTTTTTTGTTCTTTAGATATTTTGGGGTTAAACATTACTGCCCCGATTTGCGCAAGCGAAGAAAGCGACCATCCTGCAACACCGGTCCAAATAAGCATTTTTGCAGTGTTCTTTTTGAAATTGGTATAAATCCATTCCATGCCTTTTTGAAGAAGGGAATTACTCATGTTTGCCCTCCTTCTGCTTGTCTTGCTCGTTAAAATAGTTCGTTAGCAAAGCAGTAAGCGGTGCGTCCAGTGCAAAGTTTGTTATGCACATTGCAAGAAGCGCTATAAACATTGATGATGTGCTTCTGTAATTTTTCAAGAAGGTATCATTCGCCGCCATCTCTTTTAAAAATTTTGTGGGAAGTAAGGCTTTACTATATTTGCCGCTGCCTTTTATATCTGTCATTTTTGTAATCAAATCATACAAAGGGCCTCTTACAACAAAAACTCCAACTCCTGTGCCTGCAAGAATCTTTGCTATAGTTCTGTTTCTGGAAACTCTTCTGGTTTCCTTATCAACCTTATGATTCTGGTAATCTATCGCAGGCTGGGTCGCAAGCGCAGTAATCCCCATAATGGCCCGATTCTCTGCAGGTTTCGAAATTTTATTATCTATCTTCTTCCACGTTTCAAGTTTGCGTGCGGATTCTTTGGCAGTAACCTCCGGCATCGCATCAAGAATTTTCTGTTTTATGCGACGCGACCAGGAATCCTTGCTCCCTTGCATAGATATATTATTTTGAATCGGCTGTATATTCATAACACTTCTTTCCCTAAAGTATAAAACATGTAAAGCTTAAAAATTGACTTTTATATACTTTTTGTTACAAAAACTTTACAAAATGAGGATGCTGAAATTACATAAATTCAAAAAGAAAAAGCTATGAACTTTTTAGAGTGCATAGCTGTTGATTAGGGATATGTGTATCGTCGTTTTTTAAGGAGTATAGTTATATATTAGCAGTATATTTTTTAAATAAAATCATGAGAACGTATGATTTTGTAATATATCTTAATAATTATTTTAGATAAATCTTGCATAGTCCTGCCCGGCTACTTCCTTGCGGCTAGGCTCTATCGGTATATGTATCATTGAAAAAATATTATTATATACTAGAATTAGTAATGTAGACTAGACGGGAGTTGAGTTTTATGAAAGTCGATGCTAAAAAAATTACCATCCAGATATTAACTTTAATCGGGTTTGCTTTGACGATTAAACTTGCATGTATTTATTATGTCGCAAACTACGAGAAATATGCGCTTTCGAGCTTTTGTTCCATAAATGAATTTATAGACTGCGATGGCGCCGCAAGATCAACAGTGTCTCAATTCTGGGGAATTCCTCTGGCGTATTGGGGCATGCTGTTCTATATTACGGTCTTTTTCCTGACAATTGTAGATAAGCTTAAGAACCTCAAATTTCTTAAGTTTCTTGAGGTGTTCAAGAATCCAATGTCATATATTGCTGCGTTGGGTACTATTGCATTTGCAGTATCTATGGTTCTTGCAGGGTTAAGTTTGTTCAAAATTCATAAGTTGTGTATTTTATGCGTTTTGACTTATTGTGTTGACTTAATAATAGCACTTGTTGCGTCTTCCGGTAAGTTGAAGGAGAATATAAATAAAGTTAAAACCGGTGTTATAACCTCAATTAAAGGTCCTAAAAAATACCCAAAAGTTATTGCTGTTTTGATTCTGGGACTATGTTTCTATCCTAAAACTCTTATGGGGCTGCTTCTTTTGGTGCCATTTCTGTTTACATACAGTGAATTTAAAACTACTTTTATAGATTTCATAGACGGTGCAAAGAAGTACACAAAAACTTTTATCGTTCTGGTTATACTTGCAGTATCGTTTTTATGCTACAGCGGTATTACATACAATTTTGTGCCGCATATTAAGAAACAGAAGGCTATATTAAAATACAGAGATATAAAATTTAATCCGTACCGCGTTAAGGGGAATCTGCTGGGAGTTGAAAACCCGGATGTAGTTATTGAACTCTACTCAGACTATGTTTGTCCTCTATGCTATATCAATAACATAATGCTTCATCAGGCGGCAAAAGAGTTTAAAAATATCAAAATTGTTCATCACAATTACCCTTTTGATAAGGAATGTAATCCTTATATAAGTTTTAGCATGCATCCAAATGCATGTTTTATGTCAAGAGGGGCTCTTGCCGCTATGAAACAGGGTAATTACTGGGAAATGAGTTCACTTTTATATGAAAATCAGCCGACTAATATGGATGATATGCTTAAGCTCGCTGAACAATTAGGGTTTGACAAGCAAAAATTCCTTGCAGATTTTAATTCTGAAGACACTTCCAAGGTCTTACAGGAAGAAGTCGAAAAGGGAGCCGAACTTAATATAAATGGTACTCCTACAATGTATATTAATGGAGAAGAAATTGTCGGGGTGAAACCTTATTATGAGTTGAAGGATTTATTGATAGAAAATGGAGCAGTGCCAAGAAAAAAATAAAATATTAATCCATGCCTGCTGCGGGATTTGTTCAGGATATCCTATTTCTTTGCTTAAGGAAATGGGATATTCTCCTGTGGTTTATTTTTGTAACCCGAATTTGGATACAAAAGAGGAGTTTGAACGAAGGCTTGAGGCGCAAAAAATCGTCTGCATGTACCATTGGGTGGACCTTGTGGTAGAAGAATACTGGCATGAGGATTTTTTGGAGGCTGCAAAGGGGCTTGAAGATGAACCTGAAAGAGGACGACGCTGCGATAAGTGTATTGAGCTAAGGCTTAGAGAGGCTGCAAGGAAAGCAAAGGAGCTTGGCATAACAAAATTTACGACCTCTCTTGTAATAAGTCCGCATAAGAATTTTAACAGGATAACGGAAATAGGGCGTACGGTTGCGGATGGGCTTGAATATATCGCGATTGATTTTAAGAAAAAGGATGGTTTTTTAAAGACAAATAAACTTTCAAAAGACCTTGGGTTATACCGGCAGAATTACTGCGGGTGTGAATTTGGCAAACAAAGAGGGGATTAATAAATGGAATGTAGGAAAGACGAAAATTTATCAGAATGCACCTGTTCTGCAACAACCTGCAAGAACAGAGGTATTTGCTGCGAATGTGTAAGGCATCATCGTGAAATGGGACAAATCCCCGGGTGTTTTTTCCCGAAGAGTGCGGAATTAAAACACGACAGGTCTATTGAATACTTTGTAGAAGTTTATTCTAAAATTTTTAATAAGTAAAATATCTGTCAAAATCAACATCTTCAAAGTTGCATAAAAGATGAAAAATATCATCATCGTCATCTAGGCGCTGAAAGTTATATTCATCAAACAGCCAGTATTTGGGGTTAATTCCTCTTACGCGGACAATATTTTTTTCTTTAAGAATTTGGAGTTTCTTTTTAACTTCTTCGACCGGCAAATCAACGAGTTTTGCAAGCTCAACAGCAGTAATTCCTTGGGAATTACTGTACTTTTCTGGGGTAAGGAACATGAGTTCCAGACCGACCATCTTAAGATTTCTATCTTCCGCTTCTGAACTCATGCCCTAATTATAACTCATAAAGAAAATTAAGTGAAGGGGGGGGGGTAAATGTTATTGGCTGATTGGTCAAGGCTACAAGTTTAACGTCCTTCGGATGGAGGGGGAAATGTATTGGGTGGGTTGGTAGAAACTACAAGCCTGGTGTACGATGGAGGGGGAGTGTTGAAAAGAGAGCTTAAAACGGAATCTCGACAACAAATGTAGAACCGTTGTTGACTTCGCTTATTACGGAAATTTTTCCGCCGTGCAACTCAACAAGCTCTTTGGTTATGGTTAAGCCAAGCCCTGTTGAGCTTTCTTTTTTGGTATATGCGCTATCAAGCTGTACAAATTTGGCAAAAATTTTGCCGTGGTATTTTTTATCTATGCCTATGCCGTTGTCGTGTACCGCAATTTTAAAACTTTTCTCGTTACAAATAGCTGTTATATCGACCTGATTATTCTCCGGCGAGTATTTTATTGCATTGCTTATCAAATTATATAGAATCTGCTGTATTTTTTGATAGTCGGCAAAAATTTCAAAATCCATGCTGAGAGCTTTATTGAGCGTAATATTTTTTTTCTGAGCTAGCGGTGATAAGATATTGCAGACTTCATCTATCGCGCGTGTAATCCAGAAAGTGCTTTTTACAATTTTCATAGCATTTGCTTCAATTTTAGACATGTCTAAAATTTCGTTAATCATACCGAGAAGGTGTGTTGCAGACACCTTTATATCATTTACATATTCTTCTTGCTTGTAATTAAGGCTGCCGTAAAGCTGTGCTCCTAAAATATCAGAAAAGCCTAAAATTGAGTTAAGCGGTGTTCGAAGTTCATGAGAAACATTTGCCAAAAATTCATTTTTGACCTTATCTGCTTCTAAGATTTTTTCATTCTGTTCTTTTATAGTTTTGTACGCTTCATTTTTCTCAATAATACCGTCTTTCAGCGCTTTAAGCTGCAGCTTAAATACATTGGAAAGTTCTGCATCTTTCAGAAGGTATGAAATTACGGCAGATAAAGTATTAAGTGCATCAAGGTCTTGAGTTTTATAAAAATTCTCCTCTCGCTTTGACAGGGCAATAATCCCAAAAACCGTAGATTTAATAAAGATTTTTGATACAAGGTAAGAATTTTGCCGGCTGCCTTTTAACTCCATAGTCTCGACAAGTTTGTCATCTCCGTCAGTTATTTTTCCGTCCTTTTTAAACACAAAATCTTTAATTGTTCCTGAAATTGGAAAAACTTTATCAATTTCATAATTTGAATGTTTTTTGTACGAAAATTTCAGCTGCAAACTGTCAGGGTTTGCGTAGTATATAAACCCCTCGTCAAATATAAAAACTTTTTCGAGTTTGCGAAAAATATTAACTCCGCTTGACATATCAACTTCAAAAAGCGAAGGCAGTAGTTTTAAAATTTCATCCGATGTTAATAAAGCCATATCCCCTCTATTGTTAGACTTGCAGTTTACACATTTATCTTTGACGTCAGACCTGTAGCCTTACCTACTAACCAAATACATTTCCCCCTGAGACGTCAAACCTGTAGTCTTACTTACTAACCAAATGCATTTACCCCC
>CALURX010000061.1 GCA_944323265.1 Candidatus Gastranaerophilales bacterium
AGAGCCGGCGATTTGGTTTTGTCTTTTAGCTTTTTACGTTCTGAACGCACAAGCTGGTTCATTGTAGGCATAATTTTCTCCTTTTACCTTTTCATTTTATTTCATTATTTGGTATTTCATTGATTAATCTTGATGTTATGCATAAGGTTTCGACTTTTGCTTGTAAAATCCGGCTAATCTCTGATATATACCCCCCTGAGCCGTCAAATCCGGCAAGAAAATTTCGACTAGGGTACCTTTATACTAGGACGAAAAAGAAGGAGTGTCAATCATTTGTTAACTATTATTGTAACATATTGTAGTATTTGTAAAATTTTTTTTAGTGTATAATTTACTATTGAAGGGGTAAACTAATTTTGGAAGACTGAGATTACTCCGTTATAAGGGAAAAGATTTTGAAAAAACAATCACGATTAACTATAGCGATATTTACTGCACTATTCTTAGGCGTCCTTGTCGGCTGGATTTTTCCGGCCTTTGCAGTGAAAATGCATGTTCTTGCCGAAATATTTTTAAGAATGGTTAAAATGATTATCGCACCGCTTTTGTTTGCAACTCTTGTTGTAGGGATTGCCGGGCACGGTGATGTAAAGAGTCTCGGAAGGCTCGGTATTAAAACAATTGCTTATTTTGAAATCGTAACAACTTTGGCACTTTTTATAGGGCTGGGATTTGCTAATATATTTAAACCCGGAGTCGGGATTGCTAACATAGCTTCCGATCATACAGGGCTTACCAGAATTGTTGAAATGGCTTCGACTACGCACCACAATTCCTTTGGAGATTTGCTATTGAGCTTATGCCCGACAAGCATTTTCCAATCTATGGCAGAAGGCAATTTATTACAGATTGTTGTTTTCTGTATATTTTTCTCTCTTGCAATTTGTGCTGTCGGGAAAAAAGCACAGCCTGTCATTGATATTTTAAACTCGGTCGCTTCCGTTATGTTCAAGTTTACAGAGTATGTAATGTTTTTTGCGCCCGTTGGTATTTTCGGGGCAATCGCATATACTGTAGGCTCTAACGGAATTGAGATCCTGTTCAATTACGGAAAGATTATACTTTCTTTGTATACCGCACTGGCTGTATTTGTTGCACTTGTGCTTTTTATAACCTGCAGAATTGTAAAAATATCTGTAAGGGCCTTGATTAAAGCTATTCAAGAACCTGCTCTTTTAACATTTACAACCGCAAGCTCGGAAGCTGCGCTTCCTAAGGCAATGGCTATAATGGAGAAATTCGGGGTTCCAAAGTCTATTGTGGGTTTTGTAATGCCGACGGGGTATACATTTAACCTTGACGGCTCAACTTTGTACCTTGCAATGGCGGTATTATTTTCTACACAGCTAGTGGGTATTCATTTGTCATTTGAGCAGCAGCTTGTCATAATGTTTGCTTTAATGCTTACCAGCAAAGGCGTTGCAGGTGTACCGAGAGCTTCTTTAATAGTCCTTGCAGGAACCCTGACAAGTTTTAATATCCCGATTATCGGCGTTGCAGTTCTTTTGGGTATAGACCAGATTCTTGATATGGGAAGAACTACCGTTAATTTAATCGGGAACTGTGTTGCAACCGTTGTTATTGCCAGATGGGAAAATGCCTTTGATTATAATAAAATGGCTGATTTTATAAAAATGAGAAATCTGAAAACAAATACGCTTACTAAAATCCGCCGGGATGTAAGCTTTCAAAAAGATTTTTGTACAAACATGAATGAGGTAAAAGGGGTAAAGGCGGAAGTTTATCCTATTGAAGAATCAAGATTACAAGTAAATGAATAAATATGAGGTGAAAATGGAATATAAAGACACGTTGAATTTACCGCAGACTACTCTTGAAATGAGAGCAAACGCAACAAAAAAAGAACCGGAAACACAAAAGTTCTGGGAAGAGATAAATGTTTATGAGAAAAATTTGGCGCAGCGGGATAAAGTGAACAGTTTTGTACTTCACGACGGCCCTCCGTATTTGAGTTCCGGTAAAATTCACGTGGGAACAGCTTTGAATAAAATACTGAAAGATATCCTGATTAAATATAAATCTATGAAAGGATATTATGCACCTTATGTTCCGGGCTATGACGGGCACGGACTTCCTATCGAAAATGCGGTTGTAAAGAATATAAAAGGCGGAAGAGAGGCTCTTACTCCTGCACAACTCCGCGAAAAATGCAGAGAATATGCAAATACAAGTCTTAAAGGACAGGAATCTGAATTTAAACGTCTCGGCGTGTGGGGAGACTGGGAACATCCGTATCTTACTTATGCACCGGATTTCGAAGCAGAACAAATAAGGGTTTTTGGTGAAATGTATAAAAAAGGATACATTGAAAAAGGCCTAAAACCTGTTTACTGGTGTGCTTCATGCGAAACAGCTCTTGCTGAAGCTGAAGTTGAATATGCAGACCACACTTCAACTTCGATTTATGTCAGATTCAAGTTTGATGACGAGGGAGTAAATAAGATTAAGCAATTAGTTGACCTTCCAAGTGATAATGTTTATGCAGTCATCTGGACAACAACTCCATGGACAATTCCTTCCAACATGGCAATAAGTTTGCACCCGAGGTTTGAATATACATTTTTCGAGTATAAAAACGATATTTATATGATTGCGCAGGAACTTCTTGCAAGCTTCCTTGAAGGTGTAAGCTGGGAAGAAAAAGACATCAAAGTTATAGGCTCTGTTAAAGGGGCTGATTTAGAGCTTCTGAATACCAAACATCCTTTGTATGATAGAAAATCTCCGATAATTTTAGGCGAGCACGTTACGCTTGATGCCGGAACAGGTGCTGTCCATACTGCACCCGGACACGGTCTTGAGGACTACGAGGTCGGGTGTAAATACGGAATAGACGTGTTCTCCCCCTTAGACAGCAAAGGTGTATGGACAGAAATTGTCGGTGATAAGGATTTAGAAGGAGTTCCTTACTATAAAGGAAACAAGATTGTTATAGAAAAACTTGAAGCCTGCGGTGCATTACTTGCGGCAGCGGATATTAACCACTCTTATCCTCATTGCTGGAGATGTAAGAATCCGGTTATATATAGAGCAACACCTCAATGGTTTGTAAAAGTAGATAAATTCCGTGATACAGCCTTAGAAGCAATAAAAGGGGTAAAATGGATTCCCGCAAGCGGAGAAGCAAGGATTTCTAACATGGTTGAAGGACGCTCAGACTGGTGTATATCACGCCAGAGAGCCTGGGGTGTTCCGATACCTGTATTCTATTGCAATGAATGCGGAGAGGCAATTGTTACTGACGAGACTATAGAAAATGTTGCGAAAATATTTGAAAAAGAGAGCTCTGATGCTTGGGTAAAATATTCTGCTGATGAACTTTTGCCGCAAGGATTTAAGTGTCCAAAATGCGGAAAAACGCATTGCTTCAAAAAAGAATCAGATATTATGGATGTCTGGTTCGATTCAGGTGTAACCTGGAGAGCTGTTGTGGAAAAACGCTCTGATGAGCTGGGGCATACTCCTGTAGATATGTATCTGGAAGGTTCAGACCAGCACAGAGGATGGTTCCAGTCATCGCTTTTGACATCTGTTGCAACTCAGGAAAAAGCGCCGTATAAGTCTGTTCTGACACATGGTTTTGTGTTCGGAGAGGACGGAAGAAAAATGTCAAAATCTTTAGGAAACTACATCAGGCCTGACGACATTATCAAAAATTACGGGGCAGATATTCTTAGGTTATGGGCAGGTTCCGTTGATTACAGAAATGATACAAAGATTGGAGACAATATAATCAAGCAGCTTGCTGAAATCTTTAAGAAAACAAGAAATACTGCAAGATTTTTGCTCGGGAATATTTATGATTTTGATCCGGCAAAAGACTATGTTAAATATGAAGATTTAAAACCCATAGACAAGTTTGCTCTGCATAAATTAAACAAAGTTGTTGCAGAAGTTACGGAAGCTTTTGAAAATTATGAGTTTTACAAATACATTCAATGTCTGCAAAATTTTGCAGTGGTGGATTTGAGCGCATTTTATCTTGATATTGTAAAAGACAGACTTTATACAGCAGGAAAAAAATCATTATCACGCCGTGCCTGCCAGACAGTTTTGTATGAAACATTACAAGTGCTTGTCAGGATTTTAACTCCAGTAATGCCTCATCAGGCAGAGGACATCTGGCAGAATACTCCTGAATCCCAAAGAGGCGGATTGGAAAGTATTCTTCTTGCTGACTGGGCAGAGGTAAATGAAAACTGGAACAATGCTGAATTAGAAGAAGAGTTTACAAAAATCTTGAAAACAAGAGAGGTTGTAACGCGTGCAATAGAGCCTCTTAGAGCTGAAAAGAAAGTGGGAAGCTCGCTGGAGGTCGCAGTATACGTAAAATCCGATAACAAAGAGATTTTAGAAGCTAACGAAAAAGATTTAGCTGATATCTTTATAACCTCTCAGGCTTATGCGGCTGAAAAGGCGCCGGAAAGCTTCTTGAATGAATACTCGGAAAACGGTATTACTGTATGGGTAACTAAAGCTGAAGGCGAAAAATGCGAACGCTGCTGGAAGTATAGAAAATTGGGCGGACACGCAGGATATGAGACAATCTGCGAGGATTGCTATTCTGCAGTGACCGAATAAAAGGTGGATATTTTGAGAGCTTAGCGGACGTATTGGCGTCCGCTTTTTATTATATGATGAGAATTTTATTTTGCTTCATATTACTTAATCTTTTATTTGACTAAACACCATGTTTTGGATAGGATAAAACTATTATGAGTAAAATTAGCTGAAAAGGAAATAGAAAATGAGACGTACACTAGAAGGAACAAAGATTAAAAGACAACACGTCAGCGGTTTCAGAGCCAGAATGGCTACTCCCGGCGGACAAGAAGTTTTGAACAGAAGACGCGCTAAAGGCAGACATAAGATTGCTATTACAGCAAAAGAACGTGCTTAAGTAACAATTTACATTATTAAAAAGCGGATTGTCTTACAATCCGCTTTTTTCATGCAGAATTATTTGCAAAAAAAAAGCCTCTTTTTGAGGCGAGGGGAATTTATTAAGTTAATAGGTATACACTTCACGCGTTCAACACATTTGAAGCTTTTAGAGTTTATTATTTTTTATCAAAGTCCGAATCTAGGCGCGCTGTCCCGGGCTTCTTCACTGGCTAACTGTTTTACTGATTCCAGCATAGCTCGTTTCATCTTGATTCTCTGTTCTATATCATTCATTTCAAGCTGAATTTCTTTTTCTTTTTCATTAAGAATCTGAGCCTCTTGTTGTTTAAGAGCTTTCATCGACTCTTCTTTAAATTTGGCAAATGCACTCATCTCTAATTGATACTGCGCCATTGGGTTTCCAACAAACGGCACCTGTCCTGTCATTTTCATGAACTGTAGATTTTGCATAGCACTCATTGAGCTTGCTTGATTAGAAAATCTTGCAAATAATGAGGCTCTTGGCAATAATTCTGCAGAAATCCCTGCGATATTATTAGCAGTAAGAATAGAGCTTCCGCCTAGAACGCTGGCATATTTCTGATAATTAGAAAGCCTGTTGCGTGTCTGGATGGCTTGCCTTTCTAAAGCATTTATTTCGCGTGTTAATCTCTGGACTTCCCAGAATGCCATTAACATAGTGAACCTACCTAACTTTTTCTAACCTTACATGTATATAAAGTATTTTTTGTTCATGAAATTGCCTTTTTTTAATACTTTTGTTAAGATTTGTAACGGAGGTTATTATGATTAAAGATAAACTGGATAGAGCAAATACTTACTATATTTTATCTGAAGGCATAAAGATAGGGTTTGAATGGCTTAAGTCTCAGGATTTGAAAAATCTTTCAGATGGTAAATATGTGATTGATAGTGAACGAATTTATGCAAATGTGCAGACATATTTGACTAAGCAATCTGCCCCTTATGAGGCTCACCGTGAATATATTGATATTCAATATAT
Organism: Candidatus Gastranaerophilales bacterium; assembly: GCA_944323265.1. GTDB lineage: Bacteria > Cyanobacteriota > Vampirovibrionia > Gastranaerophilales > Gastranaerophilaceae > CAG-196. The sequence goes on from CALURX010000061.1 coordinate 5,930, forward strand.
GATTTCAGGAGAAGAAAAAATCGGTGTTGCTGACTATAGCAAATGTTCTATTAAAGTTCCTTATGATAAAGAGAAAGATATAGAATTCTTAGATTCTAATAATGATTCTTATCAATTACTAAGAGAAAGAGATTTTCTCCTGCTATTCCCGCATGATGCCCATCAGCCATCTTTATGTGTGGAGAATCAGATAAATGTAAAAAAGGTAGTTGTCAAAGTTCGAATATAAGAGGCAGCGGTCCGGAGCAAACTCTGGACCGCTATTTGAGGAGAAACTTAGGCTGCAAAAATATTTTTTGCATCAAAATTTATTTGAAAATCGTATAATTCACCTCTGTATGGATTTTTTTCGGAGGATTCGTTATTTGCCGCAAATACATCCCATATCTCTCCAAGAACAGGCTTTTTAACTTCTTTTTTATTAGCATGTTCTTTTAGATACTTAAGAGTCTCTTTTAAGCTATTGTTCAGAGTAATTTGAGCAGAAGCTTTAATAACAGCCAACTGCGGATTTGTATAAATCTCTTTTAACTGATTATCAGAGTTGAATATAGTTTTCTCTATAATCTTATGTGTTGTATCTGTATTAGCACCGGAGTTCGTTAAAATACTCTTTGCTGTGTTTCTCAAATTTTCCCGATTTTCCAGCTGAAAGCTATAATCCATTGATACGTTTAGTGACATAATCCCTAATCCTTTGTTTTATTTTCCCTTGATAATATATATATCGGCATAAATTTTAAAAACTTTAGGGTTAAAGCGTTATTTGTTACAAAGCTTAACAGTTTATATATGTTTGTAAAGATTTGTAAAGATTTTAGTTAAACTTGAAATTGAAAGATTTATATATACTTATTATATATATAAGATATAAGAAACAACGAGGTACAGACTATGTCAAGAATTAATTGTCACAGCGCATTTAAACACTACGAAATGTTCCACTCCGGACATTGCGGCGGAGGGTACAGCAATGTATCTAATACTGTATTTAATATTAACTGCGGCGGACACGGCGGTTTTTGGAACGGCTTTGGTCTTGGCTTAGGTAATGCCTTGGGCGGTTTCTTTGGTGGATTCGGCGGCGGTATGGGCTTCGGCTTTCCGGCCTTTGGAAACTTTGGCGGCTGCTGGGGTAACTGGGGGAATTGGGGCCATCGTAATCCTGAAAAAACAGATAGAGCAACTGAAAGAACAACTGAAACAGAAACCGTTAAGGAGGTCATAAAAGATGACCCAGATTGTGTAAAAATAGCCGATATAACCGGCGATATTAAAGATTTGGGTGAAAATCCTACAAAAGAAGAACTGAATAAGATAATTGATAATATTGATAATGCTATCAAATATCTGGATGACAACAACAAGACTGCCCAAACAAGAACTCTTGAAAACCTTAAAAAAGAATTGCTTAATAAGCTTAATAATTTAGGCTCTGAAGAGCTGCAAGATGATGAAACGGATGATTCTGCTCAAGACGTTAATATTATTATAATTAATGGTAAAGAGATCGATCTAAAGAATATAACATTGGATGATTTAAAGACAGCTAAGCCTGACGAACTTGATAAAATCACCAAAGATCAAGCTATACTTATACTCAAATACTTAGGCTATATAGTAGGCGACGGTGATGATGCAGTTGGTAAACTGTCAAATGTTTATGGCGTATTGAAACTTCTTGAAAAATCTGGCGTCACTGTTGAAGTTGAAAACCGTTCAGCATCTGCAGATCAATGGATTAAAGGACCTTTGAGCAATGTCCAGCAATCTGCTGATGGTAAATTATCATACAATGTTGATTGTAAAGATATAGGTGCCTTTGGTGCAAAATATTTATTCCAGGCTCAAGATAAAGATAATAAAAAGTACAAAGTATCTTCTGCAGATACAACAGTAGCAGTTGACAATACGATAGAAGTTGAATATCAAGGCGAAAAACAACCTTTAATTAATAATTCTGGAAGAGTTCTTGTAAAGCAAGCATAATTTACTAAATATAAAAAGCCATTCCTCAAGGAGCGGCTTTTTATTTTATAAATATATATTTCTCTCCATAAGTGCTTGGCTGCTCCTTAATTTTTTTTAGAAAATCTCCAAGATTATACATAGAATCAGTGATAAAAGGCTGATTCTTTACACGTAAAATCTCTTTTGCAGACAATAATTTTGTAACTATTTCTTCGCTTGTTAATTCCATAAAGCCTTTTCGTGTTAATTGGATATATGCAGTTTAACATTAAAACCCTATGATTTCAAGAAAAAAATCGAACTAAAGTTTGAGAAATTTCTAACTATTTTAGAATTTTAAAATCGCTAAACAGCATGTAATATGATAGTGTGAAGGATTAAAATACCCCGAACGAGCAAATAGGCTTGCAATATATTGTTGCAGGTTTATTTCACAAACAGTAATTAGGAAAATTACTGTTTCTCAAGGATGAAGGCTAAAAAGAAAAGGAGATCGAATTATGGCCACTATTACAATTAACACTAACTTAGCAGCATTAACTGCCCAAAGAAACTTGTCTGCTGCAACAAGCGGCATGAACACAGCAATGGAAAGATTATCAACAGGCTACAAAATTAACTCCGGTGCTGATGATGCAGCAGGATCTGCTGTATCAACCTTAATGGAAGCACAGATTTCTGCATATGATGTAGCAGAAGCAAATGCAACAATGGGTTTAACATTATTAGATACAGAAGAAGGTGTTCTTGATATTGTAGGTGATTACTTACAGCGTATAAGAGATTTGACCCAACAAGCTGCAAACGGAACCTATGGTACATCATCAATGGAGGCAATCAGAGCAGAAGTTGAACAAAGAATGCTTGAAATTAACCGACTTTGTCAAGTTATTGATTATAACGGAATACAGTTACTTGATGGTACAAGTAATGCTGCGGTAAGCGGCGATGGCGTAAATTTGCAGGTCGGTAATAATGCTAGTGCTCCTAACGTAATTAACCTTGATGCATCATTATTTACATCAGCTATGTGTTCAGTAATTTTCTTTTCAGGTCTTGGAATTAACCAGTTTGACTTTGCAAGATCTGCAGATGAGGATACTCAAGAATTACAAGATGCTTATGCAGAAGCTGTCGGTACTGTCGGTCAGGACGGTATTACGGCAATCTGTCAAGCTGTCTATACTAATGATACAACGGCACGTCAGTTTATCTATTTTATAGATGATGCAATCGAAAATATCTCCGATAGAAGAACTCTTATCGGTGCTTATATGAACCGTGTAGAATCAGCTGTTGATGCTTTGAGCGTTCAAAAAGAAAATATTGTATCTGCTAATTCATCAATCAAGGACGCTGATGTTGCAACAGAAGCTTCTAATTATATAAAATACCAGATTCTTCAACAATCAACTGCAACATTATTGTCTACAGCTAACCAGATGCCAAGTATAGCATTGAACTTGATATAATAAACGAATTTAATATATAAAGGAGAATAAAGTTATGGCTACAATTACAATTAACACAAACCTAGCCTCTCTTACAGCTCAGCGAAATTTATCAGCCGCAACAGATGGTATGAATACCGCAATGGAAAGATTATCTACCGGTTATAAAATTAACTCTGGGGCTGATGATGCGGCTGGCTCTGCAGTATCAACATTGATGGAAGCTCAGATTTCAGCTTATGATGTGGCAGATTCAAATGCACAAATGGGCATATCATTACTTGATACCCAGGAAGGTGTTTTGGATATTATAGGCGATTATCTGCAGCGTATAAGAGATTTGACCCAGCAAGCTGCAAACGGAACCTATGGGACGTCATCAATGGAGGCAATTCGAGCAGAAGTTGAACAAAGAATGCTAGAAATTAATCGACTTTGCCAAGTAGTTGATTACAATGGTATCCAGCTTTTGGATGGAACAAGTAATGCAGTCCAAAGCGGCGATGGTGTAAATTTACAAGTTGGGAATAATGCAACTGCACCAAATGTAATCAATTTAGATGCTTCATTGTTTGAATCAGCAATGTGTACGGCAATATTTTTCTCAGGTTTAGGTATAAATCAATTTGATTTTGCAAGATCTGCTGATGAAGATACACAACAATTACAAGATGCTTACGCTGAAGCTGTTGGGACTGTCGGTCAAGATGGGATTACGGCGATGTGTCAAGCTATTTATACCAATGATTCTACTGCACGTCAGTTTATCTATTTTATTGACGATGCAATCGAGAATATATCAGATAGAAGAACACTTATAGGTGCCTACATGAACCGTGTAGAATCAGCTGTTGATGCTTTGAGCGTTCAAAAGGAGAATATTGT
>CALURX010000062.1 GCA_944323265.1 Candidatus Gastranaerophilales bacterium
TTATTGTAGGATAAAAATACTTTGGTATTTGCGTCTTGCTTCTTTTTGTTATTTTTTATTTGGACACTAGTGCCTGTAAGGAGAGGGAGAAAATCAAGCGCCGGACTTATAGTAATTAGTCAGGCAAAGCCTGACCTACAAGCTTAGATAAATCAACGTCTTCACTATTTTCAATAGATTTAAGCTTAATAAGATCTCTAAACCTGTTTGTTGTTTTACAAACCTGCTCCCTATTTGTACGCATAAGTTCATGGTAATTATCCCCGCCGTACATCTTGAATCCGAGCTCCAAATATTTACCGACAGGATCAAAAGGAGCGTATTTTATTCCCAATAACTCAACTATTTGAGCATTGCTTTTAAGAAACCTGTTAAATAGTTCTAAAAATAAAGTTTTCCCTGCAAATGGCACCCTCTTTCCCGCCTCTGCAGGCCAGGTTGCAGTATAATTTACATTAAATTTATAAGGAGCTTCGGTATAATTCATAATCCCGCAAGGAATGCCCCCTTGAGTTAATAACAATTTTTCGCCCTCAAGCCTTGTGAGCCCCTTTTTCATTGTATCGTTCCAGATTTGATACTGGCTCTCGCTAAGTCCCGGCATAAGTTTAGGAAGATTTATGCTCCCTGCAAGTTTTTTAGTGAATTCCCTATCACGCTCCGTGAGCTTGTATACATTTAAGCCGCTGCCGGCAGACGCTGTATGAAAACCTTTAAAATTCAAACTATTCATACTTTATCCCCACAATAGCCTTAAACTTTCCGATAAATTCATCAAACGTAAATGTTGAAACGTTATTGTTTCTTTTATTTATAATATCTAAAGTCTGCGTTTCTTTATTCACGCCAATAATAGGCAGACAATGCCATTTGTCGATTCCTTTAATCTTCTTGCTTCCGAGTATACAAACAAAACTGTCAACAAGCGGATTAATATTATTAAGAAGCTCCTTTACCTCTTTTTCTTTATTTTTGAGGGTTAAGCTTAATGTCGTCTCGCCGATTTCAATCGGATTTTTCCCTGTAAACCACTTAAAAGCATTAGAAGGCTTGTTGTGCTCGCACAGGCGGTTTGAAATAAGCGGAAACATATAAAGTCTTGATATTAAAGGCTTTTGAGAAGGATGCCTTCGAATCATCTTACTTATTGCAATATTAATCCCGAGGCTCGGACTGGTTGAACGTTTCGCCGAATTAATAAAATCCAGCGGTGTATCAAAATAATCCCTGTAAATAGAGGCATATTTGCCGTAATAGTCAACCATAGAACTTCTGTAATTTTCGTTTTTTCCGTTAATATTTAGACTTATTTTGTAAGCCGGCTCTGCGGTTTTCCGATTTTCTACCTTAATTCTTTTTCTTAAGAGTTTCCTCCCCTCCAAAGAATTAATCAGCGAATAGCGGACGCTTTCTTCATAGCAGTTTGAGATAACCTGCCTTTCCTGTTTTAAAGCTTCCAATTCCGCGTCTGTAATACTTCGCCACTTTATATCTTTGCAGGTAATATTTAAATAGGGATAAATCTTTCTGAGTATGCCGGTTTTCATATTCATATTAAATCCTATAAAAATAAAAATTGCTATAATATATCATATCTGGTATTATAGAATCATAGGGATATAAACACTGTGCGAATTTTAGCAATTACAAACAATAGGGAGACCTTCTTTTCTTTTTCTAAAAAGAATCACTCAAATCCTATTTTTCAGGCGCGAGTCGGAAACAGGACATCTGCAGGAAATGTTTTAAAAAAATTACGTAACATAACCTGCCCTTACACAGGAACCAAAATGATTCCGGGCTCCAGCATTAACAGGATAAACAAACGCCTTGACGCTTGTGATAACGTGGAAAAAGTTGTAAAAGAACTCCTGCCGTTTAAAGATTATCTGCAGCCTGTTGAGAAACAAATGTATGAAAAATTTACCGAGTATTCAAAACGCAATCCCTCGGGTAAACTGCCTGATTGCTTGAAGGAAATGTATGAAGACAGCCTTACAAAACTAAAGCTTGAAGAATTTGTCGTTCTTGATGACGTTGACAGAATATCTCTTCACATGTCACCTAAAACCGCGTTTGCCCTAAGGTATAAGACAACAAGATGCAGGCAGGTTATCCTTGACAACAAAAAAGAAGACACTTTCAAGAGAAAAACTCTTTTAACTTCACTTGATGAGATTATACCGGAACCGTATGAAAAAACTATTTTTGAACAGATGAAAGACAGGGCTCTATATCTTCCGACATCTTCCACAAGCCCGAATGCTTTTGTAGTAAAATACGCCGACCGTTCGCATGATGAAATCGCAAAAAGATTACTGAGAGCCTCCGAAGCTACAATTGAACATATTTTACCGGATTCTAAGGGCGGAAAAAATTCTATTGCAAACTTCCTTCTTGTATCATCCAAGGGAAACAGTCTTAGAGAAAACATTCCGCTTGTAAAATTCATACAAAGATTCCCAAACATACCGGAGCTTTGCCAGAAGTATGTTGAGGAAATAATCAAGGCAATATATAACGGAGAGCTTAAGAGAAACGAAACTTATCCGTATAAAATTCAGCGCACATTGGAAAAAGAATCCGGCGGAAAAATTAAACTGGATCTTACTGATTACAAATATTCTCCGGATGAGGCAAAAAGATTAGTCAGAGCGCATTACAACAAAACACGGAAATTTGATAAGAAGGGATAATGGACGATTTTAGCAACAACATTATGGTTCAAAATTACGTAACTTATTTGAATTTTATTAGCGGCAAGTTAGAAAAATTTTTTGAGAAACAAAAGCCATACATCTTCTGTAAGAAAGGATGCGGCAAGTGCTGCAAGAATGCGCAATTCCCTTACACTTTGATTGAGATTAATTACCTTATGTCAGGGGTTGTTAAACTTGATAAATCAACACAGGAGATTATTGAGCAAAATATTGAAAAAATTATGCAGGACAAAGCCGTTTTTGAGGGGGAAAAATTCCGATACGATTGTCCGTTCTTGATAGACAATGTTTGCTGTGTATATGATTATCGCGGGCTTGTATGCAGGAGCTTCGGTCTTATGCAGAATGAAGAAAACGGCAAGGTTAAAGTTCCGTTCTGCTGTTTTGAGGGGCTTAACTATTCAAACGTAATGGATGATGAGGGCAAAAAAGTTTCGCCGGAGAAGTTTAAAAAATTAGGGGTAAAAGAAGAACCAGCGGCATTTAATATAAGTTATGAATTTTTAACAGATCCGGATTTTGAGCGCGGATTTAATTTTAAGTTTGGGGAGCGCAAGCCGCTTATTGAATGGTTTATTGCGGAAGACGATGTTTCATAGAACAACCTGTAGGATGTGGTAAATCTGCGATTTACCACATCCTACGTCTCTATTATACATCTTTACGTGGTATTATCACGTATAATCATTAAAGGTTTACGTATAAACTGTACGTAAATGTATAATGAGACATTCTTAAAAATAGGTAATAATATCAAAAAATACAGAGAGATTAACGGCTTGACACAGCAACAACTGGCTGACAAGTTAGATATGTCTCTAAATTTTATTGGGAAAATTGAAGTCGGCTATAACCATCCATCATTATACACATTGATTGATATTGCAAAATGTTTGAATATACAACTAAAAGATTTGGTTGAATTTGAGGATAGTTAAATTTTTCTGCATCACAACAAAAGAAAGCCCAACAACATTATATCCTGTCGCCCGGAATCTGTTTTGACATAATAAGTTTGCGATGAGAAGATTCCTTGTGCTTATCCTCCTCAACTTCGGCCTCCAGTCTTTTTATTGAAGCATTTATCTCATCAAAATGAGCCTTAGCTGAATTACTGTTTGACTGGGCGGAGGTAAGCTTGTTCAAACTCGCGTCATAATCCTGTTTGGACGCAATACCCTTATCATACATTTTTGAATATCTTTCATAATCGCTCTTTGCAAAATCAAGTTCGGAATAATTCCTTACAACCTGATTATCAGCATTAACAAGTGCTGACTTTGCCTCTTCAAGCTTTGCCTCTGCCTGCTTCAGCCTTGCTTCATAATCCTTCGGGTCAATCTCCAAAAGCAAATCACCCTTCTTAACCTCCTGGTTATCTTCAATATTAAGTTTCAAAACAGGGCCGGAAACCCTCGGTGCTACAGTGATTACATGCCCCTCTATAAAAGCATCGTCTGTTGATTTGTAATAAACAGTGTGAATAGCGTAAAAATTCCGCAAATAAGAAATATTATAGCGGTCACACTTGGAACGATTACTCTTTTCTTCATATATTCGGGGCGAGTGTCTTCAACTTCTATTATATCTTCGGCTTTTTCTTCCACTTCTGTCTCCTTTTATATTTGCAATTTTACTTTGTCTCTAATATTCATATTCATTTTTTCTAAAGTTTTAAAAGTTACGGCAAGCTCTTCTTCCGTAATATTATTCGTAATCATTTTTCTTAACTCAATATCTGTCGGAAAAGCTTTGTCTCTTGCCTCTTTTCCCTTTTCTGTCACAACAAGCTTATAAATCTTTCTACCGTTAGAATCCGGTATTTTTTCTATAAACCCTTTCTTATGAAGAATTTCAATAATCCTCGACATATTAGCTCTATCCTTAAGGGTTATTTCTGCAAGCTGTCTTTGGTACATTATCTCTTCATTTTCAAGCAAAAGGTTCAGAAGCACATACTGGTCAGGCGTAAGCTCAAACTCCTTTTCCGCAAATGTTTGAGATGACAACCCTCTGATAAAAGTACCGGTAATAAAAACCAGCGCGCCTATTCTTCCTTTTAAATATTCCCTATACATTTTTTTCCTGTTGATATTATAATACTCTTGTGATGTAATTATAGCACAAGAATATTTTATGGGAAGCCGATTTATGAAAAAAATTTTTACACTTATATTTATAATAACTTTAGCTGCCTTCACACCTGTGTTTGCAGCTGATAAGAAGAACGAAGGGCACCTTGAATATATGAATATTCAATGGTGGGAAAAGTTTGGGGATGAAAATTTAACAAACAATCTTCTCAAACTTTATGAAAAGAATTATGATTTAAAAAATGCAGCCTTGAAAGTTAAGGAGAATGAACAGGCCGTAAAGATGCAGTTTGCAAATGAACTTCCGCAGATTTCTCTATCCGGCGACTTATCCAGAGATTTGAGAGGGCCGTATCAACAGTATGGAAGCCTAGCAATTCCGAATTATTCTCAATACAACTATCTCCTGCCGATTACAGCAGGGTATGAAGTCGATATATGGGGTTCAAACAGGCTCCGCACAAAGAGCGTAAAACAACAGTTAGAAATGGTTAAGCAGGCTGAGCGTGCAACTTATATTGCGCTGACGTCTGATTTTGCATCAAACTATTTTAATCTGATTAAGGCTGATGAATTTCTGGCTCTGCAAGAAGAACTTATAAAAACACAGGAAGATATTGTTGCTAAAACCGCGGATAAATACAATATCGGTCTTTGCTCAATAAATGAACTTCTCTCTGAAGAGAGGATGCTTACAACTCTTAAGGAAGAAAAGAACCTGCATATAAAAACCCGAGAAATTTTAATTAACGCTATGAGGGTTTATCTTGCGGATTCTGCTGACAATATAGAACGAAGCGGATATGAAAATGTTAATTTGATGAAAGATATTCCGCTTGAATACAGCACTGATATTATTTCAAACAGGCCTGATTTTCTGCAGGAAGAGGCGAATATAAAGCGTATCGGATTTGATGTAAGGGTTGCAAAGCGCGAGTTTTTGCCCAAGTTTGTAATCTACGGCCAAATCGGGTTAAACGCATATCATCTCGATACTTTATTTAACTCTGCTTCTCAATTTTTTAATGCCGGAGTTATGCCGTCAATCGACTTGTTCTCGGGCGGAAGAAAGATTGCTCTTTTAAAATTCAAGAAACTTGAATATCAGGAAGCGCTTAATAGTTATCAAAAAACTATTTTAGAAGGGATTAAGGAAGTCAACTCCGGAATTGCGGAGTATAAGACAGCTTCCGATAATTACAATGAAAGTTTTAAACGTTTGGGAATCCAAGGCAAGATATATTCTCTTGCGCAGGATAAACACGACATCGGCACTGCGAGTGATTTGGATGTTTTGTTTGCCAAGGAAGCTTATCTTGCAATAAAAAAGGAAGAAGTGTCTAATAAGATTAATTCCCTCATATCAACAATCGGCTTGTACAAAGCTGCCGGCGGCGTGGACTTGTATAAGATAAATGAAAATCTGTAAGATTACTCTTCATTCGTCCCTTTTTCAATATTATCTTTAAGGTAAGTCAGATAGCTTATGGTTTCTATTGTACTCAAGATTTCATTTGCATTTTCTACAAGCTGCCTTGCTGTATCACTTAATGCCCCTAGCCTTCCCTCAATTTTCTGTTCTAATTTTTGTTTTAACATAATTATTTCTCTTTCGTCTCATAATTTCAATCTCCGTTGTTATAATACCTTTTCCTCTTTTCAAGCACCACTAGCGTATAAGCACTATTCTTGGAGGATTTATATTAAAATAACACCTGCTTATTAACAAATTTAGAATTTGTGATATTATATATAATGTTAATTTAATAAAATTAAAATCGGGACGTGGCAAGGACTCCGTTCAAAACGATTAAGTATCGTTTCGGATGGATGGGAGGCGAGACCGAACACTAGTTCGGCGAGCCGTATATAGATAACCAAGCTGCGCCGGAAAATGAAAATTTAATAACTTGAAAATTGGGACGTGGCAAGGACTCCGTTCAAAACGATTAAGTATCGTTTTGAATGGATGGAAGGCGAGACCGAACACTGGTTCGGCGAGCCGTATATAGATAACCAAGCTGCGCCAGAAAATGAAAATTTAATAACTTGAAAATCGGGACGTGGCAAGGACTCCGTTCAAAACGATTAAGTATTGTTTTGAATGGATGGAAGGCGAGACCGAACACTGGTTCGGCGAGCCGTATATAGATAACCAAGCTGCGCCAGAAAATGAAAATTTAATAACTTGAAAATCGGGACGTGGCGCAGCTTGGTAGCGTGCTACCTTGGGGTGGTAGAGGTCGCAGGTTCAAATCCTGTCGTTCCGATTTTTTAGTATGTATACTCGCTGATAGGACAGGATTTGAACTGCTATATCTTTATTTTCGAGCTATCCTCACTCTCGTTCGGATTACGTATTTGTTTTTACTGATTGCTTTTCGAACGGCTCTTTCAGAAATGCCTTTAATTTTGCCAGTTCTTTTGTCGTAATCCAGTCTATATTTGAGTTTTGCATAGTTATCTCCTCTCACACATTAACTCTGCGTTCATCAAAAGTGTAGTCAATGTATCCATATCGAAACAGATAATTTGCCGACAGAAGTCTATCATTGGTTTAGAGGCGACTAAAAAATTAATGTTCAATGCGGCAGGAGAAAAGTTTTCAATCCATGCTCACTGCAATCAACAATACAAAAAACAGTATATTATTGATAATTACCTTGATGCAACAAATGTAAATAGATTAGTTATTAAAGAGCATGTTGAGGGAAAGAATATTAATGCAAAGAAATAATATAATGTTGTATATTATAATTAAAAGTGGTAAGATTAGATAATGTATGATTTCTTAGATTACATTGTTTCTGCTACAAAAGATATTCCTATTTTCTGGCAAATAATATTAACAATTATAGGAATGGTTATAATTGTTTTTTTAATATCAATGATTACTAATGTTGAACAAAATGGGAAAAATAAACATACTTCAATTACTATAGTAGAGCAGATTCGATATGGATGTTTATTGGGAATTATTATAACCCCTTGTTGCTTTTGTAAACTATTTCCATTTGGCGTTATCTGCTTTGTTTTTATAGTAAATATATTCGCGATACAAGCAATATGGTGCCTATTTATAAATAAAATGGCTAATAGTATATTATATAATAAAAAAACACAAAATAACAATAATTTAATTGATACCGTCACAAACAGTCTTATAAATAAAGAAATAAATATAGAAAGAGCTATTGGTATTATCGCTAATAACGATTCAGATATTGAAAAATATATGCAAAATAATACTTTTGGTGAACTTATAAATGATTCAAATAGATTAGAACATATATTAAAACATAAAGGTATTTTATGAATTTATATGAATTATTGAAAATAGAAAAAGAAAAATGTTTTTTATTGTATCCATATCAAGAAAAACAAAAAAAAAATTAAACAAACTGAAATGCAAAAATATGGAAACATTGATAGTTATAATCTTGCAATGAAATATGAAACAGCTTTAGCGGGACTACTGTCTCAAGATAGAAAAGAAATTATAAAATCTTTTAATAAATTAGAGTACCTTTTAGTGGATATAGATACAATCAATTTTAATTATAATAGTACAGCTTTGGTTTTAGCTTCATATTATAACAACAATGAATTGCTTCAATATCACCTTGAAATTTATAAACTATTTATATTTTATAAACAACCAGTTCATCAATGGATAAAAAATTTAATAAATAAACCAGAAATAGCACTAGAAGGAAAAATAAAAAAATTGTATGATGATGATTTATTAAAAAACTTACAACTGTTTCCAAGATTCGGCTTGCTTTGTGAAAAAAATCTCACATATTTACAAGGTATACAATCTACATATAGTATTATAAATGCGATGAATGCAAAAATGTATCTGTGGAACAATACTGATAGGTAATTTTTAATGGAATGGAATTGGAAACTAATGACAGTTGAAAATACTGTTTTAAATAATTAATAGGTTCCGTTTGGTTCCTTAAAAAGTTCCGCTAAGGTTCCGTTTTGTGGCAGAAAAATATTTTTTACGGAACCAGCGTTACTTTTTTAATAGCAAAAGTCCTATTTTTGTATTCGGGTGCTATCTTACGGAAATAAGCCTTTATGGCCTATTATTACAAATTTTTTATATATTTATGAGTATAATAGTCATTAAAATCGGACGTACCGGACTTTTCTGTGACCCTAAATTATTCTAAAATTCCTTTACACTGAAGGGCTTTGAGGCAAGTTCCCTTTTTCTGTATTGTCCTGTTTCTTACACTCAAAATAATCGCACCATCTGCCCTACGCAAAATACTCACTTCAATACAATAACCATATAAAATAAAATCGGGTCTGACAAGTGCCAGCCCGATTTTATTCGGAGACGGTGGGATTCGAACCCACGATACAGGTTGCCCCATATAACACCTTAGCAGGGTGCCGCCTTCAGCCTACTCGGCCACGTCTCCTCAAGGATATGTTTATAATAACATAAACTTTTTATTTTTCAAAATAAAAATCCTGATATCTCGTATCAGGATTTTTTATACTCTCAGCCATCTTATCCAATGGGCAGCCCTCGTTACTTCACAGCTTGTAATTTAACCTGAACTCCCGATTCTGTGTTAATAGTTACTGCGTTTGACACTGCCATTGATCTGCGTTTTTTAGCCCCTCTTAATATAAATTCAACTCCGCTAAATGTGTTGTTTGTTGGGGTTGTAAGCTTTTTCAACATATCCTGTCCTTTCCGATAAATGTATATTCTTGAATCTTGTAATATACTTATCGGCATTTTCGGAAAAAACTTTAGGATTTTATGTTCTTTTTTTACAATTCGTTACAATGATAATATGGGTGGATTCAAGAAGCAATCGCAACACTATGAAGTTGAAAAACTTGTTCAGGTGTCATATAATTAAGAATTTTCA
>CALURX010000063.1 GCA_944323265.1 Candidatus Gastranaerophilales bacterium
TTCGAACCCACGGTAGAATTGCTCCTACACAACCTTTCCAAGATTGCACCTTAAACCGCTCGGACACCCCTCTTTATGGTGCTTTGGCTGGCTTTCTCATCCCAGCCCATACAGTTTATTATAACCTAGTCATACTATATTGTAAATATCCTCTCTACAACTTAAGTTATAGAAACTTTTCAAAAAAGAATCATCTATTGTAATGATTTACTTTTCTTACAATATGTTATTCTTATATATGTAGAGAACTCTGAGAATAACAGAAAGGAATTAGTATGGCAAAAATTAACAATGTAGGTTTAAACCTGGGTCAGAAAATTGCTAATCCATTCAAGACATCTCGCAATTCAACAACAAATCCGTTCAAATACTCAAATTTTGAAGGAAACACTTTGCAATTTGCTGATGTTTTTGAAGGATTTGAACCCCAAAAAAACACTAGCAAATTAAAAATGATTTCTTCTTCCGTTGCAGGAAGCATGACAAAATTGACATCTCTATTACCGGAATCAATCGTGAATTTCGTTAACAGAGTGAAAGATGGTATTTCTAATGCTTGGAACTATGCAAAAAATACAAATATTTCTGACGTAAAGGGCATTAAAGCTATTAACAATGTTATGAATGCCGATATTGTTGACATTGGTAAAGGAATTACAAGCTCTATTTCTAATATGGGCAAAGGACTTTCTGATAAGATGTCATTCCTCAACAAAGATGTTGTGGAAGTTGGTAAAGACTTATCAGACAAGATGGCCTTCCTAAATACTGATGTTACTGAAATTGGGAAAAATCTTTCTGATAAATGGAACTCTTTAATCAGCAAAGTTCATCCTAAGAAAATTACAAAAGATACTTCTGTTGATGAACTAAAAGCTATGTGGGAAGCTGAAATTGCTGCTTCAGCAAAGGAGGCTGCATAATGAATAAAAACGTTGCTGAAATTATAGACGCTCTTGCAGCTCATCAAGACCATGCTTCTATTGAAGTTTTGGAAGAACTTGGAACAAATTCGCCTGACAACGAAGTAAGAGAATACACTTCTCGCGCTCTTGTCAGAAAAAATGTTCACGATTCACTTAAGATTGTTATCATAAATCAAGGAAAAGGTATAAACGACCTTTCTCCTTCTGTTGCAATGAGTACAATTAACGAGATTCTTTCTCTTAAAGATAAATCAGAAGTTATCAAAATTCTGGACGATACAATTAACATGCACTCTGATGAGGCTGTTAAAGAAAATGCTCGTTCCGTTAAATCTTTATTGGCATTGAGTTAGTAGCATATAATATAATAAAAAAGAGGAATTTTAAAAATTCCTCTTTTTTTTTGTTTAATTTCCTCTAATTTCCGGATAACAGTCAGGCTACTTACCTAATAAGAAGTTGAATCCCATCTGGAAGCCTACACCGGTTCTGCCGACATTTCTGAATACAGCTTGCAGATATCCGGAGAATCTGTCGGTGAATCTTTTGGTGAAACCAAGACCGTACTGAATATATCCTCTTTCCATATAAATATGAGGCAATCCAACATTACCGGCTCTTCCGCCGACCGCGCCGTTTAGATTATACATATATTGTAAAGTTGCATAAATACTAAATGTTTCTTTTTCCCAGATTAAGTTAACTCCAGGAGCGAGGTTGACTCCGTTCAGCATGCCGGACATCATCCCCATTTGACCAAAATCAGAATGCCAGTTCTGCTGTCCGAAGAAATTATATGCTAAGAACAAGTTAGGCTGTAATACCCAGTCTCTATGGAATCTCCAGTTGTAAGCAGCCTTTGTTGCAGCACCTGCAAAGTAATTGAATGTGCTGTCAACTCTTCCGGCGACATCCATAGAGTTATCATAAATACCGCCGTAAACTAAACCTCCGATAATGAAGTTATCTTTATACCATGTACCCAAGAAACCTGCCTGACCGCCGTTCTGGTATGCGCCCATACCTGCCCAGTACTGATGCGCGCCGTTATAGCCGATATAGGCTGTCGGCATAAATTTCCAGCCGTTGCGAAGTTCTTTTAGCCCGAAGTCTGCACCGATTAATGCGCCGTAAGCATTATTGCCGACATTGCCTAAACCCTGGCTCATTTGCAGAGTTTCAAAAGTTCCGTACATTTTATACCAGAGCCCGCCGTCTTTTCTGGAATACTGGTATGGTGCAAACTGTGGCATTGTGGAGGCGTATCTGTTTGCCATCATGCCTGAATATGCAACACCGCCGTCTTCATCCTTAAAGCTCGGAAGCACCATGGAGTGATTAAACAGCATATCATCAATAGCTAACTGGTTCATCCACTGTGCGACTGTTGTAACCTGTCCTCTGTATACCTGCGGATTGAATCTTGTCAAATCTAAGGTATAAGTTCCGCCGATTCCGCCGTGGTTATTAAGCTGATACCAGCCAATCGGTGTGAATACTTCTTTATTTGTAGAAGTAAGGTTAATATTTTCGCTTATATTGCCTCTAAAAATATTTTCTAAGGTAATATGGCTGTCAATCGGCGCATCCCAGCCGAAGATATCTCCTGCAAGCCCCCAGTCCGCAATATTAATTGTAGCTGAACTAAGGCCTGTATCTTCTGTTATATTATCTGCAATAAAGTGGTCTGTGCCGTGCTGGCTTGTCCAATTGCTTCTGCCGTGAACATCAATTGTGAAATCAGCCTGATTGTCACCGGTTAACGCATCACCTATAATCATATCGCCGTTAACAGTGTAGTCCTCGCGTCCCGCATTCATTGCACCCAGCATGCCTGAGTGCTTAACTTCATCAAGAACAAATCCGTTAGCTTGGGAATGGAAGCTTGATGAGCTATCAATATACATATTCCCGCCTGTTATAAGCGAAGAATCTCCTGCATATAGAGATGAATTGTTATTTAAGTACAAATCCCCGCCGGATTGAGCGTAGCTTGCTGTTCCGGAGGCATTTTCTTTAAAGTTATCTAATGTAAGTGTACCATTGACCAAATTAACTCCGCCGTTCCAGGTGTCTGTTTCATTGTCATTAAAGATTGCAGATGAAGCTGCAGCGGTATTTCCTATATTCAAAGTTGCATTCTGTGTAACATTAATAACCGCATCTTTTACGACATTACCGTTAGCGAGTGTGAAAGAAGTGGTTGTATTTCCGTCTCCGACTTGAAGATTATTAACAATATCAACACCTTTTGCTGATAGTGTGTTGTTTATACCTGTTGAGACAATTCTTCCGCCCAGATTATCTGTTTGAGCTGTAAGGTTTAAAGTAGAGCCGTTAGTTATTTGGATTGTTCCGTTATCGTTATTTATAGTATTTAGATTAAGCACAGCTCCGTTATCCGCACCAAAAATCTTGTTATTCGTAATATTTGTTGCATTCATGCTTGCATTTGCACCGGAGTAGATAAATGTTCCCTCATTGGTCATTGTGCTTCCGGTTCCGGAATCAAACTCACCGCTGTTAATAATAGTCCCTTTATTATCCATTGTTCCGCTAATAGTGAGTTTTCCGCTATTCTTGATGGTGGCGTTTATTGTATTGGTCAAATCGCCAGCTTGAATCTCTCCACCATTATTAATAATGGAATTATTGTTATTTGTTATTGCATCAGCGATAATACTTCCTGTATTTGAGTTAGTATATGTTCCGCCGTTGACTGTAATGTTGCTCTGGTCAATTGAGCCTGAATTAGAGCCGCCGTTATTAATAACGAGTGAGCCATCTCCGGAAATTGTGCTGGTATTGTTCAATACACCTGTGGTAACGCTGCTTCCTTCATTATTATTAAAGGTACCGTTATTTGTGAATCGGTCTGTTTTTATGGTTCCGGGCGTCACAGGAGAGGTTGAAGTATCACCATTATTATAAGTAGAATCTTTTTTTACAGTAAATTCATCCTGTTCTATATTACCATTATTTATGCCGTTAGAAACAGTAAGTTTTCCGTCGCCTTTAATCGTTGAATTATTTATAAAAGAATTTGTGATAGAAAAACTTTCTGTCACATTTAAAGTTCCATTATTAGTAACAGAACCACTCCCGGTAATAGCGGCAGAGATAGTGTTGGTGTCGTTCAGTTCTATTGTTCCGTAGTTTGTAATATTGCTGGCAAAGGTGTTTATTCCTGTTGTAACTATGCTTCCTCTTTCTGCATTATAAATATCATTAGCAGCACCATCCGCTCCGGCATTCACTCTAACATTATTCAAATTTGCAGTGCTGTCAATAGCATTATAGATTGCGCCGCCGCCGTTTGCCGCGTTATTTCCGCTAAAGGTTGCATTATTGACGGTTATTGTACTGTCATTATAAATGGCACCACCGCCGTTTGCCGCGTTATTTCCGCTAAAAGTTGCATTATTGACGGTTATTGTACTGTCATTATAAATAGCACCGCCGCTTCCGGCTGTGCTGCTATTATTCGTAAATGTTGCCCCTTCTATAGTAAGATTTGCACCATCTGCGGTTGAAAAGTTCATGTTAGCAATGGCTCCGCCGTTACCTTTTGCCGAGTTTCCGCTAAAAGTGGCACCTTCTCCTATTTCAAGTTTACCGTCAAAGTTTCCTATTGCCCCGCCGTAAGAGTTGTTGGAAGAGTTATTTTTAAACGTTGCATTTTCACCGATTTCAGCTTTACTGCCGTCATTATTCCATATATACAAACCGCCCGCTGCGTATTGGGACTTATTGTCGGAAACTTCTAAACCCTCACCGATTTTAACACCTGTATTATAGATGTAAGCGGCTCCTGCAGCCCCTTTAGCCTGCCCTCCGTCAGGGTAGTTATAAATTTCGGACATAGCCGAGTTATTGGAAAACGTAACATAATCCTCAATTTCTAATGTCGCATCAGAGGCATAGAGTGCGCCTCCGGCATCCCCCTGGGGTGCAAAAGTCTGGTTATTATTGAATGTAGTGCCGCTTCCTATTGTCAAAGAAGAGCCTGCAGCAGTAGAAACCGCCCCTCCTGCGTGAGAGGTATTTCCTGTAAATTCTGATTTAGTTATTGTAAGTGTGCCTTCATTATAGACCGCTCCACCATGCGACAGTGAAGAATTGTTCTTAATAGCCGCATTTTCAATACTCATCGTATTGTCGATTTCATTAAGAACTGCACCGCCATAAGCATTACCTGAATATTTTTCTACAGTACCGCCGGATATATTCTGATTAATAATTTGGTCTGCTTTTACAAAATTAGCAGGTATCAAAAATACAGAACTCAATAACAGTGCAGCAACAAGCTTTTTCTTTTTCATATACGAACTCCAATACTCCTTAACTATTCTATAATACCAGAAAAAAACTTTACAATATATTTGTAAAGCTTTTGTTACATATTTAAAATTTTTCGCAGAAGGTTTGGAAGTAACCTTGAGGGTGGTCGCACACCGGACACTTACACGGAGCCTCTTTTCCTATATAAGTAAATCCGCATTTTCTGCATATCCACTGTGTAATCTCCGGTTTTTTGAATAAGCTTTCTTCTTTTATTTTTTCTGCCAAGAGTTCAAACCTATGAGCATGGTGTTTTTCTATTTCTACTATGTTGGAAAATAGGGCTGCTATATCGTCAAAACCCTCTTCTTTTGCGGTCTGTGCTGAATTTTTATAAATAATTTCCCATTCTTCTCTTTCTCCGCTTGATGCTGAAAGTAAATTTTTATAAGTATCGCCAAAGAAAAACGGATAAGACGCATTAACCGTATGATGGTCGTTCGGAATGTGCTTATAAAATAGTTTGGCATGCTCCTGTTCGTTATCAGCTGTATCTAAGAATACTGCGCTTATTTGCTCATATCCTTCTTTTTTTGCGACTTTGGCAAAAAAAGTATATCTGTTTCTTGCCTGTGACTCCCCTGCAAAAGCGTTAATAAGACATTTTAAAGTTTCAGAGTTTTCGAATTTCATTTTATTTCCTCCATACAAAGAAAAAATATCTCATATTATTAAATTTGTTTATTGTATATATGGGTAATTTTCTCTAACTAAAGTTGCAGAATGAAAATTAATTCCAGAAACCTGCAAATCGAAAACCCGGAACTACTATGCTTTTTGCCGGCATGTCATACAAATGGGGGATTCTACAACTAAAGTTGTAAAGTTCAAAAAAATTGTGCCGTAAGTGTATAGAGAAAGGCAAAAATAAAATTTTATTGAAAGGAAATTTATTATGACAGCGACATCAACAATTACAATTAACACAAACTTGGCGTCATTAACCTGTCAGTCTTACCTTAGAGATGCAACTAAGGGTATGAATACCGCAATGGAGAGATTATCAACAGGTTTCAGGATAAACTCTGCAGCGGATGACGCCGCCGGTTATGCAGTGTCAGCCGGCATGGAAGCAAAGATTAATGGTTATGATATCATTGAGACTAACGCTCAAATGGGTCTTGATATGTTAACGACTCAGGAAGGCGTTCTTGATATCATAAATGATTATTTACAAAGAATCAGAGACCTGACAATGCAGGCAGCAAACGGAACTTATGGTTCTTCTTCATTGAATGCAATCGCGACGGAAGTTGTTCAAAGAATGGATGAAATTAACCGTTTGTGCCAGATTACAGATTTCAATGATACATACCTGCTCGACGGCTCTCGTACAACAGATATTAATTTACAAGTTGGTCTTTATTCAGACCACAGATGCGTAATTAAAATGGATGCGTTTTTGTTTGCAAGTGCTGAATCTACTGTAATATTTGGTTTTAATTCTTCTGCTGTAGAGGGCGGGAATTTAGACTTTGCCCAAAACGGTGCAACAAAGACTGAAGAATTCCAATTTGAAGGTGCTGACGGAAATTATTATCGTTCCGCTTTGGCAGCAGAATTATCAAAGAATGGAAATATTACTGCAGCAGGGAATAGCGCAACTATAAATGGTGCGTTAACAATAACCGCTATGTGTAATGCGATTTATGCGAACGATAATTCAGCTCGTTCTTTTATCGACCAGATTGACATCGCAATAGATAATATATCTTTAAGATCAACAAAAATCGGTGCTTATATGAACAGATTAGATTCAGCTATTGAATCTACTGATATTCAAAGAGAAAACCTTGTAGAAGCAAATTCAACAATCAAGGATGCCGATGTTGCAACCGAATCTTCAAATTACATTAAGTATCAGATTCTGCAGCAGTCAACCGCAACATTATTAGCTACAGCTAACCAGATGCCGTCAATCGCATTGAACTTAATATAGTAACCAGATAAACATAATATATATAATAAGGTCCTTTCAATGACTCTCAGTGCTTTGTGCTGGGAGTTTGCCTTATATTACGGTTTTTAAGTATTCTATAATATCATCTGATTCGTACATCTGGATATTTCTGTCCGTATCTACCAAGAAAGGCACTTGTCTTTTTCCTCCCATCTGAATAAGGGCGTCTTCTGAGGCTTTGTCTTTTATATCAACTTTATTGTATTTAATGCCTTTTTCGTCAAGGAAACTCATTACTTTTCTGCAGTAAGGGCAGGTCTCTAATATAAATAAATCAAGCATTTTTCCCTCCTCTTTTGTTTATATTATATATATAAAAGTTTTAAACTCATTCACCATGTATTTAATTGTTTGTGTTAATATAATTTCGAGAGGAACGTGTATGTTAAGACAATTTTTAAATTCAAAAATACATAGAGCAACAGTTACGGATGCAAACTTGAATTATGTCGGCTCAATAACAATAGATGAAGAATTTTTGGAGCTGGCCGGAATCTTAGAATGGGAAAAAGTCGAAATATTGAATATAAATAATGGAGAGCGTTTTCAGACTTACGCAATAAAAGG
The DNA here is from genome assembly GCA_944323265.1 of Candidatus Gastranaerophilales bacterium. Taxonomy (GTDB): domain Bacteria; phylum Cyanobacteriota; class Vampirovibrionia; order Gastranaerophilales; family Gastranaerophilaceae; genus CAG-196. The sequence goes on from CALURX010000063.1 coordinate 7,795, forward strand.
TGCGCGCGGTTCAAAATGTTTTTGTCTGAACGGAGCTGCAGCAAGAAAGGCGCAGCCGGGAGACAAGATTATTATTGTAACTTACGCTCAGCTTACTGAGGACGAAATTAAAACTCATAAACCAACTATTGTACAGGTTGGAGAGGGAAACCAGATTGTCAGGCAATAATAATCCTTACAAACCTAAGAAAAAGAAGAAGAAATTCACTGTCGATATTAGGAATATGGGCGTTAATATTGACAAGAACGAGTATTATGAGATTGTAAAATCAAACTCGGCCCACCCTGAACGCGGACTTTAGTCTAAAATTTTAACTCCTGTTGTAGAGCCGGTTGTGTAATTATTGGCTCTATATCCTTGATTAAAGGGGCTTGTTCCGTATCCGAAGCTTCTGCCATTGTCATAAACTGTGGGATACTGATTATAGTTGAAATTTCCCATAGAGTTATAAGGGTTTATCGGGTTAAATGAGGTCGTGTATGGAAAATAGTTAGAGCTTCCGATAGAAGGAGTGAATCCGGTCATTTGTCCGTTAAAATAATTTCCCAGGTTTCTCAGCCAGGATGTTTTGTAATTCTGTTTAGGGCGAGAGAGAATTGCGCTTCTAACATTGTCGTATCTTGTGCTTATATCTCCCTGTTGTATTGCGCCGAAAGCTTGCATTTCAAGTCTTTGGAGCCTTTCTAAATCACTATCTCTGGAGAAGCTTTTATTAAGAGCGTATTTTTCGAGAGCGTTCAAGTCTGTTAGAGAAGAAACTTGATTATAGGCGCTTCTATTAATAAGTCGTCTCCTATATGGAGAGGGCTGGTAGATAGTTCTGGTTCGTGAGTAAGGATTATAATAATTGTTGTTATTGTAGTAGTAAGGTCTGTTATAATTGTATCTGCCTCCAGGTGAAGCATAATAAGGCCGATACGCAGGTCTGCTGGTAACAACAGTACGTGCAGCTTCTGCTCCGGTCTGTGCAAACATTAATGCAAGTAATAAAAGTGTGAAAATGCGATACATAAGACTCCTCCTCATTAATGTCATTAAATAATGAGAGGATGTAATTTGTATTAGCTTACCGGGCGATTTAGTAGTGTAGTAATTTGTGGGTGTAGGGGTAAATGAAGGGGGTAAATGAAGGGGGTAAACATTTTTCCTCCCTTATGAGGGAGGTCAGGCGGTGCTGTCTTGGTGAAGCGTGAGGTGTGAAGCGTGAGGTGTGAAGGGTGAAGGGAGCGTGCTTAAAGTAATCAAGTAATCAGGTGACCAAGTGATTAAGAATTTTAGTGAAGAGTGAGGCGTGAGGAGTGAAGGGTGCGTTTTAGCAAATTGTAAAGCGGGTTGATTGTGAACGCTAGGGAAATACCCCTCTCCCGGATTTCTAAGTTTCGCTACGCTCAACTCGAAATCCTGCCCTCTCCCGCAAGGGGCACTAGTGTCCAAATAAAAAATAACAAAAAGAAGCAAGATGCAAATACCAAAGTATTTTTATCCTACAATAAAGT
>CALURX010000064.1 GCA_944323265.1 Candidatus Gastranaerophilales bacterium
CCCCCTGAGACGTCAAACCTGTAGTCTTACTTACTAACCAAATGCATTTACCCCCCCCCGGCTGATAGCGAAAATATATCGTAGATTTCCTGATCAGAAAGCTCTGTTATTATTTTTTCGCCTTCGTATACAGCCAAATCCGCAAGTTCTTTTTTGGATTTCAGCATCTCGTCGATTTTTTCTTCGAAGGTTCCGAGTGTAATCATTCTGTGAACCATAACGTTTTTATCCTGACCGATACGATAAGTTCTGTCTGTTGCCTGCTCTTCAACCGCAGGATTCCACCAGAGGTCGTAGTGAATAACGTTTGTCGCACTTGTAAGGTTCAGACCGGTTCCGCCGGCCTTGAGAGAAAGTATCATAACTTTGCGCTCATCGTTGTTCTGAAAATCTTCAATCAATGTTTCACGTTGAGGAACTGTAAGCGAACCATGGAAAAATGACGGTTCTGTGCTGCATTCTTCCTGCAGTATCTTCACCAGCAAATCTCCCATTTCCTTATACTGTGTGAATATAAGAGTTTTTTCGTTGTTATCAATGATATTCTGAACAAGTGAAACACATTTTTCCGCCTTGCCTGAGAGCTCTTTTGACATCTCGCCGCTTTTCAGGAACTGATAAGGATGGTTGCATATCTGCTTTAAGGCCGTGATTAGTTTAAAGATATTTCCTCTTCTGTTTACGCCTGTAAATCCGCTAATCTTTTCCATCATTTCATTCAGTGTTTTTTCATACAAAACAGCTTGTGGTTTTGCAAGATAGCAGTAATCGTTCATAACCATCTTATCAGGAAGGTCTGAAATTACGTGTTTGTCGGTTTTTAACCGTCTCAATACAAACGGTGATACGGAAAGTTTAAGCTTTGAAGCTCTTGATTTTTCTTTAAACCGCTCTATCGGCACGGCGTAACTCTTTTGAAATTCTTTGAGCGAGCCCAGATATCCTTTGTTTATAAAATCAAAAATACTCCACAGCTCTGTAAGCCTGTTTTCAACAGGAGTACCTGTCATTGCAATTTTTATGTCGGATTTTAATGACTTTATCGCTAAAGTCTGTGCTGTATCAGGGTTTTTAATGTTTTGAGCCTCGTCAACAACAATCATACCCCAGGTATTTTTCTTCATCTCTTCAACGTCAATTCTCAATATTGCATAAGTTGTAAGAATAACGTCGGATTTCAAATCCAATTTTCTGTCCAGACCGTGATAAGTTGTAGTCTTAAGAGACGGAGCAAACATCTGCAGCTCTTTCATCCAGTTACCCATCAGGGTTGTCGGACAGATTACAAGGACAGGATTCTTAAGCTTATTTTCTTCTTTTAGTTTTAGGATAAGGCTTATAACCTGAATAGTTTTACCTAACCCCATATCATCTGCCATACAGCAGCCAAAGCCTTTGGAAACATTTGTCCATAACCATTTAAGCCCTGTCATCTGGTATGGTCTCAAATCCCCATGCAAATTCTCCGGCTGGCTGACTTCAACCGGTTTTGCAAAATCTTTGATTACGTTTGCGTAAGCCTCATCATAATTGAAGTCGTAATTTTGAAGCTGGCCTGACATTGATGCGTGGATTAATTCAAGACGAGTCATCTTCTTGTGGTTTGCGTTTTTAATCTGTTCGATTAATTTTTCGCCTTCAGCCTTGTCTACTAGAATGTATTTACCGTTATACTGGATAAGGCCGTTACTTTCGCTCACGAGTTTGTTGAATTCTTCAAGCGAAATTTTTTCATCCCCGAGAGAAACCTCGTATGAAAATTCCAAAATATCATCAAGTGAAATTGCACTGCTTGATACCGTGTTAAATATCTGCATTAAATCATCCGAGCGAGCTGCCTTAACTTTTGCATTAATTGAAGCTCTTGGAATAATAATGTTTGTAAGCTCTGCCGGCAGAATAACATCAATCTGGGCTTTTTGAAGATAATAAGCAGTTTGGGTAATAATCTTATAAACTTCATTCAAATTCAGCGTGAGAGCCAGCTTATCTTCATCCTCAAACAGGTTCTCAAGCTCCGGCATATACCTCAATGCGTAATTGAGCTGTTTTTCAATAATCTTTGAAATATCCTCGGTATCCAATCCCCAGATTTCATCCTTATGATACAAATCATCAAGAATAATTGTCTCATCTGTTTTACGGTTTTTGATATGGATTTTGAGTTCAAACTCGTCATCGCTGATTTTATTAACCTTGAAAAACGGAATCAGGTCATATTTGCCGAGATACAGTTCATCAAACCATTGAGCAATGTTTTCTGCAACATCTTTGCCTTTGAGCAGGCATCTTTGTTCTAAATCCTTAATCATATAATGACCGGATTTGATATCTTTGAAGCGGTAAGCCTTTATTCCGAGGAATTTGTAAATAAGATAATTTAAATATTCTCTGACAAATCTCTCAACAAAATCTTTCGGTTTATCACCTTTTATAAAGACATTTTCAGGGAGATTTTTTTCAAGCTCGTTAATAATCTTTGCGGATTCTTTATTTGAAATAATCGGTTCATAAACAATGCGGAAAGTCACTCCGGAAGGGCCGTCTTTTTTATGGACTGTCGGGATAAAATAGAGTTTTTCAATAAGCTTCATAACAAAATGCGTGAGCTTGTTGAAATACGCAAATGTTTGCGTGAGCGCAGAAAAATCAACGATTTCTCCAAACCCGCCAAAATAGTCTAACACCAAATCCAAAGGCATTATGTATCCAATCTGGCCGTTAACCTCTTTTGAGGAGAACCTGAACATAGACCCCTTTGATTTCAAATAAAATTGAAAATTATTGGTAGGTGTGACAAAAAATGAAAGCTTCGGATTCTCTGCCGTGCCGTCATTTATAAGCAAGAAATCAGTGTTTCTTACAGGTGAATTCGGGCTTAAGAAAATCCCTTCAAACTCGTCTTCCACAAGCTGGTAAATAAGGCTCAATGTGTATCGGAAATCCTTATTTTTAAACCCTTCCGGATTCTCGCTAAGGTTGAAGAAAAACTCGTCTACATTATTTTTTTTCAGTGATAAATCAATATCTAAAGCTTTTACATTTTCAGTCATTTACGTCTCTCTATTTTATATTATTAAACGCGCACTGCCTTTTAAGGCAGTGCGCTTATCGTTATTATTTAATTAAACTGTCGCAATCCATTTCAGCAGGTTTTGGAATACCCATAAGCTGTAAAACGGTTGGAGCCACATTACAAAGTGCACCGTCTTCTTTTAACTCAATTTTTTCCGGTGCATTAATCACAACAAGCGGAACTTCGTTTGTTGTATGAGCTGTGTGCGGTTTTCCTGTTGATTCATCAAACATAACCTCTGCGTTTCCGTGGTCTGCTGTCAGAATCATTACAACTCCGTTTTCTTTACATTTTTCCGCAATTTTGCCTACGCATTCATCAACAACTTTACAAGCTTTTTCAGCTGCTTCAAGCACACCTGTATGGCCTACCATATCTGGGTTTGCAAAGTTTACAAGAATGAATCCGTAATCTTTGTTTTCAATTGCCTTCAAAACATTTTCGCAAACTTCCGGAGCGCTCATCTCGGGCTGCATATCGTATGTCGGAACCTTTGGTGATGCAACAAGTTTTCTTGTCTCATGAGGCTGAGGCTCGTCAATGCCGCCGTTAAAGAAGAAGGTTACGTGAGCGTATTTTTCTGTTTCAGCCGTCCTAAATTGGTTTACGCCGTTTGCTTCCAGAACATCGCCTAAAATATTTACAAGCTGAGTTTTAGGGAAGGCAACAGGGAATGTGAATGTTGCTTCGTAGCTTGTCATTGTGCAATAGTAAATATTTTTAAGAACTTTTTTTCTTTCAAAACCGTCAAAGTCTGTGAAATTGATAGCTTTAGTGATTTCACGAGCTCTGTCAGGTCTGTAGTTAAAGAATATAATTGCATCGTTATCGTGGATTCTGGACTCTTCTCCGCCGATTGCTGTCGGAAGAACAAATTCGTCCGTAACTCCGTTTTCGTAGGACTTTTTAACTGCTTCAACAGCAGAAGAAGCGTGGTTACCTTCGCCTAAAAGCAGGCAATCATAGCCTTTTTCAACTCTATCCCAGCGGTTATCCCTGTCCATAATATAGTATCTTCCGATTACTGTTGCGATTGGCGGAAGATTATATTTCTTGAGTTCATCTTCAACTGTTTGAAGGTAGGTGCAGGCACTTGACGGAGGAGTGTCACGCCCATCAAGGAATGCGTGTACATATACTTTTGTTAGCCCTTCATCTGCTGCAAGTTTGATTAGAGCAAGTACATGGTCAAGTGAAGAGTGTACGCCGCCTGTTGACACAAGACCATAAATATGAAGTGATGAATTATTCTTTTTAGCGTGTTCAATAGCTTCTAAGAATTTTTCATTTTTAAAGAATGAGCCGTCTTTTATTGCTCTGTTAATCTTTGATAAATCCTGATAAACAACTCTTCCTGCGCCCAGATTCAGGTGTCCTACTTCGCTGTTACCCATCTGTCCGTGCGGCAGGCCTACATATTCACCGTCAGCGTGAATTTCTGTTGACGGATATTCTTTTATTAATTTTGGAACATTCACCGGATGTGAAAGTTTAGTTGCATCATATTTCTCTGAACCGGTTGAGATACCCCATCCGTCCATAATACATAATAAAACTCTGTTTTTCATTTCAATCCCCTCTTGAAAAGTCTTTTTAACCCTTTAAGTGTATGACAAACAGGGCCAAAAGTAAAGGGGTAAATGTATTGGGTGGGTTGGTAGAAACTACAAGCCAGGTACACGATGGAGGGGGTAAATGTATTGAGTAGGTTGGTAGAAACTACAAGCCTAGTGCACGATGAAGGGGGGTAAATGTATTGAGTAGGTTGGTAGAAACTACAAGCCTAGTGCACGATGAAGGGGGGTAAATGTATTGAGTAGGTTGGTAGAAACTACAAGCCTAGTGCACGATGAAGGGGGTAAATGTATTGGCGGATAAATGTCAGAAACTGTCCGATTGAAATTTCAATGCAGGCACTCCCATTTATGTCGAGCCAGAAGGCTTGATTGTTATACCGCTTCCAGCGGCTGATCCAGTGACCGAATAGAGACTTCTACTTCGTTCGGGAAAAATTGTCGCATATGGTTTACCAAATCATTAGTTGAACTTACCCAGAACATTGGCGAGGTCAAAATCTTAGGGCTGTAACCGTCAACTTCAGGAAGCTTAAACATTACAGGGTCATCGCCGTGGTGTTTTGCCAAAATATTTTTTATACCGCATAATTCTTCGTACTTAACTTCTTTTTTCAAGTTTACGGTTACAATATTTGAATTCTCGACGGACTTAACATTATCAATCAGAATACTTATCTGGTCTTCTCCCCTATGCTGGACACGCCCTGTTATAACAACTTTATTCTCCTGCTGGAGCATATCGCCAAATTCAAGCAGTTTTTTATGGAAACAAACACAGTCAATTTTCCCGGTTAAATCTTCTACTGTTACGAATCTTAAGAACTTAGTAGGGTCTTTTTTCGTTGGAATTTGTCTTGTTGCTGTCACAAGTCCGCAGATTGTTACTTCTTCTTCCTCTTTGACTTCCGCAAGCTCCGATATTCTATGTGTCATCAAAAACTGCATCTTATCTCTTAAAGAAAACAGCGGGTGTGAAGTTACGTAAAATCCGAGAAACTCTTTTTCAAACATCTGGATTTCTTTTTCTGTATACTCAGCATCACTTCCGACAAGCTGATATTGAACATTTGCAAAGTCATCATCTCCGCCAAGAGCCGAGAATAAGCTTACCTGTCCCATAGCGCGGTCCTTTGCCTCTTTTGAGGTTACATCCAGAATGTGTTCAATGTTATCAAAAAGCTGCTTTCTGCTCTTTTCTATATTAGAAAACGCACCTGCCTTAATCAAACCTTCCAAGGATTTTTTGTTTACAAATTTAGCATCTACACGTTTGCAAAAATCGAAAATACTTGTAAATTCTCCGTTTTCCGTACGTTCCTTTATAATAGCTTCTACAACCGGCTCACCTACCTGCTTGATAGCTGCAAGCCCGAATCTTATATTATCCCCATCCGGCGTATATTCTAAAAATGATTTGTTGATATCAGGCGGTAAAACCTTGATTCCATACTTTTGTGCCTCCTCTATATAAAGTTGAGTCTGATCCTTATTATCGGAAACGCTGGAGAGAAGTGCTGATAAGTATTCTACCGGATAGTGGCACTTCAAATACGCAGTTTGGTATGCAACAAACGCATAAGCCGCTGAATGAGACCTGTTAAAGCAGTATGAAGCGAACGCTTCAATTTGTTCAAACAAAGTTGTTGCATCCTCAGGCTTCATATCGTGATGAGTAGATGCAAGCTCAACGAAACGCCCCTTTTGCTTCTGCATCTCTTCGACCTTTTTCTTACCCATCATACGGCGTACAATATCAGCTTCACCAAGAGAGTAATCCGCAAGAGTTTGGAACACTTGCATAATTTGCTCCTGATAAACAATGGTTCCGTAAGTATCCTTTAATATAGGCTCTAAAAGAGGATGTGCGTAAGTTACCTTTTTAATCCCATGTTTTCTTGCGACGAATTCATCCACCATGCCGGATCCAAGCGGCCCCGGACGGAATAAGGCAACAAGAGCGCCCAAGTCTTCAAATACGTCCGGTTTTAGACGTTTTACAAGGTTAATCATACCCTGTGATTCAAGCTGGAACACCCCGACCGTTTCACCGCGTACAAGCATTTTGTAAGTCTCTTTATCGTCAAGAGGAATATTGTTAATATCAATATCAACTCCGCGGTATTTTTTTACCATATCAACGGTCTTATAAATCATAGTAAGGTTTCTTAAGCCCAAAAAGTCCATTTTTAAAAGGGAAAGAACCTCCGTAACCTCATGCGGCGGATAACCTGTCTGAACAATTCCGTCCTTTGAAGGCTGAACAGGAATTATTGTATCCAAAGGTGCGTGAGATATGATTACACCGGCTGCGTGCGTACCGGTTCCGCATTTTAATCCTTCTATTGCAATAGACATATCAATAAGCTTTTTGAAACTTATTGTTTTCCCAGTCTCAGGGTTAACTATCTGATAATCCTCGTCATAAAGCTTTCTAAGCTCTGAGCCTTCAACCTGAATCGCATCTTTTATCCATTTAGCTTTAGGGTTTGTTGCCTGGGCAAGCTCTATTGCAGGCTCAATTAGCCCTGTAAGTTTGTTACTTTCCGCAAACGGAACTTTTAGAATTCTTGCAACACCCTTAAACGCAGCTTTCGGAGCATAGGTTGAGAAGGTAATAATCTGGCAAACCCTGTCTTCTCCGTACTTTTGGGTAACATAATCAATAACCTGACGTCTTTTTTCAATACAAAAGTCAATATCAATATCAGGCATGGTAAAGCGCTCTTCATTCAAGAAACGCTCAAACAACAGATTATGTTTGATTGGATCAAGGTCTGTGATTTCAAGCGCATAAGCTACAACACTACCTGCAGCCGAACCTCTTCCCGGGCCTACAGGAATATTATGAGTTTTTGCGTAATGTATAAAATCCCAGGTAATCAGGAAGTACGCAGGGAATCCCATCTTGTTGATTACTCTAAGTTCATAATCAACACGTTCCTTGAGCTCAGTAGTAATTTCACCGTAACGTTTTTTCAAACCTTCATAAACAATATGCTCAAGATACGTTTCATTAGTGTATCCTTCCGGAACATCATAATGCGGAAGCGGAGCGTTTCCTAATTCAATCTCAATATGACATTTTCCGGCAATTTCTTCCGTATTTTTTACGCACTCTTCAAAGGTATCATCATCCATCCAAGCAAAAGCTTGACGCATTTCATCTTTAGACTTGATATAAAATTCATTATTAGGAAAATGAAACCTGTTCGGGTCATCTTTATCAGCGTTAGTCTGCAAGCACAGAAGCGAATCCTGAGCGTCTGCGTCTTCACGTCTTAAATAGTGAGAGTCATTGGTTATAATCATTTTTATATCAAGCTCTTTTGCAATCTTGATTAAATCCGGGTTTGTCCGTTTTTGTTCCGGCAGATTGTGGTCTTGAAGCTCAATATAATAATCATCACCAAATAAATCTTTGTATCTCTTAGCAGCCTCTTTTGCAAGGTTATATTCATTATTCAAAAGATGCTGCAAAACTTCACCCCCTAAGCAGGCAGAAGCGCAGATTAAGCCCTCGTGGTGCTGTTTTAATAAATCAAAATTTATACGAGGCTTGTAGTAAAATCCGTCACACCAGGCAACAGATACAAGCTTAATAAGATTCTTATACCCTTGAGAATCCTTCGCGATTATAATCAAGTGATACAAAGGGTTATGACTGCTGTCGTGTACTTTTATATCACCGTCATGAACATAAAATTCACATCCAATTAGCGGATTTATACCTGCCTCTTTTGCTTTTTCATAAAACTCAATAGCAGAATACATTACACCGTGGTCAGTGATAGCAATCGCAGGAAGCTCATTGTCCTTTGCGTAATTTACTAAATCTCCAACCCTTATTGTTCCGTCAAGGAGTGAATACTCCGAGTGAATGTGTAGTGG
>CALURX010000065.1 GCA_944323265.1 Candidatus Gastranaerophilales bacterium
CTTTATTGTAGGATAAAAATACTTTGGTATTTGCGTCTTGCTTCTTTTTGTTATTTTTTATTTGGACACTAGTGCCTAACAGGAGAGGGAGAGAATCAAGCCCAACCTACAGACTCACAATAAAAAGGTGAATGAAAAAGTCACTCACCTTCTTATTTTCTATCAGTTTAAATACCTTACCTAACCTTATTTTCGTTACCTTGAATCAAACGCTTAATATTTTCTCTATGAAGGTAAACAATATAAACTGCACCTAATGCGCAATAAGCAATATAGGCAATCGGAGCATTAAGAAAATACATCACAAAAGGGGAAATAACCAAAGCAATTATCGAACCGACAGAGACATATTTGGTAAAATAAGTAATTATTCCCCATACAACAGCGATAACAATCCCAACAGTCCAATTAAGCGCAAGAATTGTTCCGACCCCGGATGCAACGGATTTTCCGCCCTTGAAACCCAGAAATACGGATTTGCTATGCCCTACAATTACTGCAACAGCAGCAAGCACCGGTGCAAGCCCAATAGAAGAACCTGCTGTAATAAACATTTCTGCCAAAACTACCGGTAATGCACCTTTTAAAGCATCTAAAAACATTACCAGAAAAAAATAATTTTTACCCAAAACGCGCTTTACGTTTGTAGCCCCTGTTGAGCCAGAACCTACGGTTCTTATATCTTTTCCGGTTTTAGCTTTTACGATTAAATATCCTGTTGGAATTGAGCCGATTAAATATGCAAGTATAAATACTAACGCCAGCTCTATACATTTATAAATCATTTAACATCCTCCTGTTTATCTATTATACCAAAATATTTGCAAATTACATAAATATCATTTAAAATCGTTGTATGGATTTCAAGTTTCTGGATAGTGCTGTTGATATAGAAAATATTGTTCTTCCCAATTCGGACAAGATTAATCCGTTTTTATTGAAAAATAACTATGCTGATATAATCAAAGGTATAGATTATATCAACTCTGATGATGTTTTACTCTATGTTCACGGATTTCTCGGAACAGGTAAAAGGCAATACATAAATTACATATCCGAGTTTTTAAGCAAGGATGTAATTAAGCTTGAATATTACTGTAAAGAATCCACCGTTTGTGATGATATTTTGCTAGGCTTTATTGATACAATTGATAAAAGTGCCATTTCCAAGGTTGTTAATCTAAATGCTAAAATCTCAACCCTTGCGGTAAAATTTCAACAATATATATCTTCAATAAAAAAACCGTTTATAATAATACTCCATTCCTTTGATGATGTTTTGGAAGATAATAGGGAATTAATTTGTCATTGTGTTTCTGACATTTTAAAAAATAATAATGTAAAAATTATTGTATCTACACGAGCTATGATACAAAATGTTCTTGGAGAGACTCCCATCGACAGAAAAATCTTCCTCAAGGCGTTCACAAAAGAGATTTTCAAAGAGTACCTTGAAGAAAACAAAATTACCGGAACAGAAACAACCATAGAGGATTTCTACAAATACACAAGAGGATATTATTATTACACAGCGCTTTCCATAAAAATCATGCAGGCAATGAAGGTTTCACTAAGTGATTTTTTGCAAAAATTTGCAATATCCGGTATGAACTTTGATTCATATCTGGGATTAACTTACATTAACCTAATTCCGACCACAATCAGGAATTTCTTCTGGTTCTTAAGAACAATGCGTCACGGACTATCATTAAATGCACTGGCTGTTTTTGATTTGTATGACGAATTTTCGATTGAATATTTAAAATCAAACCTTATGATATTTATGTCAGGGGAGACTGTATATGTACAGGATTATTTTTTACAAAATCTTGATTTTTCAATCCCTGAAAAAACCGAGATAAAACTTCACAAATATATCATAAGCATTTACGAAGCCCAGCTCAAAGAACCGTTGCAAAGCCGTTCAATTCTTATCTCAAGACAAGCACTCCGAGCCGAGATTGAATATCATAATAACTGTATAAAAGAGTTGGAAGACGGAAAACAAAGCGAACCTAAGAGTACACCGGCAGAACCCATTATTGAGCATAAAGATACCGAAACCCATACAATTCAGACAGTACCGGCCCGAATTGACGAAGCTCTTCATCAGGCTGAAAACCTTAGTAATGATAAAAAGTATACTGAAGCGATTGAGGCGTATCTTAAAATATTCGACTTTGAAAATATCGATATACATTCGTTAATACAGTCACGCTTAGCGCTTGCAAGACTTTACAAGGAAGTTAATGATTATCAAAAATCCAACCACTATTACGAACTTGTTGAAACTTATTATAAGCAGCACAATGAAGTTATAAATTTAAACTACTTATACTATGAATTAACTGATTTATATTTTTTAATGTACAAAAATGAGCGCGCAATTGAAACTATAAAAAAGGTTATCTACTCTGTTGATACGCCGCAGTCATTAATGGTATCAGCATGCACGCTTCTTGGAAATATTTATTCAAGGATGAATAATCCGGATGAGGCATTTTCATATTACCAAAAGGCGCTTGATTCTCTTGATGAGAATACAGGAGATGATGTTCTTGCAGAATTGTATTTTAAATTTGGCTTAGCAAATGATGACAGAGGAGATGAAAAAGCCGCATTTGAATATTACACAAAATGTACTGGCATAAGCGGGGAAAACCCATATAAGGCGCTTGCGTATTCAAATATGGGCTCTTGTTATTTTGATAATGAAAATTATTCAGATGCAAAGGATTGTTTCAAAAAGGCTTATGATATCGAAAAGAGCAACAATAATTACGACGGAATTTATTATGATGCCTCTTATCTGGCTAAAATCTGCATCAAAGAAAATTCTAAAGATGCTTTAAATTATTTGCTGGAGGCAAAACAGAGTGCCGAGTTTATCAATGAGGATTTCTACATACTTCAGGCAACAATCGCACTCGGAGATTATTATTACAACAACATTTCTCTGAACAAAAAGGCGCTTACGGAATATTTTAAAGCCAGAAAAACCGCCCAAAACTTATCAGGCTCAGTAGATACGGACAAGATTGAGCAGAGAATCAACGATATGCGGCTTAGAATGGATAAAGATGTTTTTGATGAGATAGAGAAAAAATATGGATAGATTGTTTAAAATAAATTCTGATTTTGAAGAGTACAAGCGAGTTTTTCTGGAAGAAAATTCAAAACATAATCTGATTTCAAAAAATGATGAAAAATATCTTTTTGAAAAACATATCTATGATTCTCTTGCAATCAAACTTTTTTTCGAAAAATACGGAATAGAATCTGCAGAATTACTTGATATTGGCTGCGGCGGCGGATTTCCGTCAGTTCCTATTGCAATCGAATATAAAAATATAAAAGTTACGGGACTTGACAGTATAAGAAAAAAAATAAATTCCGTAAATACCATTAAAGAAAAATTGAACCTGACAAATTTATCGACTATATGTGACAGGGCAGAGAATATAAAAAACAAGTTTGATATAGTGACAAGCCGTGCGGTAGCGGAGCTTGGAAAGATTTCCGGCTATGCGCTTCCATTATTAAAAAAGGACGGATATTTTGTTGCATACAAATCAAAAAAAGCCTTAGAAGAACTTAAATCTGCGGAAAAAACTCTAAAGAGATTCAACGCAAAAGTTGTTGATATTATAGACTATACCCTACCTCTTGATGAGGTTTACGAGCGGAATCTTATTATAATTGGCTTTTAACCATTTTAACCCGGCCCCTGTGTAAGTGGTAATAACCATTGTGAGCACAAAGTACAAATAGGTGTTCTGAACAGGGTTAAATATCCAATAAATATTGTGATTATTTCTTTCGCTTATAGGGATTCCATTGAACCAGAAAATTACCGCGGTAATAAGATACATAACAAAAAGATGATTTGCCATGATATGATACGTATTTTCGCCGACAAGTTTTATGAACTTAATGTCTTTCAAATAATCATAAGTTACATGAATAAAGAAAAGAGAGAACCATATTCCTGTAATACTTGTTAGCACAGGAACAATTATCTGGCTGTCAAATCTGGCCCATACAAGGACATAACTCAACCCAATACCATGGGTTGGATCAAAGTCACGGTTAAAATGCCACAAAATGGCTTGAAAACACAGAACTGCAGCAAGAATTTTCGGGGTAAAGATATTATAATTTCCCTGAACTCTTTTGGTATATAAATGTCCTAAATAGACGAAAAACAGGGAAAACATAACTCTTATTATAATAAGGAAAAACGGATCCAGCGGAAACATTTTAGATAACGGAATTGCGCCGAACCCCATTATTGCATATATAATAAAATGCACCCACTCGCTTTTTTCTCTTAAAAATCTCTGAAAGAATAAAAAGCATATCATTGTGATAAATAATTGCGGCACAAACCACATTGGACAGGATAAATCAAACTGATGTCCATTCAAGAATGGTGTTATAAAAAAGTTTTTTAAACTCAGCTCCATTCCCCAAAATTTGCCTGTAAGCTTATCAATCACAACCGTGACAACTGCGTAGAAAGCAGAATATAGAAAATACAAAACCAAAAGGCTCTTCACTCTTCTCTTAATAAATTCGAATACACTATCTAAATACTTATCCTTAAAAAGCATTCCAGAAATAAAAAAGAACAGAGTTAATTGAAACGAATAAGGCGGGAACATATCGAACATTCTAAATTCCAAATGCCCTGAGACAACGAGCGTAATTGCAAGCGCTTTCAATATATTAATCTTATCTGAAAAAACTTTATCCATATAAAACAAGTCTAACATAAAAATAACTCTTTATAATGCGTAACAGATTGACATAAGCCCGATTTTAGTGTGTAATAAGGGTAGGGAAAACTACGCCCTTATCTTAATCGCATAGACGTTGGGGAGAAAAGAAGAGGAATAATGTACATAAAACAGCTGGAAGTTGACAACTTCAAGTCATTTGCAAATAAAGTCGAAATACCTATGCTGAAGGGGTTTACTACCATTTCCGGCCCGAATGGTTCCGGAAAAAGTAATATTATCGACAGTATTCTCTTTGCTCTGGGGCTTTCTACATCAAGAACCCTTAGGGCAGAAAAGCTTTTCCACCTTATATCTACATATAACAAAAGAAATGAAGCTTATGTAAAAGTTACTTTTGGCGAAACAGAAGAAGGGGATTTTTCTGTTGCAAGAAGAATCCGTAAATCTTCACAAGGATTTAACAGTATATATTATCTTGATGACAAAATTGCAACGCTTTCGGATATTCATGCCAAGCTTGAAAAGTACAATATTACGCCAAACAGCTATAATGTTATGATGCAGGGCGATGTTATGAGTATTACAAACTGCACGCCCGGAGAGAGAAGAAAAATTATTGATGAAATCGCGGGTGTTGCAGATTTCGACAGGCGTATAGAGCAGGCAACAAACGAACTTGAAACGGTTGAAAAAAGAGTTGTTAATTCTACATTAATCCTGAATGAAGTTAACGTAAGGCTTGAGCAGCTTAATGAAGAAAAAGAAGTCGCGCTTAAGTACCAAAAACTCAAAGATGAGAAAACAGGGCTTGAAAGCCAGATTAATACGGTCAAGTTTTTTGATATAAGAAGAAACTTAGAAAAAGCTCATGAAAATATTCTGGAGTTTACTAAGCGCAAAAAAGAAGAAGAAATAAAATCCAAAGACCTTGAAGAAAGACTTAAACTCATAAAAGAAAAATACGATGAGATTTCAAAGACTATTACGGAAAAAGGAGAAGGACATCAGCTTGAGTTAAAACAAAAAGCAGAAGAGATTAAGGGCTCTATTGCGAGGAAAAACTCTTCAATAGTTTTTGCGGATAAACAAATTCAGGATAACTTAAAAACCGTTGAAAACACCAAAAACGGCATTGAAGTTCAGGAAGGCAAAATAAAAGATGCCGAGCTTAAAATCACACTTAAGCAGGATGAGATTAAGGGCATTGAAAAAAATATTGAAGAGCAAAAAGCTATTTTGCATAAGATTCTTGAAGATATGTCAGGCTTGAATGAAACCGCTGAGAAACATATTGAAAAAAGAAATACTTTAAGAAAAGAGCTCGAAGACCTGCAGGATAAAGAAACTAAGCTTATCCAAAAACAGGCTCCTCTTGAGGCAGAGCTTTCCACTAAGAAAAAACTGCTGGAAGAAGCTGAGGCAAAACTTAAAGAACTTGAAGATTTTAAGGCCAATTTTTCAGAAACAAAATCCTCAAAAGAACTTCTTATAGAACAACTTGGCAAAGAACTTGACGATTTCAAAATCATCCTTAAAAATACATTAAATGAGTATGATAAAACTAAAAATGAAATCACAGACATGGACTATGACCTTCAAGCTGCACGTAAGAAAATATATCAGCTTGAAGCAGTTAAGCAAGCGAACGAAGAAGCTAACCTCGGACGTGCGGTTGATACAGTTATAAACGCAAATATCCAAGGGGTTCACGCACCTTTGATGAAGCTCGGTCAGGTCGACGAGGAGTATTCTACCGCGATGGAAATTGCAGTAGGCGGTAGAATGGCGCATATTGTCGTCGACGATGAACACGTTGCTTCTACCTGTATTGAACTTCTTAAGTCTTCAAACGCCGGACGCGCAACTTTTGTTCCTCTAAACAAAATCGTTAAATGCCCGAGAAGCCTGAATCTTCCGAAAGAAAAGGGAGTCATAGATTTTGCAATCAACCTTATTGATTTTGATGATGAGTATTTGAATGCTTTTTATTATGCAGTAGGCGAAACCCTTGTTGTCGAAGACAGAAGCGTTGCAAACAAACTTATCGGCAAATACAGAATGGTAACATTGTCCGGAGATTTGTTTGAAAAATCCGGTTCAATCACAGGCGGGGCAGTTAGAAAAACAGGCTTAAAATTCGCCCAGAATTCTGATTCAGAGATTGATACATTCAAGGCCCGGCTGAAAGATATGGAATCTAAGTTTGCAGCTCTTGTTTCCAAACGCTCAAATCTGGAAGCAAAAATGGAAGATGTAAGAAGCAAATATTCAACATCTACAACAGAATTCAATAAAGCAAAACTGGAGCTTACAAACCTTGAGACAAGTTTTGAAAACACACAAAAAAATATTGATGAACGAGCAGAATTTATTAAAACAACTGCTCCGGAAATCTCATCAATAGAAAAAACTCTTGATAAGATGGAAGAAGAACACATCAATATTTCAGAAAAAATGACTGATGTTCAAACAGCGATTTCGGAAGTTGAAAAGCTTATGAATGATGCGGACTTAAAGGACCTCAAAGAAAAAACAGCAGGAGTAGAGGCAGAAATTAAGCGTTACGAAAAGAATATGGCAGACGCTAATAACGAAATCGAAGGGCTTCATCAGAGAATAGATTTTATAAAAACAACAATTAAAACCCACAATGATACAATTGAGCGTTCTCTTAATTCCAACAAAGATTTAGAACTCGATAAGGCTAAATTTACGGAAGAAATAAAAGGGCTTAACGAGCAGCTTGAAGTTTTGGAAGTTCAGATAAAAGAGATTACGGACAAGCTTGGGGAACTTCTCAAGCAGAGAGATGATATTAATAAAGATCTTGTTGATATTGAAACGCAGCGTAACCTTAAGGCCTCTGATATAGAGAAAATAGCCGAACAGATAGAATCTTTTAAGGCAAGAAGACGCGAATTAGAGCCGCAGCTTGAAGAAACAAAAAACATTCTTACAGAAGCCGGCGTAAATATTAATGATTTGACGCCTGTTGAGATGTCAATTGAGGAGATAACTTCCAGAATACAAAGATTACAGAAGAGAATGGACGATTTGGGTGCAGTTAATATGAAGGCTCTGGAAGATTATGAAAAAGTATCTGCGCGTCAGCAGGAACTTCAGAGCCAAATCGAAACTCTCAGTAACGAAAGACTTCAAATCCTTGATAGAATGAAGGGTTACGAGGATTTGAAAAAAGAAACTTTCCTCAAAACTTACAATGTAATAAACGAGAATTTTAAAGATATTTTTCATAAGCTTTCTGACGGTGAAGGGACTTTGATTCTTGAAAACGAAGAGAGACCGTTTGAAGGCGGGCTTGATATAGAAGCGCAGCCGCGAGACAAGAAAAAACAGCGTCTTGCAGGGATGTCAGGCGGTGAAAAGGCTTTAACTGCCCTTTCATTTGTATTTGCTATCCAAAAATATATGCCTGCACCGTTCTACGCGTTTGATGAAGTTGACGCAAGTTTGGATGGTATAAACGTGGAAAAACTTGCACATATAGTTCAATCACAGGCCGAAACAACCCAGTTTATCGTCGTAAGCCACAGAAAACCAATGATAGAATCCGCAAACAGAACTATCGGGGTTACACAAAAAGAAAAGGG
>CALURX010000066.1 GCA_944323265.1 Candidatus Gastranaerophilales bacterium
ATATTAAGTTTTGTAAAAAATATATGCCGGTATATGCTGCATTATATCTATTTGTGTTAACATAACAAACGGAAAAATGAAAGGAGTTTAATTATGAAACTATCACCTGTAGGGGGAAATTTTTGCTGTGCAAAAAATTTGAATTTTAGGGCAAAACTAAGCAGAGAAAGTCTGGAGAATGTGTTAAAACCTGCAGACACAAATTTTGTAAATTTAATTGAAGATGTAAATAACTTTAATAAAAAGTTAGATGTTCTGGGAAGTAAAGAAACAGAAATCACAATCAATAAACCTGAAGATACTACCAGATTTGAACATGATGCTATAAGCAGTGCTTATTTATGTTTTAGTGGGGAGCCCGGACCTCAGATAGATTCTGATGTTACAGAATATCCTGAGTATAAAACAGAATTGTTGTTCAGAAATCCGCTGGTACCTGATGAAGAAAGCAGAGTAGGTTTGTCTGTATCAAAACGCTTAACTAATACCCCCTATTTTGATGCTGCAAGGGAAATCTCTCCTGAGCATATTGAGCAGGGTGAAACACGTTTGCTTGTACAATATGGGGATAAATTAGCAGAATCATTAAAAGATTCCTCTGAGCCGCTCCTGGTTAAAGCAAAAGACTTTATTACAAAAGTAAAAGAAGCAAATTTTAGCGAAAATGCTGTAAAAACATTTACTAAATACTTAAAAACAATTGATTTAAGAAATAAACTTAATAAGCAGATTGCAAATATTAAAAAAATCTAACTTGAACCCTCTCTGCCCCTCATTTCTGTATAGCGGCAGAGAGGCTTTTCTTATAATCCGGTTTTCTCATCAAGCTTGAAATAATCTACCATCTCCGGAATGGCTCTCATTTGTTTATAAAAATCCGCAACATTTTCAGGATTATCAAGCGACGTATAGAGACTGCCAATTTCAAACAGGTCTTTTTTAGTGCTTATTGCAAACATAACCTTTTGTCCGTAGAATGCACACTTGGCTTTTTTAGTACCGAAAACCGTATTAAGCTTCTGAAATCTTTCCAGAAACGACGGAGTTACAAGGTATCTTGCCTCAACTTCATCTGATGAGTACACATCAAACTTTTTGCCAAATTCAACATCCTCCATATTAATCTTACCCAGAGACTCTTTGCTGATATCTTTTGTACCGAGTATGCCAAGCACATAAAAAAGTGCAAAAAACAGAGAACAAAACAAAAAATATTCGAAAATCTTTAGCAAACTCAGCTCCCCATTTATAGAAAACGCAAGAACAATCGAAAGCACAACCATTATCGGAATCCATACTCGAATAATATCAGAATTCTTCTGGCTAACGTCTTTTTTTGAAACAATAATTGTTCGATTTTGGATTTTCTTATTGGAATCAAACGCGAAAACAACACCGTGAAACGGAGGGATACTTCCTTCAAAAATTTCAAAATCAACGCCTTTATATTTCCCTTCGAATTTATCATCGGCTAAAGCTGTGTTATACCTTGCAAACAAACCGCTTAGAGAGAACTCTTTTTCTAAACTCAAATCTTTTTTAGTCTTTAAGTTTCCTCCAGCCTCAAAAAGTACATCCGAAAGATTAGTTTTTATAGTGTTTTTGAATCTTTTATTTTCGGACATTAACCAGGGAATAGAGGAGATCAAGAACATTGATCCAAAAATAAATAATAAGCCGCCCGGAAGAACAAGAGGTGTATTTTTACCGTGTGTCATTAGCAAAAAGCCTAAAATAGGTGCAAGAATTATGAACAAAGATGCAATCATACAGTTTTTCAGTCTGCGTTTTCTGACAAGCTCCAACTCTTTTAGTCGCGGTAATATTTTCTCCAAAAACTTTGTGTATTCCATTTATAACCCTGTCTTTTCGTCAAGCTTGAAGTAATCTATCATTCTGTATATTGAGCTGAGCTCGTTGTACAAATTATTAATACTTTCGGGGTTATTAAGGCTCTTGTGCAAATCCCCGATTTCAAACAAATCTCGCTTTGTTTCTATTGCAATCATTAATTTATCATCATAAAAAGAACACTTAACTTTTTTGGTTCCAAAGGCTGTCCTTAGATTTAAAAACCGCTCCATAAATGCAGGGGTAACCAGGTACCGCCCCTCTACCTGACTTGAAGAGTAGCTGACAAACAAATTATTAAACTTCAAATCTTCAAGTTTCATTTTCTCCAGTTTTTCGCCCATGCGGTATTTGCCCATAAGCCACACGCAAATCGCTGCAAATATTAATAAAAATAAATCTATAATAATTCCTTTAACCCCAAATGAAGATATTAGCACGTAGGCAAAAGGAAGAAAAAACGGAATCACTATTGAAAATTTTGCAAAGTGGGATATTGCAGAATGTTTAGACGTTAAACTATTTTTTGTCGCAACAATTGTTCTGTTCTTAACGTTTTTATTCATATCAAAAAGAATTAAACATCCCTTGAAAAAAGGTGTAGGAGAAGTTAAGTCTCTCTTTCCTTTTTCTAACAAAGTCAATTTTGTCTCGGAAATAATGAAATTTACACCTTTATATACTCCGACAAAGCTATCGTCCTGATGCCTTTCTGCAAAAGGCGGAAATAAACCGCTTCTTTCCAGTTCATTATTTGAGATTAACTCCCTATTTTCTTCCCATTTGATGTCACCAAAAACTTGTAAAACCTTATCGAGATAATTTTCTTTTAAAGATGTTTTGTATTCTTTTTCAAATTTAAGATTAAAACAATCAAAAGAAATTGCCATAAAAATAATTGTTAATGAGCAAAATCCAATACCAAACATCGGTGCCATAAATTGAAGAGCAGGATAGAGGGCTTTAGTTATCAAGCCTCCGATAGCTAAAACCACTAACAACGCTATTAGAATAAAAATTCGATATACTTGTATTTCGCTCAACTTTTGGAGCCTTCTCGGCTCCTCATCTTCCATAAACAGCGGTTTTACCTCTGTTTCGTATACCCTGTGAAACTCCAGCGTACGGTTTATATAAGAATCTTTCTCTCTCATTATTAGTAATTATATCAGCACTTAGCGCTATTAACAAGTTATAAGTGTGTCTTTTCATTAAGCTTAAAAGTATCTATCATATCAAGAATAGAGGTTAGTTCCTTATAAAAATTTACTATGGCTTTTGTATCTTTCAGGCTTGTAAATAAACTCCCAACCTCAAATAAATCCTTTTCAGGTTCTATTGTAATTGTCATCAGACTTCCTGAAATATTGCAGGAAAGTTGATTCGTACCAAATACTGTTTCAATATTCTTTAATCTTTCCATAAAGGTTGGTGTCAGGATATATCGTGCCTCCACCTGATCATCAGAATAGGTATTATATTTCTTTTCAAACCCAACGTCTTCAAGTTTTACTCTTAGCTTTTCTTTTATAAGATAACCAACAATACCGAATATAATTGCAGGAACAATATAAACTAGCATTTTAACAGACG
Organism: Candidatus Gastranaerophilales bacterium; assembly: GCA_944323265.1. Classification (GTDB taxonomy): domain Bacteria; phylum Cyanobacteriota; class Vampirovibrionia; order Gastranaerophilales; family Gastranaerophilaceae; genus CAG-196. The sequence goes on from CALURX010000066.1 coordinate 3,445, forward strand.
GTTTAAGTAAAAAATCAAGCCTGCCGGTTGCTCTAAACACAAGTACACCCATCAAAACTGCAGTTATTGCGCATACACCAAACAATACAGTTCCGCTAAAAGAACCTTTTGTCGTGTCTTCTTTTGATACAACTTCAACATGACCCTTGATAGATTTATTAAATTTAAATTTGATTATCACTCTATGCGAAGAAACAATGTTGAAACATCTCTGCCAAGACTCTTCATAAACCTTTTCTTCGTTGATTCTAAAAGATACATCTTTATAAGAACCTGCAAACGCATCATCACAGGCCGTATATTTTTTGCCGGTATAATAAGATTCTCCTTTTACCGGAAATATATCCCCAAAAACTTTTAACAATTTAGGCAGAGCCTTACTCTTTAACTTTTTTTGAAAAACTTTATTTCTCCATAGTACAAATGCCGGCATAAAGCAGAAAAAAATAATAAAACCATAAAAAATACTTAAAAACCAGATATTAATTGGGTAAACTTTTGATATTACTGCATATATAATGGCAGTGATACTCAGAATGATAACAACAGTAATAACGGCAAATACATTCTGAAGCTCTTTGCGTCTTATGGGCTCAAATTCCTGAAATATAGGCTCTATTGCCTGTTTATATATATTATAAAATTCTTGGGCTCTTGTCATCAATCTCTCTCTTTCTTTAAAAAGCGGGGAGAGCCCGCTTTTCTTAGTCTTTTAAAACATTACTTTTGTCATCTTCCATTAGGCCTCTAACCGCACCGACACCGCCGACTATGCTTCCCAGAGTTGCTGCACCTGCAAGAATTCCAAGTGCCGGCATGCAAATTGCCCCGACAAAAGCTCCTGCCAAAAGCCCTAAACCTCCAAGACGAAGTCCGTTTTTCCAACCTTTAAAGGATACTGTATCCCCTTGAGGCTCATTTGCCGGAACTTGTTGTTTTAAACTTCCTGCCTGGCGTAATTTAGGCTGATAATTAAAATTACTTACAGCACTTACTTTCATAATAAACTCCTTTCATTTATTCCCTGAACGACAACTCCGGCATTGCTTTTTTCAAAGCCGAACGTACATTTGCCATTTGTGTTTCGATTGCTTCATCCGTCATAGTGGAATTTGCATCCTGCATTCTGATTCTGAATGCAACAGACTTAAACCCTTCTGATACGTGTTCGCCCTGATATACGTCAAAAACTTCGCATCCGTTAAATACTTTGTTATCAACACCTTTTTTAACAACTTTTTCAAGTTCATCCCAGGTTGTAACAGCAGGAACTATTACAGCGATGTCTCTTTGAACTTCAGGGAACTGCGGAAGTTTTTTGTATCTCGGAACCGTTTCATTAACTGCGCTAATCAGCATATCCAAATCAAGTTTGAATACAAATGCATTCTGGTTAAGTTTCAGTTTATTTCTTAACTCCGGATGAACTTCGCCGTAGTATCCGATAATTTCAGGTTTCTTGCCAAGCATAGTAAGAACAGCTGATTTATACGGATGCAGACATTTATGAGATTCAGCAAGCGGAGAATCTGCAAGAAGCGCATATTTAATACGTCTTTGAAGTCCGAACTCTTCCAGCACTTTGTCAATCAAACCTTTTACAGTATAGAAATCAATTTCGCCGGTCGGCTGCCACAGAGAGTTTTGAACATTACCTGTTATAACCCCTGCAAGAACCTGTGTTTCTTTAACTCCGGAATTTTTCTCATCCGGCTCGGAAACTTTTATGTAGCTTCTTCCGATTTCATAAGCCCAGAAGTCTTTCTGACCGTTATCAAAGTTGTATTTCATACAATTCAAAATACTTGCAATCAAAGTCTGTCTGAGCATTGCATAATCTTCCGACGCAGGATTTTCAACATAAATTGCATTTTCTTTATCATAAGGTATGCTAAATTGCTTAAGAAGCGGTTCCCCGATAAGAGAAGATGTCTGGATTTCGTTCAATCCTGCTCCGCGCATAATTGTATGAAGCCTGTTAATAACGCGCTCAGCCGGAGAAATTTCAGCAGTTCCGGCTCTGTTAGGCAAGGTTGGTGTAATTTTATCGTAACCGTTAATTCTTGCGATTTCTTCTATCAAATCGCATTCTCTTGTTACATCGCCTACACGGAAGGATGGAACAAGAACTTTGCAGGCAATTTCGTTTTTGCCCAAAATCTTGAATCCTAATTTTTCAAGGATAGCAAGACATTTTTGCGGGTCAATTTTGCATCCGAGCAGTTTAACAAGGTGCGGATATCTTAGCGTAATCTCACCCGGTTCAAACTTATTGTTTCCGGCCTCTGCAATACCTTCAAATTTTGCATCTGCATATTTTTCTAATAATTCTACCGCTCTCAAAAGCCCCGGCTTCACTGCTTCCAAGTCCACACCGCGTTCAAATCTTGCGCAGGCTTCCGAACGATAGCCGACACTTCTTGAACTTTTTCTGTTCGTTGCAGGTGTAAAGTATGCAGCTTCAAGCGCTACATTTTTTGAGTTTTCATCGATTTCTGAATTAGCGCCGCCAAAAACGCCCCCTATACATACAGGCTCATCTTTTGTCGCAATAACAACCGTATCATGAGTAAGATTTCTTTCCACTTCATCAAGTGTTGTAAGCTTTTCGCCTTCTTCCGCGCGTCTTACGCAAAGATATCCGTTTAATTTATCCAAATCAAACGAATGCAGAGGAGTGCCGTATTCAAGAAGAACATAGTTTGTAATATCTACTACGTTATTAATAGCTCTAATACCTGATGATACAAGCCTTTTTTGCATCCACTCCGGAGATGGTTTAATTTTGATATCTTTCAATACAGCAATTGAATAGTATTTACAAACATCACTGTCTTTAATCTCTACTTCAAAATTGGCTTTTGCAGCTTCTTCTCTTGAAGTGTATTCAAATTTCATCGGTCTGTCAAACAATGCTGACAATTCTCTTGCAATTCCGACAACAGACATCTGATCGCCTCTGTTTGCAGTAGGTGCCGTATGCAGGATATAATCTTTTTCAAAGCCTAAAACATTTTCCACATCCAGGCCTAAGCCAACATTAGGAAATATTCTGTTAAGAATAAGTATGCCGTCTTCTTCCTGATAATTTCTGTCAGCAACCCCGAGTTCGTCATCGGAGCATAACATACCTTGAGATTCCACACCCCTTATTACTGCAGGCGTAAGTTCAAACTGCTCGCCTGATTTTCTGTCAAGAACTTTACTTCCGACAGACGCGTATGGAATAACCTGTCCGACTTTAATATTCTGCGCACCGCAAACAACAGTTTTCAGACCGGAGCCGGTATTTACCGTTACAAGGTGCAAATGATCGGAATTCGGATGGTTATCAATTTTTTCAATCTTTGCAGTAATTATATTTGTAAATTTAGGTCTAACTTCTTCAATCTCTTCTACTTCCAAACCGCTCATAGTAAGCTCATGAGCAATTTGTTTAACATCAATATCTTTTAAATCTACTAAATCATTCAACCAGTTTAACGAAACTTGCATATTTCCCTACCTCTCTGTTTGTTTAAATTATATAATAAAAATTATCAAATTAAACATCAAATTTTTGGGCGTATTTTACCAGCGCGTTATAGACCTCTGGCAGGATTTTACCTTCCCGAACTTCTTTATACAGAATCAGCAAGGATTCAAGCCGGTTGAGTCTGCGTCTATATACGCGAGCCTCCCTCAGAGCGCTGTACTTGTCAGAAATAGAGACAACTTGAACCCCGATGTCTGATGGTGTATTCCCTTCTTCCCAGGCCGGATAGCCGGAATGTTTTAAGTTCTGGTGATGATATTTTATTAGTTCTAAAGTTTTTTCTGATATGCTTTGTGTTTTTAAAAGTTCATAGCCGAGAGTAGAATGGATATTCATTATCTCACGTTCTTTATAGTTAAGCTTTGCAGGCTTGTTAAGAATTTTTGACGGAATTAAGACTTTGCCAAGGTCGTGAAGCATAGAAGCTTCTTTGATTACGGTTTTATCAATTTCATTTTTCAAATAATCCGGTAAAAGAGAAAAAACACCCATTGCAATATTGCATGTTTCGTTCATATGTCCGCCAGTGAGTTCTTTAAGTGTTTTTGTATCAATAGAGGGTTTTATTTTATACTTTTTTAAAAGTCCGTGAATGTCAGGATTAAGCTCAATCATACTTTGTACTGCAGATTTATGCATCTGTTCGTCTTTTCCTGTTTTGAGAAAAGTTTTTCCGACTTCATCAGAATAGACAAAATAGCTGTTGCGATTAATCTGTACAGCACCTCTCAAGCTCACTCTATTTTTTTTTCGGGGTTGTTTTAAAATCATAATTCAAATCTTTTTTGTAATATAAGTTTACAATGAGAACCAATTTTTTGCAAGAATTAGTTGTGGAAGGGGTGGGGATGGGTGATGGTATGTTTAGAGGTTGAAGAGTTGAAGAGTAGTTATATATAACAAACAAGCTCCCCTCGCCCCTTGCGAGAGAGGCACTAGTGTCCAAATAAAAAATAACAAAAAGAAGCAAGATGCAAATACCAAAGTATTTTTATCCTACAATAAA
>CALURX010000067.1 GCA_944323265.1 Candidatus Gastranaerophilales bacterium
GAATGGAGTGAAGCAATCTTTGATTGCACAGGCGGTTAGGTGCTACGCACGTAGACATTTGGTCGGTTGACAGCGGTAAAACTACAAACAGGATTTAGAATTCCAGGTCAACCTCAGATGTATAACTACCAGTTCCCGATGTGAAGAATGTATGTTGGGGTTTCTACCCCAACATAACAACAAGCTCACATAAACCCTTGATTAGGTTGTCAAGAAGGTTTGAGCGATAGAAAGGAAAAACCAATATGATTAAACAAGAAATTAGAAAACCAAAAGTACAAAAAAGACACCAAGCTATCAGGGTTAAAATTTCAGGAACTTCTGAATTCCCTAGATTGGCTGTTTATAGAAGCACAAAACACATCTATGCTCAGTTAATTGATGATGAAAAACACGTAACTATATGCTCAGCATCATCTGTTGACAAAGACTTAAAAGAAAAATTAGCACACGGCGGTAACATCGAAGCTGCAAAGGTTGTTGGTGAAGCTATTGCTAAGAAAGCTAAAAAAGCCGGCATTGAATGTGTTGTATTCGACAGAGGCGGCTTCTTATATCACGGCAGAATTGCAGCACTTGCAGACGCTGCAAGAGAAGCCGGCTTGATGTTCTAGGGATAAATATGAATAATATTTATCTTAAACATTGGTAAATTAGAAATGGTGATGAGAATTCGTCACCATTTTTTTATTTTTCTGCTAAAATATACTTGAGGGCTTATGTTATGAATACAAAAAAAATTTATATATCGTTGTTAGCAGTATTAGTGTCTTTATCATCTATACAAGCAGAAGCGAAAATGACAAAAGAGGCGCACGCATTGTACCAACAGGCGTGTAATTATGAGTACAGAAGCGATTACAATACTGCTATAAGCATTATTCAAAAGGCAATTGCAATAAACGGGGATGATGCAATGCTTTACACAAAAATAGCAGGTTTATATTCAGACATAGGACGTTATGAAGACGCACTGGGCGCGTATAAAAAGGCTGTAAAACTTCGCCCTAATGACGCTTTTATTTATATCAGCATGGGTAATATTCTACAGACAATGGGTGATTATGAAAATGCTTATAATTCATTTATGCAGGCGCAGCAGATTTATCCGGAGTACAAATACAATTACTTAAACTTGGCTAATGTAGAATATTTCAGAAAGAATTATCAGAGCGCAATAGAGTATTACACAACCTTCCTCGGAGCTTACCCTGAACATCAGGAAGCAAGCGAAAATTTAGCAAACGTATACTACGCGGCTAACCAACCGGAAAAGGCTTGCGATTTGTATTCAAGCGTTTATAAAAAGTACCCCGGGGCATTCAAAGATTACGCAAATTACGGTATGGCACTATATGATACAAAACAGTATCAAGCTGCAGCAGAATTCTTAGAAAAGGCGCTGGAAGCTAATCCTCAGGATGAAGCTGTAGCTGCAAAGCTTGCTCTTTCATACCAAAATATTGATGAGAATGACAAAGCGCTTGCAGCGTTCCAAAAGGTCTTTGAACTTAACCCAAAACTAGTTGCCCTCAAGTTTGATTATGCAAATCTGCTTGGAAATATGGGAAAAAATGAAGAAGCTATTGAACAGTATAAAGAATATCTTGCAGCATTTCCTGATGATGCAGACGCTTACAGAAATTTGGGTTTAGTATACAAAAAACTTGATAACAATGAGCTGGCCTTATTTAACTTTGAAAAATCATACTCAAAAGATTCTTCTAATGTTGAGACCAAAAAAGAACTTGCTCTTTGTTACCATAAAAAAGAGGATTACGTTAACGCGCTTAAATATTATGATCTTGCGTTAAAATCTGAACCTGAAAATACGGAATTATTGGCCAATAAAGCCTTAACACTCCACGCAATGGATAATTATGTAGCAGCTATAGAAATTTATAAGGAGCTTCTTGCAAAACAACCGAATGAGAGATTATCAAAGAACCTTGCAGCAGCCTCTATAGCTTATGGTTACAGCCTCTATGACAAACAAGATTACGGACAGGCAATATTGTATTTTGAAGATGCAATTGAGCTTAATGAGAAAGAAGCCTCCGCTTACTATGGCTTTGCACTTGCAAACGACAAAATGGGCTGCACGGAAATTGCTCTGGCTAATTATGAAAAAGCTGTTTCTCTCGCTCCTTCAAATGCTGAATACAGCAATGCTCTAAAAAATTTCAGAACTGCACATAAGGATTTGACAGTACAACCAAAACAGGAGACCCAACCGGAAGAAATTCTTGCACCAATAGAGACGGGTTCTCCGGAAGCCACAGAGCAACATCCTTTGACCTATGAAGAATTAATCAAAAAAGGCGATGAAGCTCATAAACAGCAAAAATACGACGAAGCTATAGATTATTATACAAAAGCAGTTATTTTTAAGCCTCAAGACAAAGTTACAATGCTTAAAATTGCAAATCTCTACAAACTCCTCGGGAATAATGCAAAGGCTCTAAGTTTTTATGACAAACTGCTTGTAATCGATGAAAATAACGTAGATGCTTATTTTAATAAAGGTTTAATTCTTGCAGCACAAAAGAATTACGATGAGTGTATCAAATGTTTTGAAAAAGTTTTAATAATATCTCCGGATTATCCTTATGCCTATTATTCATTAGGCATGGCCTATGAACAGAAGAAAGATATTGATAAGGCGCTTGAATATTATTATCTGTACGCAGGAATTGAAAAAGACGAAAAAATGCTAAACATGGTTAATCAGAAAATCAAGCAGCTTGAAAAATGATAAGAATATTTAAATTATTAACAATTGTAATATTTACTAGCCTAATTTTCTGTGCCTGTACTTATGATAGAGGCTTAATTCTTTTCAATACACAGCCAATCACTCAGGAAACAGCACTCCATCCCCAGAAGACATTTACCGAAGGACAGCGAGTCTACTACCTTTTTATAGCCCCTAAAAAAATGAAAAATGAATTTATACGCGTCCAGGTTTTCAAAATGACAGAAGACGCACCTTGGGGCGGAAATGAGGTTGTGCGGACAAAAGATTACCGCCTCATGCTCGATGAAAGATATTATCATACAAATTATTTTACACTATACGAAAAAGGCCGATACGTTATGCAAGTCTTTTCCCACGAGGATTTTCAGCATCCGCTTGCTCTCAATGATTTTTATATCAAATAATTCATATACTCATGTATATCAAAATATTAGCTATCAGCCCTATAGACAAGAAGCCCAAAATGTTATACAAATATTGTATAACGTTTATGCATAAATAAAAGAGGAACCTTAATATGGGAGTATTTTATAATGAAAAAATTAACAAGAAGAGAACTTGAAGTGATAAACCTCGTTGCAATCGGGCTTAATAATATTCAAATTTCACAACGACTCTGTATCTCTACACACACAACCAAAGCTCATATATCAAGTATATACAGAAAACTTGGTACCAATAATCGAGTCTTAGTAGCCAAACATCTTGATCTAACAAAAGAATGTTTACAAGATTAAAGTAATAAAAGCTCCTGCTGAATAGCAGGAGCTTTTTATAAAATATGTTGTAATTAATTTCCTTACTTGGCATACAGACTTGTAAACATTCTTTAAACACGAGCTATTCACAAGTATCTACAAGCAACGGTGATTGCAAGTACAGAATTAGTAGTCTCAAACATAACTACCAAATTCTAATTTACCCTACTACCAGCTTGCTTTAGTAACGCCAGGCAAAACGCCTTCATGAGCCATTTTTCTCAAGCAAATTCTGCACAAACCGAAATCTCTGTGGAACCCATGAGGTCTGCCGCAGATGCTGCATCTGTTGTGCAGTCTTACTTTCGGGTATTTGCCCTGAGCAGCTAATTTTTCTCTTTTTTGTTCTTTATTTATCATCGCTTTTTTAGCCATGATTTTCTCCTTTTCACAAATTTAATTTCTACAATCATCCTAGCATAATCGGGATAAACAATCCATCTATACTAGTTTTTTCCCATACCTTTGAATGGCATGCCTAATAATTTTAATAATTCTCTAGCTTCATCATCTGTATGAGCAGTTGTGATAACAGATACGTTCATACCTTTTACCAAATCAACTTCTTCATAAGTGATTTCCGGGAACAAAGACTGTTCTTTCAAGCCAAGAGTATAATTACCTCTGCCATCAAAACTTTTTGCAGAAACACCTCTAAAGTCACGAATACGAGGAAGAACAACACAGATTAACTTTTGTAAGAAATCGTACATTCTTTCGCCGCGTAATGTAACCATAGCACCTACAGGCATTCCTTCTCTTAACTTATAAGAAGCAATCGATTTTTTAGCTTTTGTAACAACAGCTTTTTGGCCTGCAATTTTTGTCAGCTGAGCCTGAATAGCATCGGCAATTTTTGAGTTGTGAGAAGCTTCACCAACACCCATATTCAAAACGATTTTATGAAGTTTTGGAATCATCAAATCATTCTTATAACCGAATTTTTCTTTAAGTGCTGCTTTTACTTCTTCATTGTATTTTGCTCTTAAATTTTTAGTTCTAGTCATTTTTCTTTTCCTTCTGTTCATACGGAAGGGGAAAACCTAATCGTTAAGATTACTTAACCCCGCGTATTGTCTCTGTTTTATACGTCTAATTGTTCACCGCACTTTTTGCATACACGAACTTTTTTACCGTCCACTACTGCATGTTTAATGCGGGTTGGCTTTTCGCAGCTAGGGCATACAATCATTACGTTAGATGAATCAATCGGAGCTTCCTTCTTGATTAATCCGCCTTGAATACCGTATGCAGGATTAGCTTTGGTAGCCTTGGTAATCATATTTACGCCTTCTACCACTACTTTTGATTCAGATGGTATAGACTTCTTTATGTTACCGGTTTTTCCTTTATCTTTGCCTGCTGTGATGATAACCCTATCACCAGTCTTTACATGCAAGCTTTTTTTATTGTCTGCCATTTTTATTCTCCATTTACTTTTTATTTGGATTTATATCGTTCGTATTAGATAACTTCCGGTGCAAGAGAAACAATCTTCATAAAGTTTTTGTCTCTCAATTCCCTTGCTACAGGTCCGAAAACACGAGTTCCGCGAGGGTTGCCGTCTTTGTTAATTATAACAGCTGCGTTTTCGTCAAATCTGATTACTGAACCGTCTGCACGTTTGATATCGTGCTTTGTTCTTACGATAACAGCTTTTACAACTTCAGATTTTTTAACGGTCATATTAGGAGTTGCATCCTTTACTGTTGCAACAACAACATCACCTACAGCCGCAAATTTCTTATTTGAGCTTCCCATAACACGGATAACCAATAATTCTTTAGCACCTGTATTATCTGCTACTACCAGTCTTGTTTCTTGTTGTATCATTTTTCTGTTTCCTTTTTATTTGTTGTTGGGGTGGAAACCCCAACCTACTTTCTGCTAATAAATTCCTATTTATTGCATTTACCGCGCCTGTCCATGAACTCTATGCGTTGAGCTCACCCCGGCCATTTACTACTTAGCTTTTTCTACGATAGATTCTACAACCCATCTTTTGCTTCCTGAAATTGGTTTTGATTCAATAATTCTTACTGTATCACCAACACCGCATTCATTCTTTTCATCATGAGCTTTGTAGTTTTTATTTGTTTCAATAATTTTCTTATATTTTGGGTGCGGATTATATGAAGCAACTTTTACTACTACTGTTTTGTCCATTTTGTCGCTTATAACTACACCTTGTTTTTCTTTCTTAGGCATTTTTTATCTCCTTGTTTGCTCGCATTAAACGGGTCTCGACCCTGAACTCCGTTCAGGCTCTACGCCCTCTGCTCGCAAGCCGCTTCCTTTTCTGTTATTACAGTTTTTGCTTGAGCTATTAAACGTTTTGTTTTTGAAATCTCTGCTGTATTTTCAAGCTTATGCATTGTTTTTTGTATACGAAAATTCAACAATTGCTGTTTTGATTCCTTAACAAACTGTTTTAACTCTTCAACTGTTTTTTCACGCATTTCACTTAATTTCATTGTTATATTTCCTTAATTAATTATACAGATTCTTTTTCTATAACCTTTACTTTAATAGGCAGTTTTTGTGCTGCAAGCTGCAATGCATTTATAGCAACAGCTCTATCAAAGTAGTCAAGTTCGAATAATATTCTGTTAGGTTTTACAACTGCAACCCAGTATTCAACGTTACCTTTACCTGAACCCATACGAGTTTCTGCAGGTTTTGCAGTAATCGGTTTATCCGGGAATATTTTTATCCAAACGTTACCGCCACGTTTGATTTCACGAGTCATTGCACGTCTTGCGGCCTCTATCTGACGGCTTGTTATCCAGCCAGGTTCAAGAGCCTTTAATGCGTAACGACCAAATTCGAATTCAGTACCTCTTGTTTCAGTACCTTTCATTCTACCTTTCATCATCTTGCGGTATTTTGTCTTTTTTGGCATTAACATTATATTGTTCTCCTGTTATTTACTTATTTTGTTTCTACAGGTCTGCGTTTGCCGCGTCTGCCGCCAAAACGTTCACCTGCTGATTCTTTTGAGTTTTTAGATTTGATGTTCATATCTGCTTTTTCGCCCGGCATTAAGTTGCCTTTGAAAATCCATACCTTAACACCAATCTTACCCATGATTGTATCTGCTTCCGTAAAACCGTAATCAACATCAGCTCTGAGTGTTTGAAGAGGAATTCTTCCTTCTTTTGCCCACTCGCTTCTTGCAATTTCAGCACCGCCTAAACGACCTGATACCATAATCTTGATACCCTGTGCGCCGGCTCTCATTGCACGCTGCATAGCCTGTTTCATTACACGTCTGAATGCTACACGTTTTTCTAATTGTTGTGCTACATACTCAGCCAATAATAAAGCATTTAAATCGATTCTTGCAACTTCTACTACATTGATAATTACTTGCTTGCCTAAATACTTAGAAACTTCAGCTTTCAATTCATCAATACCTTGTCCGCCTCTGCCTACTACGATACCTGGCTTTGCTGCAACTACTGTGATTGTAGTATTTTGAGCTTTTCTGTCAATTAAAATTTCTGCAACACCTGCTGCATATAATTTTTTCTTTATAAATTTTCTAATTTTAGCATCTTCTGCTACGAATCCGGCATAATCCTTAATCTTAGCATACCATGTACTTGACCAAGGTCTGATTATACCTACTCTAAATCCGGTTGGATGTGTTTTTTGTCCCATTTCCTTATTTCCTCTATTTTACTGCGTCACTAACTTTAATTGTGAGGTGAGATGTACGTTTGAGTCTTCTGTATATACGACCTCGTGCTCTTGGTTTACCTCTTTTATATGTTACACTTTCGTCCGCATAAATTTCAGAAACTTTTAGGGCATCTGATTTTACACCTGCTTTTTCGAAAGCATTTGCAGCTGCGGCCTTCAAGTTCTTTTCAACAACTCTGGCTGCAAAGTACGGCATAAAACGTAACATATCAAGAGCTTCGTTAACAGCCTTACCTCTGACTTCGTTGATTACTCGACGAAGTTTTCTTGCTGTCATTTTTATGTTTGTTTGTCTTGCTTTAGCTTCCATTTTTATTTTCCTTATATTTTTTAATCTAAATTCGACTACTTACGTTTTGCTGTTTTATCTGAACCAGCATGTCCTCTGAACATTCTTGTAGGCGCAAATTCACCCAGCTTGTGTCCAATCATTTGTTCCGTTACATATACAGGAACGTGTGTTTTACCGTTATGTACGGCTATTGTGTGTCCCAACATATCAGGAATTATCATGGATGCTCTTGACCAAGTCTTAACAACTTTCTTTTCTGAATTTTCATTCATTTTGTTAATTTTCTTTTGAAGAGCTTCTTCTACGTATGGGCCCTTTTTTAATGAACGTGCCATTAATTTCTCCTTTGT
>CALURX010000068.1 GCA_944323265.1 Candidatus Gastranaerophilales bacterium
GATAAAAAACGATTAGCCGGATATCTTTATAAGCTTTTAAAAATGGGCTTTAAGAAGTAGAGTAGATTGTATTATCTCCATTTTTTAGCTATACTCCTTTTAAGGAGTGTGTCTAATGGCGAAAAAACATGATTATGGTAATAAAGCTGTTATATATGCCCGCGTATCTAGTCGCGAGCAAGAAAAGGGCGGATATTCAATTCCCGCGCAAATTGAACTTTTGCGGGATTATGCAGAAAAAAACAACTTAGAAATTGTAGAAATCTTTAAGGAAGCAGAAACCGCAAGAAAAGCCGGTCGAAAACAGTTTAATGCAATGTTAAAATTTTTTGATAAAAACCCAACTGTTCAAAATCTTCTCGTAGAAAAAACCGACCGACTACAACGTAACTTTAAGGATTATGTAACACTAGATGATTATAAGCATGTGGCAATTCACTTTGTTAAAGAAGGGGAAATAATTTCTGAAAATGCGACACGCAGCCAGAAATTGACACACGGTCTTAAAGTTCTTCTTGCAAAAGATTATGCTGATAATCTTTCAGAAGAAGTCCGCAAAGGGCAGGCGCAAAAGGCTAGGGAGAACATATATCCGTCAACCGCACCTTTGGGGTATCTTAATGCAGATAATGGGAACGGTAAGAGAATTATTATAGTCGATGAAGCGCGCGCACCATACATAAAGCGTGCGTTTGAATTGTATGCTACCGGCTCATATTCAGAGCTAGAAATATGCAACTTACTATATGAAGAAGGATTGCGAAGTAAAAAGGGCTGTAAAGTTTCTGTTAAGACTTTTGAACGAATGTTCAAAAATATTTTCTATATCGGAAAATTTGAATACAGCGGTTATATATGTGAAAACGCACAGCATGAAGCAATTATTGATGAACACACTTTTAATATCATTCAAGAACGATTAAGCGGTCAAAGCAAGGCTAAAACACATGACGAACAATTCCCATATCAAGGGTTAATGCGTTGTCCTATATGCGGAGGTGTACTATCTCCAGAACTAAAGAAAGGAAAGTATGTATATTATCACTGTAATGACTATCATAAGAAGGGCTGTAAGGCAAAATCCTACGTAAATCAGAATACTATTGATACAGCTATTGTAAATATTTTGAAGAGCTTTAAAATCACGAAATCTATATTAGATGACGTTTTGAGGAGTGTTAAAGAAGTTCATAATGCTAAGAATGAATATCGGGAACATACCAAATCTGAAATAAATAGGCAAATAAGCGTATTAGAGCGCCGTATATCCCAAGCATATAACGATAAATTAGACGGAAAAATAACTGAAGTTTTTTGGAAGAAAAAGACTAAACCATGGCATGAAGAAATCTCCAAATTGGAAAACCAGCGAACGAGAATAAACAAGGCGGATGAAGAATTTTACAACATGTGCGAAATGTTATTGAAATTCTGCAAGAATGCTCATGACATGTATTTGAATGGAACGGTGGAAGAAAAACGTTTTATCACGTCAACTGTTATCTCGAACATTACATATCACGACAAAAACCTAGATATAGAGCTGTTTCCAGTGTTCTATACTCTATCAGATTTAATAAAAGAAGAAGATAAGAAATTAAACACTCTCGAACCACCGGAAAGCATTGATTTTACTAACAAAAAAGACCCTCAAGAGGGTCAATTTTTAAATGGCGGGAACGACGAGGCTCGAACTCGCGACCTCATGCGTGACAGGCATGCGCTCTAACCAGCTGAGCTACGCTCCCATCAATTGTCACGCGCTGCGTTCATCGCAACTTACATATATTATAATATTTGCTAAATTTTTTTTTGCAAGCATTTATTTTAATCTTTGTATTAAAACTGCGCAAGTGGGGAATTACATTTTTATTAAGAATTTTGTTTAATATATGCATTAAATCTTTTTCATACTTCCAGCTATTCTTAATTCCTAGAGCCATAAGCAAGGTTCTTTTTTTATGATATCATTTTATAAAAAGGATTATTAAATGATTGAAAACTGGAAAATACCTTTGTTAATGACTGTGCTTGCCGGATTTGCAACTGTAATCGGCGGGTTTATAACTTTTTTGGTAAATAAAAATAATATGAAAATTTTATCACTCGGGCTTGGATTCTCAGCCGGTGTTATGATTTTTGTTTCATTTACAGAGATTCTTACGACAGCGGAAGGACTGTTAAAAGTTTATTATCCTGTCGATTATCACTGGATTATGTTTGGGGGCTTCATTGCGGGGGTTATTATATCTAAACTCATAGATACCTTTGTTCCGGATCACGTAGAAGAAGATTTGTTGACTGATAATAGTGATTCAAAAAAACGAGCTCATCGGATTAAACGCGCAGGGTTGTTAACTGCAATCGCTATTGCAGTGCATAATTTCCCGGAAGGGCTTGGAACTTTTCTTGTGTCCTCTCAAGATATCGCAATCGGAATCTCTGTTGCTCTTGCAATAGCTTTGCATAATATTCCGGAAGGAATTGCGGTTGCACTCCCTATTTATCATGCAACCGGTAAAAAAAGAATGGCTATTTGGTATTCATTCTGGACCGGCATGACTGAACCAATTGGCGCCCTTATAGGGTTGGCGCTGCTGCACTGGTTTTTGCCGCAAGTATTTGTAGGTTTCTTTATGGCTGCTGTTGTCGGAATAATGATTTATATATCTTTTGATACTTTATTACCGCTTTCACATGAATATGGAGATTGGCATTACGCGATAACTGGTATTATGTCTGGAATTATTGTAATTTGGGCGAGCTTATTATTACTTAATGGATATTAAGCGTCAATATCAAGTTTTGAGGTTTTTTGTTTACTTAAGCGGTCTAACTTGATTTTTTTTATCATATCTTTCAATATTTCTATTTGGCTTTCTAATTTTAAAAGTCTGCTGCTATAATAATTTTCTAACGGAGCATTATGCCGAGTTTTTAAAGAGCGATTTATTATATGAATTCTTTCTAATTCTAAAGCCCCTATTTGATGCTCATATTTTGCTATTTTTTCTTTTTCGTTTTTTGTAAGTTTTAAGATTGTACCTTTGTATTGTTCTATTGGAACAAGAGCTTTAAATGACATATTTCTATTGGGTGTATATGATATAAACATATTTTTCCTTTCAATTGTATTTACTACAAAATAGGTAAAAAATATTTTTGCTATCGTGCTTAAAAAAATTGTTTAATGTATAATTTAAACAAAAAGAAGGAGAATTTTTATGACAAATTTATCACCATTACAAATCGAAAGACTTAAATACCGTCCGAAATTACCGGCATCTCTTGCAAACGGTATTAACCATCTTATTGCAAAAGAGGGTTCTGCAACCGAAGCTGTTGCTAATAAGGAAGAAATTAAGGCTTTATTCAAGAATACTTACGGAAAACCGACAATAACTTTCCAGACAGCAACAGAATCATTGCCTAGCACTCAGAGAAATGTCGGCGTTATTCTATCGGGCGGTCAAGCTCCCGGCGGACATAACGTTATTGCAGGGCTGTATGATGCTTTGAAACAGGCTAATTCAAATAATAAATTATTTGGTTTCTTGGGCGGCCCATCCGGTATTATTGATGGAAAATATGTTGAGTTTAATGATGAATTTATCAATGATTACAGAAACACCGGCGGTTTTGATATAATCGGCTCCGGAAGAACTAAGCTTGAAACAGAAGACCAATTCCAAAAAGCTCTTGCTGTTTGCAAGAAACTTGATATTTCTGCTGTGGTAATCATCGGTGGTGATGATTCTAACACAAACGCAGCTCTTCTTGCTGAATGGTTTGTAAAAAATAATGCAGGAATTCAAGTTATTGGATGCCCGAAGACAATTGACGGCGACTTGAAGAATGAACAGATTGAAATCTCTTTTGGTTTTGATACTGCAACAAAAACTTATGCAGAACTTATCGGAAACATTGAAAGAGATGCTAATTCTGCTAAGAAATACTGGCACTTTGTTAAAATTATGGGAAGAAGTGCTTCTCACGTTGCATTGGAAGCTGCTCTTCAAACACAACCAAATATTACATTAATTTCAGAAGAAGTTGAAACAAAGTCAATGTCTTTGGAATCTGTTATTAATTATATGGTTGATATCATAGTAAAACGTGCAGATATGGGTAAAAACTTTGGTATTGCAGTTATTCCGGAAGGTTTGATTGAATTTATTCCTGAGATGAAGTCAATGATTGCAAACCTTAATGATATTATGGCAGAGCTTGAAACTGACCCTGATTTTGCAAATGCTCCTACTATTCGTGAAAAATTTGCGATTGTGGAAAACAGATTATCTGCTAATAATGCAAAAGTTTATAATTCTTTACCGGCATTGATTAAAGGACAACTTTTGGCAGACAGAGATCCGCACGGCAATGTTCAGGTTTCAAAAATTGAGACAGAAAAACTCTTAATTGAAATGATTGCTCAAAAACTTGACGAAATGAAGTTAGAAGGACAATATATCGGTAAGTTTAATGCTCAGGCTCACTTCTTCGGTTATGAAGGCCGCTGCGCATTCCCTTCAAACTTTGACGCAGATTACTGCTATTCACTCGGATTCAATGCATTTGCTTTAATTAATTTCGGTCTGACAGGTTATCTGTCTTCTGTAAGAAACCTGACAGAAGCTGCAAATGATTGGATTGCAGGCGGTGTTCCTCTTACTATGATGATGAATATGGAAAGAAGACACGGTGAAATGAAACCTGTTATTAAGAAGGCTCTTGTTGAGCTTGACGGCCCTGTGTTCAAAAAGCTTGAAGCAAACAGAGAAGATTGGGCTTTGAATGACAGATATTTATTCCCTGGTGCTATTCAATACTTTGGTCCGGCTTCAGTTTGTGATATAACAACTGTTACTTTGCAGCTGGAAAATGAGAGAAAATTGGCTACCCAAAGCGTAAAGGCTTAGAGACATAAAACGTATAAAAAGACCGCTAGTTTTAGCGGTCTTTTTTATTGCACAGCAATATTTGCCTCAGCCTCAGTTTTTGCCCCGGGTTCTCTTAAATAATCTGCATAATAACAAACTTTTTGATATAAGTCCGGATAGTTCTCGTCAAGACGCCGCGATTTTAAAACCAGTTTAAGAGATTCCATAATATTAAATCCGTTTCCATTTTGAAGAGAAGTATGGTACTGTGATTCAAAATTATCATTCAAACGCATACGGTAGTTTTTAGGATTTACTGTATGGTTGTCAA
The DNA here is from genome assembly GCA_944323265.1 of Candidatus Gastranaerophilales bacterium. GTDB lineage: Bacteria > Cyanobacteriota > Vampirovibrionia > Gastranaerophilales > Gastranaerophilaceae > CAG-196. Next base: position 5,212 of record CALURX010000068.1, read on the forward strand.
TAATATTCTTAGCCCCCAATACATCTACATAAAAAAGAAATTGATTCTTTGTAGTATACAATTGTGCAAATTTCGCTTTTACAAATTCCTTTGAATCTTCTAATACTTTTGCTGGGATGTTTAGCACCTTTGCAAGAACAGAAATAGAATCTGCTCGCTTTTGACGATTTTCCTTACTCTTTGACTCTGCCAAAATCCTCAAATTTTCACCATCATGGTTGTTGGTGCCAATAATAAATTCATCCTGTGAGAATCCATTTTTTAATAAAAATTCTGGATGTCCCCAGCCTGCACCATGATTCCCATAATCATTTTCATATTCTGTTGTCAAAACGCTTACAATGTTTTTAACATTTTCCAGGGGTTTCATTGTATTCCAATGATAAAGATGTGAAAAACCATCCATCTCATATATTAAGTTTCTGGTATCAAAATCCTTGCCTTTAATTTCTTTTGCTCTTTTTTCAATGAAATCAAAGACCTTATGTTTCATATCACGTTCTTTAACTCCATCTTTCGTCTCTACTCTTGTGTATGCGTACCACCAGCCTACGTCGAACCTGATACCGTCAAAATGTTCAAGATAAAAAGAAATTTTATCATTAAAAACTTTATTTGCCAGAGATTTTTTACATAGCAATTTTTTATCATTCAAAGCGGGAAGCGACCAACCGACTCCTCCGCCTTCGACAAAAGCATCCGGATGAGCCCAAAATTCCTGATTCGAAAAACCAATCAAGCAATCGCCAAATAGTTTAATGCCTTCTGAATTGAGTTTTTCTTTGGCCTCAAAATGTTCTTTATCAGCAATAAACTGTCGAAATTTGAAAAATTCTATCTCATCTTTGTACTTTTCTTGATACTGTATAAATTTTTCCTGTTTCTCTTTTGAAGTCCGGAAATTTTTAAATAAGTCAGGTTCTTTGTCTTTTAAATATGGGTAAAGAGCAAGTCTTGGATAATATTCTTTGACATATTTCTTTTGCTTAAAATCTTCAAATTTCTGTTCTAATTCGGGTGTTGAAAGATGATTTTTAAAATTATCAAAAGCTTTTCTTAATGGCTGCAGTATAGGATAGTATTCTGTGACTCCGAGTTCATTTTCATAGTTGATACTGCCGGAACTTCTTACACGCAGGCTCTTTATATCCTCCTCTTTTAAAATATCACCATATTTTTCTTTATTCAGAAGGTTAAAAAGATTGATGTTTTCCTCTCCTATTGTCATTGCGGTTTTGTTATAAGGACAATAGTAATGTCCCCAGCTTTTTGTTTGCTGCCCGAATGGGAAAATTTTTACAGCCTTAGTACCGGTATAAAAAGTCAGAAATTTTATTAAATCAATTGCCTTTTGTGAGTTTAATTTGCCGACTCCGGTGTCTTGTCCAATATTGGCTGGAAAAGATGCCGTGTCTAACTTTAGTAAAGATAGCCCCTCATTAATTCCAAGCGCAGTTTTGACCTCTTTTATTGTTTGGGCAAAATCAGGCTTCATGCCAGTGGGTAAAGCCTTTTTAAATGATAACTCCTGACTTTTTATATACATATACACACCTTATAAAAATATTAAACCACAAACAAAATTTTATTTGATACTAAAAACGGCACATATATGTGCCGTCTATAATCTATATTTTTATAAGCAAAAATTTGCTGTCTTTAAGCGCCAGAACCTTATGCTCTTTATCCTTCTTAAACATCAGTATTTCACCCTTATCAACAGTAAATTTTTCCGCTTCAAAATGGATTTCTATTTCACCATCCAGAACTAAAACAGCGGCATCGCATGTTGAAGTATGGGTGTCTATAACCTCATCTTTTTTTATTGCAATGATATTTAAGCAGCTGTTTCCGTTCTCCATAAGGACTTTTCGTTCAAATTTTCCGCCATCAAGATTAACGATATCTTTTGCTTTTAATACATCATAAAACATAACAATCTCCTTTCTTTTCCAATTTAACCTTGTATGGAGAATAAAAACATCCTCCTCCTGTACATCAGCAAAAAAAAAGACCTGACTCTTTGAATCAGGCGCTGTTAGATAAGTCAGTTAGGGGAATTAAATTAGTTAAGTAAGATTAAGATTGGTATATATAGGTAAATCTTTTCTACGACTTGGCTCGGGAAATAAATGTTACTCTGGATTTCATATCCATCGCAAATAGCCTCATCTCATCCATCAATACATAGGATTTGTCATCCGGTGCATTATCATTAATATAAAATTCTTTTGATATCTGTGTTGCCATTGCGTTAATATTATATGATTGTAGTAATGCCATATTTATCTGCCTCGCTTTTTTGGACACATTTACTTAAGCCTGTAAAACTTATTCACAGAATATAACTTAAGCCCATCAGTTCAAGCTTTTAATATTTAATTTTTCTTAAACTCTCTTGGATTTGTCTTACATATATATAAAGTTTATATAAAAAGTTAAATTTCAAAAAGACATATCTTTGTTACATTTCTTTACAAATCAATTTAGGCGAATTCAAGAAGCAATCGCAACACTATGAAGTTGAAAAACTTGTTCAGGTGTCATATAATTAAGAATTTTCAT
>CALURX010000069.1 GCA_944323265.1 Candidatus Gastranaerophilales bacterium
GCTTGGTTGTTGCCGTAAAACGTGTCTGCGTGTTTTGCCGCCGCAAAACACTTCGCACTCTGGCAACAATCCGCTTTCCGCCTCTTTCTTGCCGGCACAAGAAAGAGGCATATAATTTAATTTAACCTCTTAATATGTCCTTTTCTTTCTCTTTTGTTGCGACTAAAAAGAGAAAGAAAAGAACGAAAAGAAAGAGAAAATCCGCAAATGTTTACTACGCCCTTCGGGCGTGGGATTGAATGGCTGTTGCAGGCAAGCCTGCATTCCTATGCTCGCTATCGCGGCGTTGCCGCACGCTCGCAAATAAAAAGATGTTATATAAAATTTTCTATGATATTATATAAATATTGATAACATTTGTTGGAAAATGTTGTATATTTAAAGAATAAAATTTAAATAACTAGCTTCAATTTCAGCCTGCTCAATTCCGATGTACCTCAATGTTACATCCTGACTAAAATGGTTGAATATTTTCTGCAGCATTGCAACATCTTTAAACTGTTGGTAATGATGATACCCAAAAGTTTTTCTTAGTGTATGTGTTCCCACATGTTCTTCAACTCCTGCAGTTTCACAAGCCGCATTGATAATTCTATACGCCGCAAATCTATCCAGCCGATTGTTAAACCGCGTCAAAAATAAAGGCTCTTCCAAACAACGCCCTTTTGTGAACTCCTCTATCATTGGTTTTAACTTTGAATTGAGCGGAAATTTTTTGAACTTTCCGGTCTTTTTCTCAACGAGCCGAATGTAATCTCTACCCCTAACGTCGCCCACATTTAGCCCTAAAATGTCAGAAATTCTTAATCCGCAATTAATTCCTATTGCAAAAAATAATAAATTTCGTAATCCCTGACCGGCGAGAATTTTTTCTACACGTTTGATGTCTTGTTTGTTTCTTATTGGTTCTACTGTTGTCATAATAACCTTCCTTTCAATTACTATGAAACAGAAAGAAACAAAAACTTTTAACGCATTTCGCTTAGGATTTCTTCAAAAACCCCGCTCCAATCTCCGGGTGCTTTTTGCCTAAACAGACGCATGCTGTCATACCAAACACATTTTGGAAGTTCGTCATGCCATCTCCAATTAACCTCATACGGTAAAATTACCCAGCATGGAATCCCCATAGCTCCGGCAAGGTGCGCTAAAGAAGTGTCATTACAGATAACAATATCAAGGTTGCTGAGTGCTGCCGCAGTCTGCTGAAAGTCTATTAAATCTTTTCCTATATCTATAACATTGTATCGTGATGTAAGCTTGGTAACTTCTTCTGAACCTTCAAAGGTTTGGAAAGAATAATACTGCGTATTATCAACCTCAATCAATGGGAAAAACGCTTCTGTCGGAATAACTCTATCTTTGTCGTAGTATGTGTTTCCCTGCCATTTTATTCCGACTTTGATTTTATCATTATTAAAGAATTTTTCATGGTATTCTTCTGCCATTTTTTTATTAGGTCTTATATAGCCTTCCGAATAAGCAAAAACCTTATCACCTTTAAGCCCCAATATATACGGCAAACTTAAAAGAGGTGTATGGACATCAAATTCCATATTACTTTCAGGGATAAATCTGTCTATAACCTCATCAATCCCGAGCGGGTTGTCTTTATAAAGCGGAGCAAGAGGTTTTTGAGGCATAAATAATAGCTTTTTGCATTTCTCTGCTGCGAGAGGAAGGTATCTGGAATACATTATAACGTCGCCAAAACCTGCTTCGTAATAAACAAGCAATGTTTTATCCTTAATATTTTCGCCGCGTTTCCATAAACGCTCTCTTGAAGCCTTATTGGGGTATGTTTTATTTTGAAGCGCAATTGCTGTTTCTCTGCAAAGCCTTTTCTCAAAATACTTAAGCCCCTTATCATAATCCTTAACTCTCATAAGAGCAAGGCCCAGAAAATACTCTGTGTCTTCATCGTGAGGTTTAATTTTACTGCATATCTTCATCGCAGAAAGCGCATTCTTGGCTTCTCCCTCAACACTGTATAGGTGCGCAAGATTGAACCAGGCGGAATATGAGCCGGGATTAATCTTTAAGGCTTTTTCATAAAACTTGATTGCTTCTCTATTTCGGTTTAAATTCTTAAAAGCAAGTGCAACATTGAAAAGCAGAGAAAAATTCTCCGGAAAACGTTTTAAAACCTCGTCTTCTCGTTCAATAATCTTATTGTAAAAATCCCCTCTTATATATGCCTGAAACAAAGTTTCATAAAAATATGGATTAGGATTTATTGCAATAGCTTTTTCTATCCACTCAATTGCTGCCGGAACATCTTCCTGCTGGAGTTTTAAAACGCCCATAAGATTATAGACTTCTGCGTTTCCACCATCAAGCTTTAAAGCTTCATTGTATTTATTCTCTGCATCTTCAAGGTTGCCCTCTTTATGCAGTGAAAAACCCATATTTATAATCTCATTAACGCTCATCTCTCTCTCCTAAATTTTATTTTAGCGTCTTATGATTCAATTTTCAAGCTGTCTTGCCAAGATTTCATCGCTTTGTAGGAGCTTCTGACAAGAGGCCCGATTTCAAAATTTTTAAACCCTGCCTTTTTAGCAAACTTCTTTAAATCTTCAAACTCTTCTAATGTATAATATTTAGCAACCTCAAGGTGAGCTTTTGACGGCTGAATATACTGGCCTATCGTAACTATATCAACTCCTGCATTTTTCAGATTATAAAGAGTTTCTTCTATTTCATCAAAATCCTCGCCTAAACCAACCATCAAGCCTGATTTTGTAATCATATTCGAATTATCTTTTATATATCTTAAAACCTCCAGCGAAGTAAGGTAGTTTCCCTGCGGCCTTGCAGTTTTAAAAATGGATTTAACGGTTTCTATATTATGGTTAAAAACATCCGGCTTTGCTTTGATAATGGTATCAAGAGCCTCTCTGTTTCCCTTGAAATCCGGGGTTAAAATCTCAATTTTAGCATCAGATATTTTTCTAATCTCATCTATACATTTCTTGAAATGCCCTGCACCTCCATCCGGCAGATCATCCCGCGTAACGGATGTTATTACTGCATATTTAAGCCCCAATTCTTTTACTGCTTCTGCAACGTGCTTCGGCTCCTCCTCGTCAAGCGGTTTGGGTCTTGCCGGAGAAATATTACAGTAACGGCAGTTTCTTGTGCAGACAGAGCCCATAATCAAAAAGGTCGCAGTATTTCTGGAATAACACTCGCTTTTGTTCGGGCATCTTGCTCCCTCGCAGACTGTATTAAGGCATTTTGTTTTTAAAATCCTTCTTACTGTTTTTGTTTTCTCTGTATCAATAATTGGTCTTTTCAAATACTCCGGAAGTCTCTGCATAGTTTCCCCTTGAAAAATTTTTAAAATAGGTTAAAATAAGAATACAGGCAAGGGTGCAGCGAACACCCTTACCAACCCAGTTATCGGGTTTTGTGAATGAGAACTAATGTTATTATCAGCATTAGTTCTTTTGCTGTAATTTCAACTAACATTCTAACCTCCTTTCTTTTAGTTGAAATCAGTCGAAATGTTTGTTAAAATTTTTAGCCTGTATTCCTTTTTAAATGTACTGTGTAATTATATCAGTATTATTGGAAAATATCAATATATTTTCTGATTTATGTATTTGCTATCGGCATATAAACTTTTACACAAAAACCGTATTCTTCGTTAGAATAAAGTCTTATTTCTCCGTTCATTGCTTCAACAAGTCCTTTTACAATATACAACCCAAGCCCTGTACCTCGTGTTGTTCTTGTGGTTTTATCATCAACTCGCGTAAATTTCTCAAATAAAGTTTTGAGTTTTTCCCTCGGAATTATGTCATATTCATTCTTTACACTTACAACAAGCCTGTCGCCCTGTATTTCATAATCCAATATTATTTCAGAATCTTCTTTTGAATATTTGATAGCATTTTCAATAAGGTTAACAAAAACCTGTTCAATTCTGTCATTATCTGCAATGATTTCAATCTGACAATCCTGAACATTATTAATAATTTCTTTTTCAGAATCGTTTCTTACAAGCATTATAGAGCTTTCGATAATAGAATTTATCGGAATGTTTTTCAAATCAACATTAAGCCTTGCTCCCTCAATATCAGGGATAACAAGCAAATCTTCTATCATACGCTTAAGGCGTTCTGATTGTTTTTTGATAATTTTCAATGATTTTTGGCGAGTTTCCTCATCTATCTTAATATCCTGCCTCAAAAGTCTTGAAGTATACCCTTGAATACTTGTAAGCGGAGTTCTGAACTCATGGCTTACGGTATCAACCATGTTTGAGCGGAATTCATCCATCTGCTTAAGTTCTTTGTTTTTCTTCTTAAGCTGGATATAAGACTTATGAATCTGGTTGACCATCCGATTAAACTCGTTGCCTAAAAATACAATCTCGAATGGGGTAAATATATTCGTTAAAAGACGGATTCTGCGTTCGTAATTACCCTTGGAGATTGCTATAATTGCCTTGAAGAGCTGGCGAATGTTAATGTACAGATAGTAAGTATAAAGCCCCACAACAAAAAATACAGTTAAAATAGTAATGATTATGGAAAGTATAATCTTGTCGCGGTTGTAATCAATTGCATGCCTTGTTACATACTTTGTAGTATTAACAATGATTAACGCGTCTGGGTTAGATTTTTTTAAATAAACGAGCGGCTGGTTTTTTATATCACCATATACGACTACTTTATCTGTCTCGAGTTTTTTAGGAAGCTGTTCCAGGCTCTTTTTAAAAGATTCTTCCGAATAGTTAGCAGAAGCGATTAACGTTTCACCTTCGCCCAAAACATAAATTTCACGCTTATCTCCTGCCAGAGTTCTAAATAGGTTCTCCTTAAGGCTCTTCAAGTCTAAAACTGCAACAATATATCGTCCGTCGTTCAGCAGACGGTTAACAACAACATAGTCATCCTGAATATTATAGCTGTTGTATTTTTCAAGCCCCTCTTTATCAACAAGTGCAAGCTCCTTATATATAGGCAGCTCCAGATTAATTGTATCAAGGTATTTTTGCTCTTGCTGCGGGGAATTGTAATATTGAAGTGTTGCGATAATTTGTGCGAGCTCATTGTTTATAGAGTGTTCAAATACGTCAATCTCTTCTGATACAATATTTGCAATCATAACCGCCGCATCTCTAAGCTGTGCCCTGTTTGACTGCTGGTTAATGTTGTTTATGATAACACCGCTTACCGTCATAGGAATGAGCACTGCAAAAAAGATAACGATAATTATCTGCTCTGCTATCTTTAAACGTCTTTTGCTGAAAAACTGCACCATTTATTTATTCCCCAAACGGAGTAAGCTTGTATCCTACATTAGTAACGGTATGCAGGTACTTTGGATTCTTAGAATCCGGCTCAATCTTGTTTCTTAATGCTCCCACATGAACCCTTAGCATTCTTACATCCTCATCGCTGCTGTAGCCCCAAACTTCTTCCAAGAGAGTTGCAAGCGTTACTGCTTTATTAAAATGCTGCATCAGGCAGTATAAAATCTCAAATTCAGTAGGAGTAAGTTTCATTTTTTTATTCAGAATAACGGCTTCCAGTGTATCCGGCAGAATCTCAATTTCTCCTGCTTCAAGTATTTCTGTAGAAGTCAGGCTCTCAACCTGCGGCTGGTTTCTTCTCAGAAGAACCCTTATTCTTAAAAGAACTTCCTGTACGTCGAAAGGCTTAACCAAATAATCATCCGCACCGCTGTCGAACCCGCTTGTTTTGTCCCCGATTGTACCTTTTGCCGTTAGCATTAAAATCGGAACGTTAATCTTTGCCTGACGAATATTTTTGCATACGTCAAAACCGTTCATTTTAGGCATCATAACATCCAGAAGAATCAGGTCGTATTTATTGTTAAGCGCCTTGTTTAAACCTTCCATACCATCTTTGGCAGTATCAACAAAATATCCGCTTGATGCAATATCAAACTCTAATAAATCACGAATTTCTGTATCGTCATCGACAATAAGTATTCTCTTTTTCTCTGTCACAATATACTCCTTTATACTTAATTGTACGGAAATTTGTTCTGCTTTGCAATAAATATTACATTTTGTAAACCCCTCAAGCCCTTTATTTTCGGCGTTAAGTATAAGATTTCTCCAACTAAAGTATAAAATTTGTAAAAATCGTTAAAGTTTTTGAAATTTATGCCGTTATATATAATATAGAAGAAATTGTAGGAAGGAATATTATGACAGAAGATAAAGAAGAATTAGGAGCATCACTTTTCAGCCGTTCATTAGACCTGATGGAAGATGACCCGCTTGAAGAAATTTTTGCTCTCAATTTAGGCGACTTTATATCTGAATATTTGATATCTGAAGATTTGGCTAACAAAATCGGAAAAGATGTCAAGGATAAGACAACTAAACTTAAATCACAGTTAAGAGAATTGATTTCAATATATTCTCTTGACAATACGCTTTGCGTTTTAGGCTTCAGTTCTCAGGATGAGTACGTGGTTTATAATTCTATTGCCAAAACTCTTACGCAGATTCTTGATGTTGACGCCTGTCATATATACCTTACAAAAGATTTTACTAAAGGTCTGAATGTTGATGATAACAAGACGCTTGCGCTTGTGGGTTCGTCAATAGATTTTGATGAAGATATTTATGCAAAGAAACTCGGCTATACTGAGGATGATAAGTCGATTGTGGTTAAGGCATTTAAAACTCTGGAAAAAATCCAGATTAAGGATGTCTCACAGATAGATAACTTTATTCCGAAATACGAGTTGAAGGAATTTGATGTAAAATCACTTGCGGTTGTTCCGATGCATAATAACGCTTACGTAGTCGGTGTAATTGTTATAGAGAATTATAAAGAAAAGACAATCAAGCGTGCGTATATGAACCTTTTGGAGACAATCGGCAGACTTTTCGGCACCTCAATGCACCTTCAAAAAGCAATCGAAAAAACAGAAGCATTAATCGCGGAAGATTCTATTTTTGCCGAAGAACTTCAGCATGCCAGAGCCGAACTTACAGCCCTGATAGGAGATTTGGGCATTCAGCAGCAGGCATTTGTTGAAAAGCTTGCAAAAGCGGTTGACGAGAAAGGTCAATACAAGGTTGCGCATTCTCAGAACACGGCAGATTTATCAAAGAAGCTTTGCAAACAGCTTGGCTTGAACGAAAAAACAACGGATTTGGTTTATTACGCGGGTCTGCTGCAGAATATCGGAAAGATTACGCTTCCGGAATCATTGTTTGCAAACAAGGGCAAGCTCTCAAAAGAGGAGTGGGAAAAACTCCAAAACCATCCGAACGTTGGCGTAAATCTTTTGATGAACATAAACTTCCTCTCAGAGGTCATTCCGTATATCCATTATCACAAAGAGCGCTGGGACGGCGGCGGCGAGCCGGAAGGTTTGAAGGGAAATTCAATCCCGTTCGGTTCAAGAATTATTGCAGTTGCTGACGCTTATACCGCAATGACTTCCGACCGTTCGTACAGAAATGCTATGGATAAGGACGAAGC
>CALURX010000070.1 GCA_944323265.1 Candidatus Gastranaerophilales bacterium
AGATAATACAATCTACTCTACTTCTTAAAGCCCATTTTTAAAAGCTTATAAAGATATCCGGCTAATCGTTTTTTATCCTCTTCAACACTTAATCTTTGTTGAGGTTTCACTAAATTAACAGTTATCCCATTAACCTCAAAAGAAGATACAATTTGCTTCATTCGCTAAGCCTGTTCCGATAAACAGCGAAAATAAACCCACTTGGGTTTAATCACTTTTATCATTGAACCAGACTTAGCCTTTAAAAGGTCTTACATGGGCTATCCCCTAAGCCGTTATCCGTTTTTTATCCCTAAAAGTATAAGTATTATTAACGGCATACGTTCACTATACTACAACTCAATTATACCATAAATTGCGGTTTTTCTCAACTGTTTTGCGGTTTTCGGTGGCATTTATAATTATATTCAATGCTTAATCTTCTGAAACTCTTGAATGATGTTGAATAATACCTCAAGTTCTTTACCGGTCTTTGCTTGTAGCAAGGTTATATAGTCTTTATCTGCAACTTGTTCATCAGTTTCAAGAAACACAAACAGTTTGTATACTGGTACATTCAGGGCTTCTGCAATAAGGGGTATTTTGCTTAAAGTTACTGGATTATGAGCATTCTCCCAATAACTCACAGTTTTTGTCGCAACTCCTACCTGTTCAGCTAATTCCTCTTGCGACATATTAGCTTGTAATCTTAATTGTTTCAGGCGTTTGCCAAACTCTCTGTAAAAATTTTTAAGTTTCATAGGATAAAGATATTACATAACTAAGCACAATATAATCCTACAGTTAAGCAAATATGCTTATTTATGTTATGATTACAATATCTTATAAGGATAGACTAATCATGAATGACGGAAAAACATGTTTTTTCATCGGTAACCGACATGCGCCAAGCGATATAAAAGACCAGCTATCAGAAGTCGTTGAAAAGCATATAACTGAATATGGTGTTACGACCTTTACTGTCGGGCATTACGGCGGATTTGATTACTTGGTACAAGGGGTTTTAAAGGAAGCGAAAACGCGCCATGATGATATAAAATTATACCTACTTGCGCCATACGCGCTTACGCAAAATCGAGAAATACCAGAGGGGTTTAATGGGTCTTTCTATCCCGAGGGGCTGGAAACAGTGCCATTACGGTATGCGATAGTACAAGCAAATCGCTACATGGTACAGAATAGTGACTATCTAATATCATATTGTCATCATATTGGGAACACGCGTAATATTGTTGAATATGCGCAAAGGCGTGAGAAAAAAGGATTAATTAAGGTTACTTTGCTATAATCCAGTAATAGCAAGGGTTTTGACCCCATTGAAAGTTTCATGAAAACACTGCCCTCTGTATGAGGTTTAGCGCGTGCATGCCGGTGCTATATTGAAACCCCTCTATCCCCCTATTTACGGTTATTTTTACTTGCCTATTATGCCAATACTCAATTTCTACCCATTTTTAACTATAATTCTTTTTCTAATGAATTATGGACGCGCTAGAATGCGTTTTAAGGCGGGTAAAATAAAAAATAGGTATTCTGATATGCCTGATTTCGCGTAATGCTTTCAATGTTTAAATGAGAAAAGTTATTTTTCATACTTATTTTTATCGGTGTTTATATTCTTCCATGTAGGTGATTACCAAGGGGTAATCCGAGAAAAAGAGGTTATAAATGACTGAAAAATTTTCAAGAACATTCACCCTCACAAAAAGGGCGTGGGATTTCCTAAACACGTTAAAATTACAGGAACAAAAGAACATCAGCGCCTATGTTAACGCGCTAATCGTTAGGGATATTGAGAAAAGAGAGGAGAACTCAAACAGTGTTAAATAGTAGATATTCGGGGATAATCCCGCCACAAACGGATTTAAGACAATTTACCATTAATCAGGTAAAAAATGATATTATCAGCTATTTAAGCAAAGGTAAGGTGCAACACGCGCACAAGATGTATTTAGTGCGCCTTGTCCGGCGTATGAACATTAATAGTGCGTATCCAAAATTTCGTGAAAACATCATACGCGCTATATGTTCGGAATTAAAAGGGGAAGTAGTAAGATTAGACCGGCTGGGGCGGTTATCGCGTGGAATACAAGCCGGCATGTTACTTGAAATTATACAGGATATAGAAGATGTGTTATTGGATTGCATGCCGGAGTTGCTTTCTGATTACAATTTTGTAGAGTTTGAGGATTTATAGAAATGGCGGAAAATACAGAAATGCTTCAAGCGCAGGGCTGGCGCGCACGTGCAAAAGCGTTTATTAAGATGAAAATTATTAACGGCAAAGACCGCATAAATGCGCTTCAAGCCGTTGAGGGGGTAAAAATGCCCCTGTATCTTGCTAGGGGCGGAGTATCGCAAGAAGTCTTAAAAGAAATATTTGTTAAAAAGGTCGTTTCTGCTGTGGCTCACGCGCTAGATACAGAAAAGTATAACACTATAATCATGGGAATGAGGTTGTAAATGGCTAAAAATAAGGATTTCGAGGGGCTAGACTTTAGCCCCTCTCTGGAAGAAAAAACGGTTAATAACGTTATTAGCATACGCGCAAATAGCGATAACATAAAGGATTTAAACGCCCTCAAAGCGCAACATGTAAATGTGTCTGGGTGGGTCAACGAGCTTATATCCAATGGATTTAAGCATACGCGCCGTTTAAGTCCGCAAGAAGTAAGCAGGAATTTAAGGGATTTCAGACCTGTTAACTTATTGGTGCATAAGTCGGTAGCGGTGCTATTGGAGCGGGCTTTAGCTTTTAATGGTAGTTATGAAGTCGGGAAATTCTTAAGTTTGTTACTAAGTCACCAGCCCGATTTTATCGCGGGTAACGCGATAGCGTACGGGGTAACAGATGAAAAGTTTGAGCAGAAAATGAAACATCTGGATTTTACGTTAACCGACCAAGAGACCCCGCACATTGAATAATTTAATAAAAAAGTATTACCGCCGTAACGGCGGTTTTCTTTTGGCTGTAAATGTATTACTGGTAATACACGTATTATCTGTAATACATCAATTATGGCAAATTGTAATACTGGTAATACATTGCATGAATTGTAATACAGTTTTCCAGCTATTTTAGCGGAATTTGCACAAATTTGAGGATAAAAGGCGGTGTAATACTTGTAATACGCCGATGTTATAAAAATGGGCTGTATATCAATAATAACGTATAATTTCAGGTTTATTATGACGGCGGTTTTGTCTGATTAAATTTAGAGATGTCCGAGTTCATCTCATCTCGGACAAGTCGCTACGCGACATCTCCAATTCAAAGCGGGTAATTATACAAAAATTCTGAAAATAGGCGAAAGTCTACGTATAAACGGTATAACCGGCATGGTTTAATCTCTAATACGTTCAAGCAAGTTATGGCTTTAAAAACGCATTATTATAGCTTAAATATGCTTGAACGCTTGCTTGCACGCGTCCAAGCTATAATTTATTTTCGAGGGATTTCATGCTTATCTGTCTTTAATCCTAGCTCTTTCGCTATCCTGTAATACGTGGTTTTATTAAGGTTCAATTCGCGCATAACCGCTGTATGTGTGGTTTTTCCCTCTGCTGCTTCTTTAAATTTATCCTTAAATCCATCTGGGGCTTGGATTTTCGACTTCTTAAACTTCCCTTTTTCCTTTGCTATGGCTATCCCCTCCGCTTGCCTTTGCTTGATTTTCGCGCGTTCGGTTTCTGCGACAAATCCGAGCAAATCAAGCACAACGTCAACAATAACCCGTCCGATGAGGTCTGTTTGTGTGTTTGTGGTGTCCAGTATCGGCATATCTAGTACTTTGATGTGTGCGCCGATTTCCTTTGTAATGTGCGCCCATTCGTTCTTAATGTCGTCATAGTTTCTGCCCAGCCGGTCGAGTGAGTGTATAACGAGGGTATCACCAGCTCGGAGTGTGGCACGCAATGCCTGATATTGAGGGCGGGCGGTGTCTTTGCCGGATTGTTTTTCTGCGTAAATATCGCGTTCGTCTATTCCCTGCGCTCTCATAGCTTCAATTTGCCTATCAAGGTTTTGGTCTTTCGCGCTTACGCGACAATATCCGAAAATCTTTGATGTCATAGTTCCCCCTTTATGCCGTCATACAGGCTGTTGAGCGTATTTTCAAGGACTTCACCAATAGCAAGAACGCTGTTAAATGCCTGTGTGTACTCGGGTTCAATACTCTCAATGCCCCAAGCCATGCGGTTTAACGCGGTGGTTAATCCGATACTTAAAGATATTTTGTCTGCAATTTGAACAATGTCTGCCATGTCTATTACTCCTGTAAATAGGGGCTTTAAGCCCCTATGCTATACTAAAACGTCTGCTTGATACCTGTTTTATAAACTCGTTATAAAGGTCTTTGTGTAATCTCTTGAATGCCGTAGTATCAAAGCGATTTGAAAGAATGCTTGTAAATCTGATTATTACATTACCCAAGTTCAACTCTTCTGTTTCTCGTGCGTCCATTTCTTCTTTAATAAGGGCTTCACGCTCTACAATCATTGCCTTTAATTCATCTGCTTGAGCGTATAACGCTTGTAACTCGTTTACTGTCTGTCTAATTTCTGTGTTTCTCATAATTCGTATCTCCTATTTCGTTTATCTGTACTTTTATTATAACGTATACGTTCAAGAAAGTCAAGTATTTTTCTTGAACGTTCGTTACAATTTTTAACACTTCATTGAACGTATAAAATAGGAGTTTTTTAATATTTTTATGGCGTTCGCGCATGTGTACTTGCATGAACGTTATCTAGGCGATTTTTCGTTCTTGTAAAAATTTCAGCATAAATATAACCTTTTGCGAGTGTTGTTCAGATAACTGCATTTTTAACTTATCTAAAAATGGTTCGATATTAGCGACATAGTTCCCGCCATTAAACGAAGCCGCCTCGTGTGGCTTTTTTTAATGGCTGAATTGATAGTGGTGAGAACTCGTCAAATTCGCGAGTTGCGCGAGGGAGCTGAGGCTGGAGCGTTTTTGCGTTTGTGTTGAAAACACATTAGCAAAACGCGTAACTGCCGTTAAACGCGACCGAGCAAGACACGAGCCTCGTCGTTCCCGCCATTTAAAAGAAGTCCGACAAGCGGGCTTATTTTTTTTTGCCTAAAGTTGTGACAAATTTGTTTGAGCATAGCAAAAAAATCTTTTTTCATTTTTATTAGAGTATGGCAAATCAATCAATTTCGTTTAAGTCAAATATTCGTTTTGTAAATAATGAAGCTTACTTAGCTCTTCATAAGAAGAATTACATAAATTTTGTTCATACCACTCCCAATATTTTAAAAGCTGATACCTTTTATTCAATGGCAATTCGTTCTTGCACAGGTGGCGGGCTTGTAAATCCGGGGATTGAAGCAGAAGGTTTTCATTTTTGGGATGACCAGCCAAACAAGAAAAAATTCCCTGAACTTGTAAATTCATTATTTAGGTTCGTAAAAAATCCTCAAAATGGGCTTTTAGTTGGAAGCAAAGAGTTATCTTACAACCCTTATTCTATAGAGCAGTTTGAACGATTTAAAAAAGTGTTTTTAGAAAGAGTGAAAAATGTTTCAATATTTCAGACTCACAAATTCAAAAATTCGGAAACACATTACCATTATTCACTTGATACAGACACCTGGACGCTTTGCACCGGATATAATGAGCATTTTGGAGGAAAATGGAAATATCTAAAAAAACCTGATGAATTCCTAAAAGTTTTTGAGGCAGTTTCCATTTCAGATGGAGACAGGCTTTTTATTGGCAAAAAAGAGGTTTTACCTACTGAGTATCCAGAACTCTTTAAGTCAACTCAAAATTCATAAAACTCCTCATAATAAACTTGTTATATTAACAAAAATTCTTTTTTGAGTATACTTTACAGTAAATTATTTCTGATAATATTTTCTATTCTAACGGAAGCGGTTCCGTCTCCATAAGGATTCTTGGCTTTTAGTCTGGTGTTTTCCTTTGTGGAATCAAGAATCTTTTCGCTTTCTTGGATAATCTTGTCGTAGTCGGCTCCGACCAGTTTGGAAACGCCGGCTTCAATCCCTTCTTTGCGTTCGGTTTCATATCTCATAACAAGTGTCGGGCAGGCAAAAGAAGGTGCTTCTTCTTGTATTCCGCCGGAATCCGTCAATATCAGCTTTGCATTTTTCATAAGGTAGACAAGATACGGATAATCAAGCGGTGGCAGAAGGTAAATATTATCCATACTGCTTAGCCTGTCATAAATCTTGTTTTTTACATTCGGATTCGGATGCACAGGGATTACAAATTTATGGTCATTATATTTTTTTGCCAGATATTCAATAGCATCAATAATCCTGTCAATTCTCTCACCATGATTTTCTCTTCTGTGAGCAGTAATCAATATCAGCTTGTCATCAATAGGAATCCCTTTTTCTTCATAAAATCTCTTTGAATCCTCAATAACACTTTCTGACAAACAAAATAGAGCATCGATGACTGTATTTCCGACAACATGGATTTTATTTTCGTCAATATTTTCTTTTAGTAAAGCTTGTTTGTTAATCTCCGTAGGAGCAAAATGCAGAGCCGCAACTCTGGAGGTCATTTGTCTCATAACCTCTTCCGGAAACGGTTCATAAATATCATAAGAACGAAGCCCGGCTTCTACATGGAATACAGGAATTTTGTGATAAAAACTTGTCAGAGCTCCGCATAAAACTGTCATTGTATCACCCTGAACAATTGCTGCATCAATTTTATTTTCGCAAAAAACCTTGTCCAGCGAAGTTAAGATTCTGGCCTGTATAGATGACAAAGACTGATTCTCTCTCATACAGTCCAGGTTAATATCGGCTTTTAATCCAAAATAAGCCAGAGTTTGGTTAGACAACTCTTTTTGCTGTTCAGTATTGCAAATAATAACATTATAATCAGCCGGATACTTTTTCATTTCAAGTATAACAGGCGCTAGTTTAATAATTTCCGGACGTGTTCCAAAGATAAAAATAATATTTTTCATAAGAATAATTATACAATAAAATCTTTTTAGCCGATATTATCTGTGTCAATAAAGTTAATTTTGTACCCGAGGATTTCAGCAATAATCAAAACCTCGTTGTAAGTTACCGTTCCACGTTTTAGCTTCCCAGAAAAGTTAGGTAAAGAGTATTCTTTGCCATATTTTTCTGATAATAATTTACAAAGCTCCTTCATAGAAACATTTTTCGATGCCAGAAGCGATTTGACTTGTTCTCTCACCTTCATACTCATATTAATAATTATATTAATCAGTTAATTTGTTGACAAATTAATTAAAACGAGCTACTATTATTAACTGTGCAGTTGATAATATAAGTTTGGAATTAATAATGTTGTAACAATACTTAACAAAGGAGGACTAGGTGGATTCAAGAAGCAATCGCAACACTATGAAGTTGAAAAACTTGTTCAGGTGTCATATAATTAAGAATTTTCA
>CALURX010000071.1 GCA_944323265.1 Candidatus Gastranaerophilales bacterium
AATTACATCTAGGCTTAATTTGGTATATAGATGTAAAACAATTGTTGTATGTTTTTTTTATTTGGACACTAGTGCCCCCACCGGTGGGGCCTTCATAGTCTTTTTTATTCTTAAACTGCTCTAAATACTCCTCGCGCTCGCGTATCTTAATCATTGTCTCCATATCCATTTGATTAAGTTTGCGCTGGTATTCAAGTTTTTTTACTTCTTTATCAAAATTCTCTGCCTTTTTGGCTTCTTTTTCTTTGTCTTTATTAAGTTCTTTTGCCTGCTTAGCCTCAAACTCTGCCTCCGATGACGGAACAATATCGCCTTCTGCGAGCCTGTAGCCTACAATTGATACAGGAAAACTCGAACCTGACAGGGATTCAAGCTTGGATAATTTCCCCTCAACATCAATGCTCCAGGTGCCCAGGAATTTCGGAACTTCGCCTGTGTAGGCATAAGCGCACACTATAACCCGATTTTCGTTATTGGCGTCAAATCCCATCGGGTAAATATCCCAGCGTTTTTCGTCAAAATCCACTCCGCCTGCGTTTGCCCAGTAATTAACTATAGCTTCGCGGATTTCTGGAAGCTTTTTGGCCTCTTTTTTCTCAAAATCATACACCCACAAATCTGTTTTCCAGATTCCGTCATGTCTGTGACCGACTTTTTCTTTTACCACAAGTTTGGTGTTATCGCTTGAAAAGTCAATCGGTGTAAGGGTTCTGAATATAAACTTGGTATCAATATCTTTATCTGTTGATATTAAGGGTTTTTCTTCTTTGTTAACAATGTTTGCCCTCTTAACTCTCTCTGTATTTGAAAGCGAAGTATCGAGGTTTATTAAAAACAAATCGCAGCTTGTGCAATCGGATTGCGCGTAGTAGTAAACCGCAGGGTAAACAAGCTTTGTGTAATCTCCGGATACGATTCCCTGCGCGTTAATCTGGCGGTCAAAATTTAATTTTCTCGGAAGGCTTAACTCGGGGCTGCCTACAGGGTCATTGTATTTTACAAGCTTAAACTTCCTCTGCGGAACGTAAACCATATTCTCATCTTTCGGCATTTCTGCTTTATCAAGAATATCTTTATTAATCTCTTTTTTAGTTTTTGCTCTTGATTTTGCCTCATATTCAGCAACTGTCATATAGCCGGATTCAGCCATTCTGCTCTTTTCGTACTTTTCTTTTTCTCCGACTTTGTCTATTTCGTTTTTGTAAATGCTTTCAGCAACAGCCCTGTCCTGATGTTTGGTAATTGAGTATTTCATCTGGCTGAAATGAACTTTCATTGCCATAATCATTCCGGCAAATGCTTCCATCATTTTTAAACGAGCCCCTCTTTCATAGCTGTCACCGTTGCTTGAGTTCTTGATGTAACGCAAAGTTTTTGAAGAATGCTGTGAACATGCGCTTTAGCGGTCGCCCTTGTTATAACCAATCTGTCGGCAATCTGCGGATTGGAAAGCCCTTCTACCATAAGCTCCAGAACATCAAGTTCTCGTTCTGTAAGACCGTAGTTATTTGCGCCCCTCTTAACTTCGGCTGTGTTAACAGCAGGTGATGCAGAAGGTTTTTGGAGGTTAGAAAATACCATCTTTGCAATATTAGGGTCAATCCAGCCCACACCTTCATAAACCGATTTTATTGCAGAAATTGTCTGCTCAGGTGTTGCGCCTTTCATAATATATCCGTCAGCGCCTGCTTTAAAGGATTCAAAAACATCATTTTCACTGTCTCTTGATGTAAATATAAGTATTTTTACCGACGGATTAAATTCCTTAATCCTCTGTGTAGCTTCAATTCCGTCAACATTGGGAAGCCCTATGTCCATAAGGATTACGTCAGGCGAAAGTTCTCTTGCTTTCTTTATTCCGTCAAGACCGTCAGAGGCTTCCGCTACAAGGTTAATATCGTCTGCTTTGTCCAAAAGCATTGATAATCCCATTCTGTAGAGTTCATGGTCTTCTACCAGTAAAACATTAATCATACTACACCAAACTTTCTTCTTTTACAGTATCAGTAAGTAAAAATGAAAATTCACTGCCCTTATTAAGTGTACTTTCAAGCCAGATTTTTCCTCCGTGTGATTCTATTATCTGGCGCGAAAGATAAAGTCCCAAGCCTGTTCCTGTAGAGCGTTTCTTGCTTGTACCCTGAGAGAATCGCTGGAACATATTCGGGATATCTTCCTGCGGAATACCGCAGCCATTGTCCGAAACAGAGAAGATTAAGTCACGGCCTTCGTTTTTGATGGTAATAACGACTTTTCCGCCTTCCTGTGTGTAATTTATTGCATTTCCGCAGAGGTTGCATATAACACGTCTTATCTCACTTCTGTCCGCATTTATTGTCATTGATTGGTCAGAACACTCAATAACAAATTCGATATTTTTCTTATCTGCAAGCGGCTTAAGCTCGCTGTATACTTGCTCTGTCAGGTTATATATATTGAAATTCGTTTTTGCAAGCGTAAGTTTTTCCGCGTCATACTTGTAAACTTCCAAAAGCGCATTCACAAGCCCTAACAAATCTTCATTACTCTTCTGCATAGTGGAAAGAAGAAGTTTCTGTTTCTCATCCAGCTCCCCGAGCGCACCGTCAAGGAAAAATTTAAGTGTTTGAATCGCGGCAAGAAGAGGGGTTCGCAAATCATGGGTAAGGGTTGCAATAAAATCGTCTCTGAGTTTGTCAGATTTCTTCTGCTCCGTAACATCACGGATTACGCCGACAAAACGTTTATATTCATCGTCAGGATTAATCCTTGCAAAACTTATCTCAACCGGAATAACAAGACTTCCCGGATGATTTTTTACATGAAAATCTCTCAATAGAAGTTCACTCTCATCAAGCTTATGAAGCTCTTTTGAGATAAATGTTTTACCGCTGAATAAGAAATCATCAATTGAAGAGTTTATGATTTTGCTGTTAACAAGTCCGATTAAGTTTTCGCAAGCAGGGTTAACCTGCTCGATAATTCCGTCCTCGTTTACAATCACAATTCCGTCAGCGCAGTAGTTAAATATTCCTTCAAGCTTTGCATTAGATTGTTTTAAATCGGCGGTTCTCTCCTCAACAAGCTGCTCAAGGTTGTGAGAATATTTTTCAAGTTCTTTTTTTGCAGCCTCAAGTTCGGAGATTTTTTTCCTCAACTCGCTCAAAAGATAACTTCTTTCAATCCCGCTTTTTATATTAATCATTAAATCCGCATTATCCCACGGTTTTTCAATATATCTGTACAGCCCTATTTCGTTTATGGCACGAATAGCGTTCTCTTTATCAGCGTAACCCGTGAGCAAGATTTTACTAACCTCGGGATACATTTTGTTAACTTCGCTCAAAAATTCCAAACCGTTCATCTGCGGCATCAAAAAGTCTGATATAACTAAATCGGGCGTATTACTTTTAAGAAACTCGATAGCTTCTTCGGGGTTATTGAAAAAATGCGCATCAGAAAATCCCTCTACCTTGAGCAGAGTTTTAAACGCAGATGTTACTATTTTTTCATCATCGACTACTACAATCTTCCCCATATCCCCATATTAACCCAAATAAGTTTATTAGACAAATTATTAACAATTATAAATTTTTTTCAAACTCATGATATAATTTATTGTAAATAAATGGAGAGATTTATATGAAAAAAATATCAAACGGATTTACATTGATAGAATTGTTGATTACAATGGGCATTATAGGTGTAGTTGCAGCCCTTACGATTCCCGGGCTTGTTGCTAATTTTTCCAAGTCAAATACCGGAAATACTCTTGCAAGAACTGTGGAACAGATAGAGCTGGGGTGCAGAAAGATTATAGAGACTGCAAATATGGAATATGTAGAAAATGGTGGTTCTCCTACTGATACTCTCGGCGGCATAAGTTTGGATGATATTCCTCATGCTGAAACTTCTGCAAGCGGTTCGGATTCATTTGCAGAAGCAATAGATGATGTTGCGCCTTCTTATTGGGCTCTATCTGAACTTAATATTACTGATGCGGAATCAACCGCAATCGGTACTGATTCTAAGACATATAAAGGCGATACACAGAGTGCTTATACAAGTGATATAAGCGGAAGTAAAAAATATAAATTTGCTAAGATTCCTGCAAATGTTTATATCAAGAATACTTGCAGTTCAGCATCCGATGAAGACTTGTCTGACCCAGATTTTGTAATTGCAAAAGTATTTATTGACGTAAATGGGTATGATAAAGGTAAAAACGCTTTTGGTAAAGATTTATTTTTGTTTGAACTTCACAATGACGGAAAACTGATTCCTTACGGAAAAGATACGTACGAAACAGATTGTGTGAAGGGCAACATTACAGACGGATACGCTTGTTCAGCAAGAGTTATGGCTGATGGATGGAAAGTTAATTATTAAAGGAGGATAATAATAAAATGGCAGATTCAAAACTTTTAGCAAGTATTCAAAGAACTGATACAGAACAGTTACAGATTTCTATATCAGAATACAGAGGAAAAAGTTATTTTAACTTAAGAATATTTTATACAACTGATGACGGAGCAACCTGGCTTCCGACAAAGAAGGGCGTAACTTTTGCACCAGACCAGCTTGATATATTATCAGAAGCAATCGAAGAAGCTAAAAAAGAGTTCATGCAAGAGGCGTAGCCCGGCGTGAAGTCCGAATTTGGCGCCGTCAAGGCGGCAAACTGAGGACGAAACTCTACGATACCGCCGTTACGAAATGGAGCGAATGCGGAATGGAGTGAAGCAATCTTTGATTGCACAGGCGGGAAAAGAGGCGTAACCCGGCGTGAAGTCCGAATTTGGCGCCGGCAAGGCGGCAATTGAGGTTTAGAAGAGGATAAGTTTATAAGTTGAGGAGAAGTTATATATGTTGAAAGGTGGATAAGTTGAAGAGTTGAACAGGAATGTTCGCTTCACCCTTCACTCTTCACGCCTCACTAACCACACACACAACAACCGGAAAACAATCATATGAACACAATGCAAGATGAATTCATATCAACAGTATCGCACGAATTGAGAACCCCTCTTACCAGTATAAGAGGGTTTTCTCAAACTCTGCTTAGTTCCTGGGATAAAATCGATGATGAGAGCAAGAAAAAATTCATCAAAATAATAGAAGACCAATCAAACAGACTTATTCATCTGGTTGAAAACGTTCTCACTGTGTCAAAGATGAGTACGGAAAATACCGTAATGAAAAAAATCGATATAAACAATGCAATCAGAAAAATTATTCCGCTTTTCACAGAACAGTATAAAACAAGAAATTTTCAACTTGAATTATCTTCTAATTTACCTCCTGCAAGGCTTGATGAAGACAAGTTTCAACAGATAATGACAAACTTAATCGATAATGCGGCCAAGTATTCCGAATCCGGAAAGACGGTTACTATATCGACGAGCATTCTTGACGGCAAAATATCAATAAAGGTTAAAGATGAAGGTGTCGGGATAAAAAAAGAAGATTACGGCAAAATGTTTAAGAAATTCAGCCGTCTTGAAAACCATCTTACAAGTACAACACAAGGAAACGGCCTCGGGCTTTATATTACAGATAAACTCGTCCGGAGCATGGGAGGAGTTATATCTTTTGAAAGTACAGAAGGCAAGGGAACAACTTTTGAGGTAATATTTCCTTTTTATAACGAGGAGGAAGCTTTAAGATGCTCTCAAGTGTCCTGATAATAGATAAACGCAAAGAGATGCCCGCAAAATATAAAAAAAGCCTCGAAGATTCAGAAACAGGGGTTACAATAGCACGCAGCCTCAAAGAAGCAATAAAAGAGATTCAGGAATCCGAGCCGGATATGATTATTATCTCCGACAGCATTGAAGAGAACCTTGCGGAGTTTTGCGAAAAAATCAGAACCCTTACTTATAACACACGCCCTGTTATAATTGCGCTTTCCAAATCAGCGGATGCCTCTGACAGAATTAAGGTTCTGGAATGCGGTGCTGATGATTTTTTGAGCGAGCCGGTTAATATTGATGAATTTAAAATGCGTATTCGTGCGCATTTGAGACGCGATATAGAAAATAATCTTGATAACAAAACGCTTTTACCCAACAAAAAATATGTACAGAAGAGTTTGAAACGGCTTCTGCATATGGCAAATAAGCCGGCAGTTCTGCTTTTGGGAATAGAAAATCTTGATAATTACAAAAGCGTGTATTCGGAAGTTGCAGGCGATAAGCTAATCCAGACATTGATTGCGATTACCCGTTCAACATTGGACTCTGCGGATTTTATGGGACAAATAGATGAAACAAACTTTATTATTATAACGAACCCTTATAGTGCAGAGAAAATGGCGGCATTTTTGACATTTGCTTTTGATACAGTAGCGCCGAAATTCTATTCCTCTCAGGATGTAAAACGCGGTTATATGCTGCTTAAAGGCGACCGGTTTGCGGGGATGAGAGCAAACTTTGTTTCTGTTTTAATCGGCGGAATCATTGATAATTATGAATCTGTATCTTCTGCAGATGTACTTTTGGAAAGATTATTTTCAATAAAAAAAATCGCCAAGATTCCGAGCGGTTCGAATTACGCAATCGACAGAATAAAGCTTGCGGGTGAAAACTCTGTAGTAGAAACGGCTGTAAATAACAGTATTTATATAAAAGAACCTGATGAAGCGCTTTCTCTCCTCATCAGAACAACGCTTGAACTTCAGGGATATGACGTTGTAGACAGCATTAACCTCGAAAATCCGGAGCAGCCCGGAATTATTATCCTTGATTCTAATGATGATATGTCAGGACTTGATTTGTGTAAAGATTTAAAGAATATGACAAATTTTGTAAATACAAAAATTATTGTAACAACAACCGTTCATGACAAAACCGCTGTGCTGAATTCCGGTGCGGACTTATACCTGCCAAAACCTTACGAAATTTCTGATTTGATTCAATGGGTAGAATATTTTATAAAGAGTAATAAATACTAAAAAAGCCATTTCTTTTTTCGCGGATATAAAGTTTAATATTATATTGTCAAGCCTTTGCCTTCTCAATTAGTTTAATATTTCCCCTCTTGATTTACCCCTCTTGCAAAAAAAGCTTTATGTGTTATTTTAGAGAAGTAAGCCCTGGTAGCTCAGCTGGATAGAGCAACCGCCTTCTAAGCGGTAGGTCATGCGTTCGAATCGCATCCAGGGTATTTTTTATTGCAAAATCGCCGTAACTCAGCCGGATAAAGCATCCGCACATCTAAAGAGGGTTCGATATTTGAGTCGTCACAGGCGTATTTTTTGTGCCTATTTTTGAAAATACTACAAATTTACTACAAATTGAAAAAAAGAGCTTTCTATTTTAGGCAAAAAGGCTCCTTTTTTATTTCCTGCTCCGCCCTACAGGCACTAGTGTCCAAATAAAAAATAACAAAAAGAAGCAAGATGCAAATACCAAAGTATTTTTATCCTACAATAAAG
>CALURX010000072.1 GCA_944323265.1 Candidatus Gastranaerophilales bacterium
TGTTGCAGAAGATGATTCAAACGAAGAATTAAGCAGTTATACATTATCCCTTGATGAGGAGCCTGAACAAGAAGAAATTCCTGTTGTTGCAGAGGATAATTCAAGCGAAGAATTAACTATTACAATGGAGGAAGAATCTATTCAAGAGCAGGCTCCTTTAGAAAATTCTGCAGAGGAATCCCTTACTATCTCTATAGAAGAACCTGTTCAAAACGACGAGTTTGATAATACCCTTAATCCTGTTGAAGATGCAACTTCTGAACTCATGCTTGTTTCATCAGATACGGAAGAAGAATCTTTAGATGAATATGCTCCAGAATCAAACGAAGAGTTCTTAACAGAAGAAACAACCGAGTCGGATGATACTCTTGAAGATTTTTCTACTGATATGGATACAGAACTCAACGATTTAGGTAGTGATGATTTACTTCCGGAGTTTAACGGTTCAGATGATACATTACGTCTTGATTTGGAAGAAGATAATACTCTTGAAGAATTTAATCAGGTCGGGGATGATTTAATGTTAGAAGAAGAACCTGTATCTGCAGGAAATGAGGATTCTGATTTTAAACCGACAGATTATTCAAAATTTAATATTGGATCAAACAGTGATGAAGAAGATTATAGTTATGATGCACAAGAAATTTCCGAAGAGATTTCAAGCTTAGCTGGAAAGCGTCCTGAATTAAACATATCAAAGGTTTATGAATTGAAGTACAAGGAAAACCAATCAGTCTCTCAAATTGCACAGCAGCTTGAGATGGCAGAACGTGACGTAATTGAGGCTCTGTGTGAAATTGTTGCATTAGTATAAAAGGATAGGCTTTATGCAATGTCCCAAATGTAAAAAAGAAATTGAAGAAAATTCTTTAAAATGCAAATTTTGTAACACGAAAATTGCATCAATTTGTAAAGACTGCGGGGCGTATAATCTTCTAACGGCAACAGAGTGTTCAAACTGTCATCGTGTACTTTTAAAAATTTGTCCTGAATGCGGAGCTGCAAATATTCCGGAGGCAAAGGCCTGCAGAAAATGCGGATTTGAATTTGTAAAACCGCAGCCAAAATTTAATCCTAAACCTGAATATTCTGCAGAAAAAAATTCACAGCAGAAGGTTAAAGCGAGGCTTTTAGACGCAGTCAAAGATTACGAAGCCCGAATTATTTCAATAAGCGGTGAAAGCGGATGCGGAAAAAACCTTGTTTTAAGATCTGCAATAAGCGAGTTAAAAAATGCAAAACTAATCTGGCTAGCAGGAACCTGTACGCAGGTGACACAGCTTTCTCCTTTCGGTTACTTTCAGGATTTGCTGCTTACCTTTTTTAATATCAACAATTTTTGCCCGGATACCCTGCAATTAAAGAAAAATTCAATAAAATTTTTCAAGCAGGATTTCCCGACGCTTTCCAATCAAGAGATTCTGGATTTGCTGAATTTCTTATATCCGGAAAGCCTTGATAAATACGAAAATATTTATTTTAACAAGGCAAAAATGTTTATCATAATGAAGAAAATCCTTCTTACAATTATTGATAAGATGAAGGTTATTTTTGTTATAGATAACTTTGAGTACATTGACGGAATGTCTTTTGATTTTCTAAAAGAGCTTCTGAATGAAGATATTGTGCTTGAGAAATGCAAATTTATTCTGATATATAAGACCCCAAAACCTGCAATGGGGTATATTGCAACGGCAAAGCTTACTGAAGGAAACTACGTTGACTTAACTGTTGCTAATTTTACTCAGACACAGGTTGAGACACTAATAAGCCAGTATACCGGAATTTCCGTAGGAAAAGACTTTATAAACCATGCGTACAAAATATCTGCGGGTAATCCATCAGTTGTAGAACAGTTGGTAATGCTCTATAAAGATACAAAACGCAACGGTTTAAAATATGTGACTTACGATTCTTTAGAATCTGTTATGGATGCAAGGCTCCAGCTTCTAAGACAGGAAGACTTCGCATCTTATCGCATGCTTGCAGCAATTTCTGTTCTTGGGACTAAATTTTATCCTGCAATGCTGGAACATTTTGACAACAATGGGGCTCAGGAGTTTGAAAGGATTATTGAAACTCTTGTTCAGCTGGGATATATTACGCAGATAAACAACCTGGCTTTTGAATTTAAGACCAGTGAAATATGGAAGGCGGTTGTTGCGATTGTAAAGAATGATGATTGCTTTGAAGAAATTTTAAACATCTTATATGAGACATTGAGTATATATAAACAATCATCTATAGCCCTTTTGGGATATATCGTTCAAAAACTCAAAGACGATAATCAGGCATTTGAAGTTTGGACGCTTCTTATGAAGCAGGCTGCGTATATTGGCGATATAGGATTGTATATTATTGCCCAGAAACAGTCTCTCAAACTGATTGAGGCTAAGACAAGCCCATATTACCAAAAGATTAAGAAAAACATATACACTCGTGTCGGAAAATTATTGGAGCCTATCAACCATGAAGAAGCATTTGAATACCTGCAAAACGCGGTTATGATGCTAGAAGATAATGAAGAGTGCGAACATATTGAACTTTTGGGCTATCTTGCCTCCTGCTCAATGAAGAGCGGAAATTACTGGGGTGCAATTGAGTGTGCGGACAGTGTTTTAAATAAAATCCCCGATGATATGGAGCTTGAGAGGACACTTATTAAATCAAGACAAGTAAGGCCAATGCTCAGGCTTGGAAATTACGGACAAGTTATTAACCTCATTGATACAGAAATCATGCCGGTTATTGAAAAATACTTATCTAAAGGGAAACCGGGAAATATTGTTACAACTTCAGAATTGTATGGAATTTGGCTTGAAGTATATTTTGATTTTGCAGAAGCTCTAACTTTCCAAGGCGATAGCAGAATGTTTGATATAATTAAATTGATATTTGATATCATTGAAAAAAATCAGATTACCGACAGCCTGATATTATGCAAGGCTCATCTTGCTCTTGCGCTTGCAAATACGATTAAGGGAGATACAAAAACTTCGTTTAAAATCCTTGACGATATCTTGAAAGAGTATTCGCTTGATAATATGGATACTTATATTGTTTCAAGATGGAACTTTATTGATATTGTTAACAAGTTCTTGGAAAAAGATTATGACAGCCTCTATACAGAATTATTCAATGTCGTTGCTTACGCAAATAATGTTAATGACAGCTTTACTAAAAATATTCTGAAAACACTTCTTGCCAAAATGCTAAAAGACAAGAATGAGACTAAAAAAGCATTAGAAATCCTGGAAGAACAGGTTGCATATTTTGCCAAAGAAAAGGTTGCAACAGGTGTTCTTTTATCCTGGTATTTAATCGCAGAAATAAAACTTATTACGAGCGGAACCCAATTTGCCCTTGATATTGCAACTAAAGCCCTCGACATAGCTCAAGGACCGAATATCAATAACTATTACTTCATCGCCTTATTCAACAGGCTGATAGGCGAGATTTATATGGCAAAACAAGACTTTGAATCAGCAAAAGTTTATCTCGAAAAATCAATTTTCGTCGCAAAACAATTTGACCTGCAGTATATTCTGGTTAAAGATTATATTCTATATGCTAAATTCTATCAGGAGCTTGCACTTCCAAAATCAACCTTTAGGGTAAATTACATAAAGCAGGCGCTTAAGATGTTCCAGCTTGCCAAAAACATAGGTATTGTAACGGATCATCCTCATTTGCAAAAAACGCTAAAGGAAGAAGTTTCCATTCTCACCTCTTTCTGTAAATTAAACGGAATTATTCTCAAAAAAGGAGCTAAGTAGTGTAATCCTCAGGATTACCGGAATAATCTGCAATAACTTCTGCAGCTTCGTCAACTTGTTCAGGAAGCGCTTCGTAATTCTTTGTAGATTCCTGATAAGCAAGAGCCCGCTTATTCAACTCATCCATAGCCATTGGCCCTGTTAAAACTTCTATGACTTCGCCATCTTTGTCATAAATCTTAAGTCGTGGAATTTCAACTCCTGCAGGGGTTTTGAACCCCATAAGAGAGATTTTCCCGTACTCGCCAAATCCGTCTTTTATTTTATAATAAATTTCTTTCAAATCGGCATTATCAAGACACGAAATAGCAACATTATTGCTGGTTTCTCGCTGTACCCAATCTTGAACGGTCTGAGTTTCTTCCATCAGTTCCAATAGCTGCTCTTTTGTTGCACGAATCCTTCTGAATAAAGGATCACCGCCCCTTCCTACTGCAGTAGGGCCGCTTTCTCTTGGAGCATGAATCCTGTAATTAGCCTCATCAATAACTTTTCCGCCGCCTTGCGAATTATTCTGTGTGTTATTATTGTTATTGTTTACATTGCCCTTGTCGACTCTGAATTCTTCTGACATAGTATTACTCCTTATAATTTGTTTTACGGCACAACAAACATTAAACTTTAGTGTTTTTAAGCTAAACTTTACAAATATTTACAAAAAAGGTATTATTTTATTATGCTTCCGAAAGATTACAGATTAAAAAAAAGAAGTGCATTTAAAGCGACATATAAAAGCGGGACAACCTTTCATAAAGACGGAATAACAGTGTTTTGCGGCAGAGAAAAAACCGCCGATATTACGACAAAAATCGGTTTTGTTGTAAGCAAAAAAATCCACAAGCGGGCAGTAAAAAGAAATCGTATCCGCAGGCTTATGCGAGAAAGCTGCAGGCTTTATATAAAAAACCAAGGGCTTTCAACCAAATATATGTCATTAATCTTTGTTGCATCAACAAGGCTTCTGGGAAAAGATTTTCATTATATCGATAACGCCGTAAAACAGCTTATGGAGCGTTTATGATTGACGGTATTGTAACTCCCAAACTAAGGGATATTGATTACCTTGCACCTTCTGCGCCGTATCCTGCGACACCGTCGGGAATTACAGTCCATCAAAGCACGATATACCGCTACGCCGTTCCGACAGACGAGCAGCCTGTCTTAAGCATTGTAGATTATATTCGGGATTATAACGGCAACTTTATAAAACCAGGGCACTATACACTCGCGCTTTCTACAGACAGAGAGTTTCTGTATCTGATAGAATCCAGGGAACTTGTTGCGGTTATTCCTGTTTTCAAGATTGCAGAAAACGAAAAAGAGCTCAAAAAATACTATAAAAGTAAAAAAGAACTCACTTCCGATGAAAAAAGCGAGCTTAGGAAAAAGAAGCGCAAAGAAAAATTTCAGAAAATAATTGATGCAAAATATGCAAAGACAGGTGCAACACCGCCGCAAGAATATGTGCATATGGATGCCGCAATTGAATACGTAAAAGAGGGCGGATATTATCTTATAATGTATGAAAAAGGATTCATACGCGCCTGGGGTGCTATAAAAGTAAAAATAGATTAGTGAGACTATATCTGAGGAAGTTTCAAAAAAACACCTCCATAATTTGGAGGTGTTTTTTTTGTTCTATATGATTACCAGCGGTTTAATTAAGTCTCTCGGCTTGTCTTTCATAAGCATTAATGCCGGCTCTACATTTTCAAGCCCATTAAACCTGTGAGTAATGAGTTTTTCAGGATGGATTCTGTGAGTTTCAACGAGCCTTGCAAGTTTTTCCGAACGCAGACGACCACCTGGCATTAAGCCTCCTGTAATCATCTTGTGCCCCATTCCGCATCCCCAAGGAGTGCGAGGAATTTTTACATAATCACCTTCGCCTAAATAGTTGACGTTACCGATTTTCCCGCCCGGCTTAAGCATTCTTATTGCCTGATCAAAGGTATCATTATCCCCGCCTGCAATAATAATTCTGTCAACGCCTTTGCCGTGCGTTTTATCAAGAATTTGTTCCACAATATCGCCCTCTCTATAGTTAACAATATCAGTTGCGCCAAATTCTTTTGCAAGATCGATACAGTTTTGTCTTGACCCGACTGCATAAATTTTTGCGGCTCCTCTGATTGCAGCAGCGGCAACAGACATTAAGCCGACAGGGCCGATTCCTATTACAACAACATTATCGCCGAATTGAACATCTGCAAGTTCGACACCATGGAAACCTGTAGGAACCATATCACTTATCATACAGGCAGCACCCAAGTCCATACCCTCAGGAAGATGAGCAAGATTACCGTCTGCATCGTTTACATGGAAATATTCTGCAAAAACTCCATCTTTAAAGTTAGAAAATTTCCAGCCAGAGAGCATTCCTCCCGAGTGCATTGAATATCCTTCCTGCGCTTCAAGAGAATTCCAATCCGGCGTAATAGCAGAGACAAGTACCCTGTCTCCAGGTTTAAAATCTTTAACCAGATTCCCGACTTCGACAACTTCTCCGACGGCCTCGTGTCCCAGAATCATATTGTGTCTGTCACCTATTGCGCCTGCCCAAACTGTGTGTACGTCAGATGTACAAGGAGCTAGAGCTATAGGCTTACAGATTGCATCCATCGGCCCGCATTTAGGGATATCTTTTGTTATCCAGCCGGTCTGACCGATTGATAGCATTGCAAAACCTTTCATAAACACCTCCTGTCATTGTTAGAATACATTATTAAATTAAAAAGACCAATAACCCAGCTTAGCATATTTTTGGACTAAATTCAAGGTTTATGCTTAGAGGAGGGACCCCGAAGGGGCGGGGTGAGGTGGGGTTTATAAGTTTAGGAGTTTAGTGGTTTAGAAGAAGTTTTATGGTTGAAGAGTTGAAGAGTTGAAGGGTAGTTAAAACTCTAATCACTAAAATTTTCCCTTCACTCCTCACGCCTCACCCTTCACGCTTCCCTACAAATTCACCCCAAACCCCAACAAACATCCATATTCCCACCCCATATCCCCACTCCCAAATGTAAATTTTTGTAACGATTTCTTGTTTTAGGTGTTATAAAATCCAATATATGTGGAATTAAAAAAGTATAAGAAAATAAACAGTGAGGACATAGTATGAACGGAAATCATAAGAAGAGTATAAAACGCAGTTTTGGTGTGCCTTTTCGGCTCTTTTTAAATGGGGAGGGGATAAAACGCTCTTGTAATAAGGATTATAGCCAAATAAACAAATTAGCGTCCGTTCTTTGTTTGGCTTTGATATCACTTCCTGCATCAGCGAGTGATACTCCGACGCTTGATGATTTGCATAATAATGGTGTAATAAACCCATCAACGATGGAGCAGGACGAATCGGGGAATCCTATAGAAGGCACAGGCGAGGTTTATCC
>CALURX010000073.1 GCA_944323265.1 Candidatus Gastranaerophilales bacterium
ATGGTTACTAAAAACTCTTTCAGATACCTTCACACTCTTGAAAACTTAGGTACAGCACCGGAACCGAATATGACAGTATTGTGGTCTAAGAGATTACCTCACAACTTCAAACAATACGCTGCTCATATTTCTATCACAACTTCATCTATCCAATACGAAAACGATGATATGATGAGAGTTACTCACGGTGATGATTATGCAATCGCTTGCTGCGTATCTTCAATGGTTGTAGGTAAAGAAATGCAGTTCTTCGGAGCTCGTGCAAACCTTGCTAAGTGCTTGTTATACGCAATCAACGGCGGTGTTGACGAAAGATTAAAAGAACAAGTTGGTCCTAAATTCAGACCTATTACTTCTGAATACCTTGACTTCGATGAAGTTATGGAAAGATATGAAGATATGATGGAATGGTTAGCAGGCTTGTATGTAAATACATTGAACTGTATTCACTACATGCACGACAAATACTGCTATGAAAGATCTCAAATGGCTCTTCATGATAGAGACGTTAAGAGATACTTCGCAACAGGTATTGCAGGCCTTTCTGTTGTTGCTGACTCACT
This sequence comes from Candidatus Gastranaerophilales bacterium, assembly GCA_944323265.1. GTDB lineage: Bacteria > Cyanobacteriota > Vampirovibrionia > Gastranaerophilales > Gastranaerophilaceae > CAG-196. Next base: position 564 of record CALURX010000073.1, read on the forward strand.
TTCTGCAATTAAATATGCAAAAGTTAAAACAATCAGAGACGAAAATGGTATTGTTGTAGACTATGAAGTTGAAGGCGATTATCCGAAATACGGTAACAACGATGACAGAGTTGACCAATTTGCAGTTAACATTGTTAGAAAATTCATGAGTATGATTAGAAAACACTATACTTATAGAAACTCTATTCCTACAATGTCTATCTTAACAATTACATCAAACGTTGTTTACGGTAAGAAAACAGGAAACACTCCTGACGGACGTAAAGCAGGAATTCCTTTGGCTCCTGGTGCTAACCCGATGCACGGACGTGATTCTCACGGTGCAGTTGCTTCATTAGCTTCAGTTGCAAAACTTCCGTTCAACGATGCTCAAGACGGTATTTCAAATACATTCTCTATTATTCCTAACGCATTAGGTAAAGATGAAGTATTTATGGGCGACTTGGACATCCAGCTTGATTGCGGATGCTGCGAAGGAACATGTCAATAAGAGTTTAGGGGTTTAGAAGTTGAGTAGTTTAGAAGAAATTAAAACTTCTCCTCAACTTCTAAACTTATCAACTCCTGAACTATAAGATAGTTAGTAAAGTTAATAAAAAGAGGTAATTAATATGACTACTCAACAAGAAGAAAATTTAATAAATCTTTTAGACGGTTATGTTGAAAAAGGCGGACACCACCTTAACGTAAACGTATTCAACAGAGAAACATTACTTGATGCACAAGCACATCCTGAAAAATATCCTCAACTTACAGTAAGAGTTTCAGGTTATGCAGTAAACTTCATCAAGTTAACAAAAGAGCAGCAGGATGATGTTATTTCAAGAACATTCCACGCTTCTTTGGGTAACAGCTGCGGCTGCTAAAGTATTAACAAAGCAAATAAAAAAGGTGCGTAAAACGACGTACCTTTTTTATTGACTTTATTTATAGAAATATCTACAGACTTTGATTACAGAAACATTTTATTACTTAAAACTCTTAAGAATAGTAGAATAATTTTATAATGATATTTAAAAATTCAATCGGATATTTTTTTAATTTATCAAGTGGATTTTTTATAGGTAAGGATGTTTTATCTGATAAACTATCGCAAATGAGTTTTGTAAATGTTTCTGCAAAGACTTCATGGTACTGATTTTTAGGGTATGAAGAATAAGAACCTAATATATTGCTTATAATATTATTTTCCTCTTGACTAAAAATTTTATTTTGCAAAATTTGCATTACCTTTAAGCCGTTATTATTTTGACCTTTAGTATATTTTTTTTGGGTATAAGGACAATTGCCTTCATATCCATATTTTGAATAGATAAAATCAATATATCTTTCATGCAAAATTTCATGTATAAACGGTGCTAAATAATGAGAAGAACTCCTTTTATTATTATTAAAACTTTTTTCAATTTTTTCATTTAGGTTTTCTAAAGAATTTTCATTCTCATAAAAGACAGAACCCGTTTCAAAAGGTGATTTGTTTTTTATTACTAGTTGCGTTTCTGGTAGACAAAAACCGTAACCCTCAAACTCAAAATCCAAGTCTTTTTTTGAATATATCATAATATTGGGAGTCGATATTTTAAAAATATTCTTCTTTGTTTTGTCTAAAAGTAATTCAAATATACTTAAAACTTTGCTTACGGCAAACGCTACAGATTTGCTTGATTTAAAATCAGAATCAATATTCTTCAAAAACAAGTCCGACTTAACTTTGTTAATGTCAGTATGTTTACATTGTTCAATAAGTTTTTTATTCAAACCTGACTGAAAATTTATATTTTTGTTAATTTTATTTATGTTCATGTGCTATTTATGAAAAATATGGTTTAGACTTGATCATTTGAACAACTTATATATTGCATGGATCATTTCAATAAACATCCAAACTCCTAAAATATTTCCTAAAATTTTGTCTCTCTGATACTTTTCTTTAGGAATTTTGACATAATCTCCATCATCTATGACTTTATTTTTTCGTTGAAAATTGTAATTATATTGTAATTTATTTACACTTTGAACTAGCATAAAATACTCCCTATAAATTCTGCAAAGGTTCTATATATTTATAATATAATTCTATATTTTTCCAATCCGCATTACCATATTGCAGGCATTCCTTATTTTTATTTATAATTGGCGCTCTAGATTTAATGTAAGGACTATGCCTAGCTTTATCTAAAGTTGATAGGAGCGTTAAATTACAAAATGCATGTCCAATTTCATTTCTTTTCCGTGGAGAACTGGTCTCAAACATTAAGCTATCACAACCATTTAGAGCCTTCAAGAAACCTCTAGAGTTAGTAGGGTAGCCGTCAAATAAGTGAATATGAGTATCATATCCTGGGTGCTGATTATCTCTTATACTATTATACAATGGAGAAAAAAAACATTTATCCATAATCTCTTGTTTAAATAATCCGTAATATTTATCATCCAATTGCTGAAAAAGCTCTACTAAATTTTTTGTGATTTCATGTCCATTATTAAATAAACTGTTGATGAAATCTATTTTAGTATGTATTAAGCTAACATTATTGTCCGGTATTTTTGAAATATCCGCTGTAAAATCATTTCTTATGTCACATACGAAAGAGACACAATCATCAAAAGTACCTCTTTTATTATAAAAATTATTAGGAAGTCTTGATATTGCTTGAATGCTTCTTACGCAGGAAGTTAGTTCTGTCTTATTATTATGCCAAAAGAATCCTTCTGCATCGCTCTTTATACGCTTCAGTAAAGAGATTTTTTTAGAATTCGAACGTATTTCTCGAATTCCATCTGCCCCCATTTTGATTATTTTATAAATGATTAAAGTTGTCGGATCGAGAGCTTGAAACGAGATGTTATTGTTTGAGACTTCATTTAAAGAGCATTTTTTTCGTGGTGTTTCTGGTAAATTACTAATTGGCATTATTTTCATACACACATTCCTGTATTGATTGGTAGCAGTGTAATAATAAGTTAAAAATTGCAGATTTACAATATTATTACAAAAATATTTACAAAAATTAATATAAGAACAACTTGCATATACTTAATTTGTATTATATTATTAGCTTGATAAGAAAGGAGATTATATGGTATCAATCAGTAAAATTAGTACAGTGCCAATTAGAACATTTGTCAAACCTCAAGTAAAAAATATTGCAAAAGAAGCTTTACCGACAGTAAGTGGATTAGGTGTTTTAGCAGGAGCATCCTTGAGTGGGATGAACACACCATATAATGTAGAGCCATTACCACCAGGGGCAAGTATTGAAGATCCTTTTATTGATCAACTTCAATATCTTGGTAATAAAGCTCTTGATAACGCGGAAGAATTAGCTGGCTTGGTAGGAGATGGTCTTGTTGACATTGGCTCCAATATTAGTGATGGAATTTCAAGCATTGGAGGTAGTATCACTGATGCTATTATAGATTCACTAGATTATTTACCATTTTAGATGTTAACTTTTTAAAAGCAAATCTTTTGATCTTGTTAAACAATTGACATTGAACACAACTAATATTTTATTAGAGAAGCGAGTTCCACCCTCGCTACAAAAGAGCAGCAGGATGATGTTATTTCAAGAACATTCCACGCTTCTTTGGGTAACAGCTGCGGCTGCTAAAGTATTAACAAAATATATTAAACAGTTGTAGGTCAGGCAATGCCTGACCTACTATTTTATAATAAAATATCAGCATCGTCCCAAAGTATAGAAAAGGGGAACTAATGATGGCTCGTCAGGCAGTGCCTGACATTAACTACTTTTAATAAATTTAATTTCGTACCCTAAGATTTCTGCAATTTCGACCATTTCGCTGTAAGTAATGGTATTTCTGGCGATTTTGTGAGATAAAGAATCTGGAGTATAATTTTTGCCAAGTTTCAAGGACATCTGAACAGCTAATTCTTTCAGCATCATGTCTTCTTGTAAAAGTAAAATCTTAATTTGTCTTCTAACGTAATTTTCCATACTTTTATTATACGTTTACGTCATGTAGTTGACAAATATGACATTTTATTGTATTCTACAAGACATATACGTCTCGAACAAGATATATAATACAAGAACCACTTAAAATAACTTAACATAGGGGGCACGATGAATCAAAAAGAATTGGCGTTTCTTGAAAGGAAATTAGAAAAAATTAGCATAGAAGCATGGAATGTAAAACACCTTGCCATAATTCTGGAAGAACTATTGTGTAATGACAACGGTAATCTTAGCAGCTCTGATATTTGTACACTGTCAGAAATCCTCACAAGAACCGCAGCCGCTTTATCCGCACAAATGGTAAAACTCAAAAAAAAGCTGGGGATCTGAATTTTTCCGGCAATATTTTTATACTATAATTATGTTGTAAGGAGAAATCACGATGGAACAAATTTTTGGAAATATACATTCTGTTGAAAGCTGCGGTACAGTTGACGGCCCCGGTATTCGATTTGTAGTTTTTACGCAAGGCTGTCCTTTGAGATGCCAGTACTGCCATAACCCTGATACATGGGAATTTAAGGACAATACTAAAATGTCTGTTGATGAAATTATGGAACAGTATGAAGGTGTAAAAGAATTTTGCGCCGGCGGTATTACAGTAACAGGCGGGGAGCCGATGTGCCAGATGGAATTTGTTACCGAACTGTTTAAAAAAGCTCAAGAAAAGGGTATACACACGGCTCTTGATACATCTGGCGTATTATTTAACAAAAATAATACTGAAAAAGTCGACGAGTTATTGAAATATACAAGCCTTGTTCTTTTGGATATCAAACATATTGATGATGAGGAACATAAAAAACTTACTAAACATTCTAATAAAAATATACTGGAATTTGCACAGTACCTTTCTGATATCAAAAAGCCGATGTGGGTAAGACACGTTGTTGTGCCGGGAATAACTTTTAAAGAAGAATATCTGACAAGATTAGGACAATTTTTGGCAGGACTTCACAATATAGCAGCTCTGGATGTGCTTCCTTATCATGATATGGCAGTACCTAAATATGAAAACCTTGGAATTGAGTACCCTCTAAAAGGGGTTCCGCCTCTAACCCACGAGCAGGCACTTGAAGCCAGAAATATTATAATGAAGGCTTACAAAGAGATCAGAGAAAAGAATAAGTAAAAAAAGCGGCGGAATATCAACCCGCCGCTTTTTATTTCAGAAAATCTTATAGATTTTTACAGCTTCCAGCTGTTTAAATACTCTTCCTGCTCCGCAGTCAGTGTATCAATCTCAATGCCCATTGATTCAAGTTTCAATTTTGCAATATCGATATCAACATGTTCAGGCAGCGTATAGAGTTTATTTTCTAATTTACCCTTATTTTTTACCAAAAATTCCATACCCAGAGCCTGATTTGCAAAGCTCATATCCATAACAGAAGCCGGATGACCTTCTGCAGCAACAAGATTGACCAATCTTCCTTCTGCAAGAACGTAAACAGACTTGCCGTTTGTTAATTTATATTCATCCAAGAATGGTCTTATACGTTTAATTTCAACTGTATGAGCCTTCAGATCCGGTACATTAACTTCATGGTCAAAGTGTCCTGCATTACACAAGAAAGCACCGTCCTTCATAGATAAAATATGAGGTACATCAACAACATGCTTATCACCGGTTACTGTCAGGAATATATCTCCTTCCTTTGCAGCCTCTGCAATAGGCATTACTCTATATCCTTCCATAGCTGCTTCAAGAGCCTTAAGAGGATCTACTTCACATACAATAACGTTTGCACCCAAAGCTTTTGCTCTCAATGCACATCCTCTTCCGCACCATCCATATCCGGAGATAACAACGGTTTTCCCTGCAATAAGGATATTTGCAGCTCTCATAATACCGTCCATCGCACTTTGTCCTGTACCGTAACGGTTATCATATAAATGTTTTGTAAGGCTTGTATTTACGCCCAAAGCCGGAAATCTTAGTTCACCTTGAGCTTCTAAAGCTTGAAGTCTTATAATACCTGTTGTTGTCTCTTCTGTTGAACCTATAACACGGCTTGCAAGCTCCGGTCTTTCTGCGTGAAGCGTTGCAACCAAATCACACCCATCATCAATGATAATATCAGGGTTATGTTCTAAAGCCATTCTTGCATGTTCTTTATACGTTTCAACAGATTCTCCGGCATAACCGAGAACCGGAATATCCCAATATTTAACAAGAGCTGCCGCAACATCATCCTGAGTTGACAAAGGATTAGAAGCAATTAATACAGCATCGGCTCCGCCGTCTTTCATAACCGTACATAATGCTGCTGTTTCTTTAGTAACGTGTACACAGGCAGAAAGTCTGAGACCTGCAAACGGTTTTTCTTTTAAAAATCTTTCTCTGATTTTTCTTAAAACAGGCATATCTTTCATAGCCCATTCAATATTATTCTTACCTTGCTCTGCAAGATTAATATCTTTGATATCAGGTTTAATTTGTGTTGAGTTCATAATGTCCTTCCTATTCTTTTAAATTGGCAACACTAACTGTATATATTTTATCATCAACATTCACAATTGCCCATCT
>CALURX010000074.1 GCA_944323265.1 Candidatus Gastranaerophilales bacterium
ACAGGATATCTCGTATACTGATTTTCAATAAGAATATTATTAAGCTCATCTATTGAAATATCAGACGAAATACAAACCATATCGGGCCTTGGAATCATTACCTGAGAGGCTGTTAAATCAGAGAATTTAAAGATATTCTGAAGCATTTCTGCTTCTTTTTCGTTCAGAACCCCGCCTTTACAGCTTGCATCAATCAGCATATTTAACTCTTCTGTAGAATGCACCATATGATGAGATGAAGCAGGTTCTATTTTGCATAGTCTTAAAAGGAAATTTCCAAGCCCATTTAAAAGATAAATCATCGGCGCAAAAAGTTTTGTTACAACAAACATAGGCTTTGCGACCCAAAGTGTTGTTTTTTCCGGAAACTGCAGAGCAATAGATTTTGGCATTAATTCTCCGATTACAACATGCAAAACAGTAATAAGTGCAAAAGCAATCGCTACAGATACAGTGTGTGTTGCAATAGAATCTATATTTGCAGGTAAAAACTTAAACAGCGGATGAATAATTCTTGCAAGAGTAGATTCTCCGACCCAGCCGATTCCGAGGCTTGCAATAGTTATGCCAAGCTGTACCGCTGCAATATATCTGTCAATATTTTTTACTGCATCTAAAGCAAGCTTGGCATTAAAATTACCTTCATTAGAGAGCTGCTGTATTCTGGTTTTCCTAACACCTACAAGCGCAAATTCCGCTGCAACAAAAAAACCGTTCAAAAATAACAAAAAAGTTATTACAATAAGATTAAGAAATAATTTTAAATCCATCAGCTCCCCTGATTTGTTGTCAATAGATTGATAATACTATAAATTTCGCTAATTTGCAAGATTACAACAAAATCAAAGGTAAAAACTTGCTATTAAAGAGGGTTTTATGTATTATTATAAAGCATAAGTACATTAAGGGAAAAGGGGATATTTAAATGAGCGGACACTCAAAATGGTCAACTATTAAACATAAAAAAGCAAAAACAGATTCACTAAGGGCTGCTGAATTTCAGAAATTTTCAAGAGAAATTATTGTAGCATCTAAGCTTGGCGGCCCGGATCCTGCAGGGAACTTCAGATTAAGAACCGCAATAGAAAAAGCTAAAGCAGCAGGACTTCCGAATGATAATATAAAAAGAGCGATAGAAAAAGGCTCAGGTGCAGGAAGTAATGAAAACTATGATGAGATGGTTTATGAAGGTTACGCGGCAGGCGGAGTTGCCGTTGTAATCGAAGCTATGACAGATAATAAAAACAGAACTGCTGGTGATATCAGAAGCTACTTTACAAAGTTCAACGGAAACCTCGGTGAAACCGGCTGCGTTGGCTGGATGTTTGATAAGAAAGGCTGCATTACTTTCAATAAAGATGACGTTGACTATGAAAAACTCTTTGAGGCTGCAATCAATCTGGGCGCAGAAGATATTGTAGAAGAAGATGATGAATACAAAGTTTATACATCAGTTCCAAATCTTCAACCGGTAGCGGAAGGTTTGGAGAAAGAAGGGTTTAAATCTACATCAGCTGAATTCACAAGAGTTCCGCAAAATACAATTGAAGTAACGGATGAAAAAACGGCAATTAATATTATGAGATTGCTGAACAGACTGGAAGAACACGACGATGTACAGAATGTTTATGCAAACTTTGATATAGATGATGATTTGATGACAGCAATAGAAAATTCAATATAATGGCGAGGAGGAAACCAAACTATGATGAACATGATGAATATGATGAAACAAGCACAAAATATTCAAAAAAAATTAAAAGAAACTCAAGATGAACTCAATCAAATGGATATTACAGGGGAAGCCGCAAACGGCGCAGTAAAAGTTGTTTGCGATGGAAAAGGTTTATTCAAATCTATCAAGCTTTCTGCAGAAGCTATTAACCCTGAAAATCCTTCTTCTGTTTCAGAAGACACGATAGAAATGCTTGAAGATATTATTACAACTGCTATTAACCAAACTTCTGCTAAAGCAATCAAGGTTATGGAAGAAAAAATGAAAAAAGTAACCGGCGGTATCAGCATTCCAGGATTGTTCTAGAGATAACAAGTAAAAACTTGAATTATGATTTATCCAAAATCGATAGCAACATTAATAGAGCAGTTTCAAAAGTTTCCATCCGTTGGACCAAAGTCGGCACAACGGATGGCTTTTCAGGTTCTTAAAATGCCGTATAGCGAAGTGGAGAAATTCGCGAACGCAATTTTAGATGCCAAAAAGAGCTCTAAAACTTGTGAAATTTGTTTCAATATATCAACCCAGAGCCCTTGCGAAATCTGTGAATCAACGAACCGCAACCGCTCGGTTATCTGTGTTGTTGCAGAGACTAAGGATTTGATTGCGATTGAAAAAACAAACGAGTACAGAGGCTTGTATCATGTTCTTCAAGGCCTTATTTCCCCAATGGATGGAATAGGCGCCGAAGATATCCGGATAAAAGAACTCTTAACCAGACTTACAAACGAAGAAGTGCAGGAAGTTATACTTGCGCTCTCCCCTTCGGTTGAGGGAGAGGCAACAAGTCTTTATCTGACCAAATTAATCAAACCTTTCGGGATTAAAATTTCCAGAATTGCCTTCGGGCTGCCTGTCGGAGCGGATTTAGAATACGCTGACGAGGTTACGCTTGCAAGAGCTATAGAAGGTAGAAGAGAGTTATAGCCCTTTGAAGGCTCTTCTACCCAGATACTTACCACCGGCGCCTAACTCTTCTTCAATGCGGAGCAGTTGGTTGTACTTTGCAAGTCTTTCTCCTCTTGACAGTGAACCGGTTTTTATTAATCCGCAGTTGGAGGCAACGGCTAAATCCGCAATAAAACTGTCGTCAGTTTCTCCTGAGCGGTGAGATATTACGGCACTGTAGTTATTTTCATGCGCCAAACGTATTGCATCAAGCGTCTCAGTTAAGGTTCCGATTTGATTAAGTTTTATAAGAATTGAATTTGCTGCCTTATTTTCAATCCCCTCAAGCAGCCTTTTCGTATTTGTCACAAACAAATCATCCCCGACAAGCTGACACTTATTGCCGAGTTTTTCCGTCAAATTCTGCCATCCGAGCCAGTCATCCTGACTTAAGCCGTCTTCTATTGAAATTATCGGATAATCTCTCACAAGCGATTCTAAATATTCAATCATTTCTTCTGAAGTAAGTTTTTTATCCTCGCCTTTCAGATAATATCTGCTCAGAGAACAAACCCCTCCGGAGCACTCACCTTCTTCGTATAATTCTGAAGCTGCTGCATCAAGACATATTTTTACATTATTTGTATTATATCCCGCCTTTTCAATTGCGGAAATTATCAATTCTATAGCGTCTCTTGCCGAGTTTAAATTCGGCGCAAAGCCGCCTTCGTCACCAACTGTTGTAGCCAGTCCTTGTTCTGTCAGAATCTGCTGCAGGGTATGGAATATTTCTGAGCCTGCCTGAAGCGCCTCGCTAAAAGTCGAAACACCTACAGGAGATATCATGAACTCTTGAAAATCAAGATTATTATTTGCGTGAACTCCACCATTTATAATATTCATCATAGGGGTCGGAAGAACCACTCCGCAGATTCCGCCAAGATATCTGTAAAGAGGTATACCTACGGATTCCGCCGCAGCCCTTGCGCATGCAAGAGATACACCCAATATTGCATTAGCACCCAGATTTGATTTATTGAAACTTCCGTCCATTTCAATTAATAAACTGTCTATCATCTGCTGGTCAAAAGTGTCTTCTCCTAAAAGATTCGGAGTAATAACGGAATTTATATTCTCAACCGCCTTCATTACACCTTTTCCCATATAAACATCTTTAACCTTGTCGCGCAGCTCTTTTGCTTCATAAATTCCTGTTGAAGCCCCTGAAGGTACTGAAGCCCTTCCAATTGAGCCGTCAATGAGTTTTACGTCAACCTCTACCGTAGGATTTCCGCGTGAATCCAAAATCTGTCTTGCAATAATATCTTCAATTTCGCACATAATAATCTCCCTTCAAAGAAAAGTGTATTGAATTTTTTTGTCAAAATCTATTCTACAGTCGGGCTTAATTTTGATTTTTGCAAATATATCGCTATAATATAAATATGAAAAAGTTTATTGCTTGTCTAATATTATTGAGCTTTGCCCTGCCTTCCCATGCCTTTTTCTGGAACAGAAAAGATAAGGCACTTGAAAAAGAGCTTGAAGGCAAAGGATACGCAGGCACACTGCCAAGCCTTAATGATAAAATCGAAAAATCAAAAACAAAAGTCTCTACCCCGATTTTTGAAGCTCAGGAAGGCTTTAATGACCCATCAGAATTAAAACCTGTGCCCAAAGATAATCCGGCATTTATTGATATTATTCAAAAAAAAGATAAAAGCTCTGAATACGTCAACGACGCAAACGAAATTATACCAATGCTTGAAAAGCTTGTAGATTGTATCGACGATAATGAGAATGTACAGCTTTTTGTCACTAAAGCAAACCTGCTTACGATGAATATAGACCATCTTGCTGAAAAATATAACGGAAAGCCTGAGAGTTATTTTGAATCTTTCCGAAAATTACAGGAAGTTAACAGGTATGTTAAATCCATCGCAACTTTAAGACGTGAAGCCGTAACTTATCAACGTTATCTTGCATACAGCACAACCGGCTCTATATATAACCCTGAAAACATTTCTCAACAGCTTCAATATCTTTTGGAAGAGTTAAACACTACAATACTGCTTCTAAGAGATGAAAATTAAACTCTATTTTCACTGTTTTCCATTAGCGGCTGAATATCAAGTTTTGAAAGAGTTCGTGTCGCCTTTGCAAATTTATAAGTTCCGGGAGGGGTCGTTGCAGCAAGTGAAGCTGCAAAACCTGCAGATAAACCTGCAACTATACCGACAACCGTACATAAGATTTGTTTAAGAGTAGAAGCCTTACGCGTCAGGTAAATAGGAATCCCCGCACCAATAACACCACAGGTTCCAACTATCAAGCGTGAAAGATTTCTCCTTTTCTTAATATCCTTTTCAGAAGAGTTTTCAGCTGCATATTTCTGAATCTTTGGAGCTGTCTCCATTATATCGATATAAGCTTTTTCAAAAGTATCAGCATGCCCTCCGGGAACAGTCAGTTTTCCAGCCTCTTGCCCATTAGAATCTATAACCCTGTATACGGCTCTTCCATTTGGCATCATTCCGGCTCGCTGGATATTACCGAACGAATTAACAGAATCTTGCGTACCTCTTATATTCAACGGATTAATATTACTGAAACCTTGCACCATACTAAACCACCTTCACACTCTTTTATTATTATATATAAAAATAAACACATCTCATAATAAAAATTTGCTAATATGTGAAGATATGTAAAGGGCAGATGTTAAAACATCTGCCCTTTAGAATTAATCCGCATAGCAAGATAAATACATGCTGTTTCTTAACTTATTCAAAGCTCGCATTTCAGTCTGACGTATACATTCTTTGGTAACTCCAAATAATTTGCCAATATCTTCCAAAGTAGTCTTTGCAAAGTTTTCCAGCCCGAAACGCATTTTTATAACAGTCTGTTCCCTTTCTTTTAGCGTTGAGATAACACATGCCAAGTCTTTTTTAAGCTCTTCATACTCAACATTTTCTTCAACACTTGTTTTTTCATCTTCTAATACATCTGCAACATTTAACTCACTTCCGTTATTAGCCTCAAAACTTCCTTCTATAGAAACCGTTGTTGTATATGCAGAAAGAAACAGATTTATTTTTTCCGGCTCCATATCCATTTTTCTTGCAACATCAGTGTTAGAAACCTGACAATTGTAAGCTCTCTCCATTTCTGACTTTAACTTTGAAAACTTAGACAGTGTTTCCTGAATATAAACAGGAATCTTCATGCAATAAGACTGTTCAGAAATTGCTTTGAACATAGCCTGTTTAATCCACCAGCTTGCATAAGTTGAAAATCTGTAGCCCAAATCAGGATTAAATTTTTCTACTGCAACCATTAAACCTAAGTTTCCTTCCTGAATCAAATCTATCATAGGAAGTTTTGAAACATGTATTGCTTTTCTTGCAATTGTCAAAACTAATCGCAAATTTGCTTGAACTAAGGTCTTCTTAGCTTCTTTATCACCATTTTTTGCCTTAACTGCAATTTCTCGTTCTTCTTCTTGTGATAAAGTCTTAAAGGCGTTAACTTTTCTTAAATAAGAACCGAAATCTTCTGATGCAATTGACACATATCCGCATTTAGCAGGATTAGTTACTTTTTTCATTTTAATTGTTTGCTCTTTCATACTGTTAAACTCCTTGGGGGGGGGTAAATGTATTTGGTTGGTAGGTTGGGCCTACAGGTCGGGCGTACTCCGAGGGGGGGGGGAAATGTACTCTGGTTAGTAGGTCAGACTACAAGTGGGGCGTGCGCCGAGGGGGGGGATATGTACTTTGGTTAGTAGGTCGGACTACAAGTGGGACGTACTCCAAAATATATCTGGTTGGCGAGTTGACCTGATTTGATGTACTCCAAAGCGGGAACTATAAGCTTAATAGTTTTCAGAATTGTTCATTCACATAACAAGCAATCCTTATATACTTATGATATATCCTTTGTATATAAATATCAAGTGTTTTGTTAAGAAATATTACAAAAATTACCCCATTTTTAGCAAATTGTTACAAAACTTAATAAAATTGTGATGGTGGATTCAAGAAGCAATCGCAACACTATGAAGTTGAAAAACTTGTTCAGGTGTCATATAATTAAGAATTTTCAT
>CALURX010000075.1 GCA_944323265.1 Candidatus Gastranaerophilales bacterium
AAACTAACTCCTAAATTATGGAAGTTTTCAAGGATTAAAACATTACCGAAAAAGGGAATCCAGTCGGGGGATTCAGAAGTAGTAAAATAACGACAGTAAGTTAATAACAGGATTTAATTTTTATTTTGAAATATCTTTTGAGCTCTCATAAGTTTTTACACTGATAGATTTATGAATTCCATCATAAGTTATAACAACTTCTTTGTTTCCATTTACATTTTTAATTTCTGATATATTACCGGCTTTATCAAATTTGCTGTCTACAAGCATAAAATCACCTTCCGGGGTTTCTTTAGCCTCCATGTATCTTAGAGGTTTTAACGAATCAGGATTCCGTATCAATGTTCTAAAAGAATCTCCTTCTCCCGAGAACTCCGTTATGCTGCTGATGTTTCCGTCCTCCTCTGCTTGAAACATTGTATATTTATTATTAATATTTGCATCAAAAATTGTTATATTTGTTTTCACGGCTCCGTCTTTATCAACGGTAGGGGAATATTTGGCAATTATATTGCCTGTATTTTTATCATACACGTCTATTCTATCAATAAACTGCCCATCTTTTGCCGGATAGTATTCTTTTATTGTGTCATTCGAAAATTCCCTTATACACGCCAGTGTCCCATCTTTTTTATATATATGTTCGCCGTTAACTTCATCTATGTTATAGCTATGAGGCAGCTCCATTCTGGATGGTGCAATATTGTTTAACTCAGAGGCTTTATTCAATACTACCAAAGAATCATTGTCGTGTTTAGGCTTTAGCAAAACTTGATTATAATTAGAAAGTGCCGTTAAGCTCGACAAATTAGCCTTAAGTCTTAAAGGATTTGGAGAATCGCTCTGAAGGTTCTGCTCTACTTCTTTATTATATGCGACATTGGCTTTAAATGTTATTGGATTAATCATTTAAATACAACCTTATGTTTTTACTAACCGTATATTTTAATAAAAACATTTGAGTTAAAAAAATTGCCTAATTTTTTAATTTTGCCTGTTATTATTTAAATAATTCTTAACATTTGGTGATATTGAAATGTTTTGAAGCATCATATTATACCGCTTCAAATCCCCTATATTAGCGGCTTCTTCCAGCAAGTCCCTTCTTGTTGATATTTGCATTTTATTATCTTCTGATTGTGTAGAATTTTTTGAATCAATCTTACTGATAACTGAATCAATATCTGTAGATGTCGAGATTCCGTACTTTGAAGCAAACTGCTTTACCGAAGCTCCTGCCGGAAGTCTGTAAAGCCAATTAATAGAATACTTGTCGTTTTCAGACAAAGCCGCTACGCCGTACTGATGCGGAGTATACATTATATCCTGTTTATAAGGGCTGTGATTTAATCCCAGTGAATGTCCTACTTCGTGCAAAATCGTATGATAAACTTCTATATCACTGTCGTACTGCTGATGAATACGCCCATCCGTAAGTCCGATTGAGACTTCTGCCCCATACAATCGTCCCTGTGCGTCCCAGTTGAAATAACAATGCCCCAAAGCTTTTCTATCTACTCTTTTCCAGTCAACATTTATATTGGACTCCAAAAGAACATTGGTTATACGAAAACGAAGTTTCCCTCCTGTTGCAGCAGCCCAGACGCTGAATGCGTCCATTACCATTTTCCTAAATTTTGCATCTTCTCCCGGCTTTGAATAAAATTTCATCGGTGCAATATAGACAACCAGATTATTGACCGGCCATCTCATTATATTGCCGTTTTTTATGCTGCCGTTAAGATAAGTTCGTCTCTGCATACTAATATATTTACACGATTTCTTTATTTGTGCAATAATTAAGGGGTAAATATGAAAAGGAAGGTTAATTATGTCAGAAGTTAGAGTAAGAATAGCTCCTTCTCCAAGTGGAAATCTACACGTCGGAACTGCAAGGACTGCTTTGTTTAACTATTTATTCGCTAAAAAAAATAACGGTAAATTTATACTTAGAATAGAAGATACTGATGCTGAAAGGACCAGTCAGGAATATGTTGATAATATTTTTGACAGCTTAAAAGCTCTCGGACTTAATTGGGATGAAGGCCCTGACGTAGGCGGTGATTACGGCCCATATACACAATCCCAAAGATTCGATATCTATCCTAAATATATTCAAACACTCTTGGACAAAGGCTTTGCCTACGAGTGTTTTTGTACGCCGGAAGAACTGGAAGCTGAGAAGGAAGAAGCTACAAAAAATAAAAAAGCCTATGTTTATTCAAGAAAGTGCGAAAACTTAACGGAAGAAGAAAAAGCAAAACTTAGAGCAGAAGGCAGAAAACCTGCTATAAGGTTTAATGTAGCAAAGGCGCAAAAAGCTTTTCACGACACTTCCATCCTTGAATTTGACGATTTAGTTAAAGGCAAGCTGCACATGGATACCAACCTTATTGGAGACTTTGTTATCTTGAAGTCAAACGGAGCACCAACATACAACTACGCTGTTGTAATTGATGATGCTTTGATGAAAATATCCCATGTTATCAGAGGTGAAGACCATATTTCAAATACTTACAAACAAATCCTGATATTTGAAGCTTTAGGATTTGAAGTTCCTCGCTTCGGACATCTTGGAATGATTCTTGCGCCTGACAGAAGTAAACTCTCCAAAAGACACGGCGCTACAGCAGTATCTGATTTTGTTGAGCAAGGCTATCTGACAGAAGCTCTCGTCAACTTCGTGGCGCTGCTCGGCTGGTCTCCGTCTGATGGGGTCGAAATTAAAACTGTTGATGAGATTGCAAAAGACTTCAGAATAAATGAAATTTCATCTTCCAATTCAATTTTTGAATACGACAAACTAAAATGGATGAACAGCCATTATATTAAAATGCTGCCAATGGAAGAGTTAAAGGAAAAATTAAAAAAATATCTAACAAAATATGACCTGTCTGAAATGTCGGAAGAGCATTTCAACAGAATGATTGAAGTTACAAGAGAACCCCTTGTTCTACTTTCAGATATAACAGATGCTGTTTCTTACTTCTTCGGCGGAGAAAAGGTTGAAATTGACGAAAAAGCTGCCGAAAACTTGGAGACTGAATTATCTCAAGATGTGTTAAAATCATTTATTGAACAAGCAGAGAATTGGGAATGGACAGAAGAAAATCTGCACGAAAAGCTTGAAAAATTCAGAGCTGATTTCAAAGAACAAAAAGGATATAAACCTAAATTCACAATGTGGGCAATAAGAGCCGCAGTAACAGGAAGGCTATGCGGAGCTGATATGGTAGCCATACTTGATATACTCGGCAAACATAACTCACTTGAAAGAGCAAAAGCGGCATTAAAATAATAAAAAATGGGGCCCTATAAAAGGCCCCATTTTATTAAAAACTAAAAACGTTTAAAACTGCCCGTTTTGTTTCCGTTTGCATCATATCTTATTGTTTTACCGCTTTTTAATTGCTTATAGCTGCCGGTTCTGTTACCGTTAGCGTCATAAGTATATGTTCTTCCGTTAGGCATTTGTCTTATTGAACCCGTCTTGTTGCCATTTGCATCATACATATATGTTCGACCGTTTGATTTTTTTACGTATGAACCTGTTTTATTGCCATTTGCATCGTAGGTTACAGTCTTACTATTAGAATATCGTATCGCTTTTCCTGTACGGTTTCCGTTTTCGTCATAGGTTCGGATAGTACCATTTGCGGTTTCTCTTATTGAACCGGTTTTATTACCGTTTGAATCGTAAACATAAGTCCTGCCGTTTGACCTGTTTACATACTTCCCAGTTTTATTTCCATTTTCGTCATATACTACAGTTTTTTGCCCTTCTACAAAATTTGGTGATATACTGCTTGGGTTTGCGCCAGCTGTACTTTCTACACTTTGATATACCCTATTACCATTTGAATCATAGGAGTATACCTTATATGCGTAAGCACTTGTAGAAACTGTTGTAAAAATTAATAAAACTAATAAGATTTTTTTCATATATAACTCCTTACTTTGTATATATAACGATTTTTTACAAAGTTTGTTCATTTATTATACCAAATTTTTACTTATGATATAATCCCCTCTTTTATTAATTGCTCTTTTATTTCTTTTTTAGTTTGAAACTCTTTACCGTCTTTGTCTGTAAGTCTTTTAATAACCATTGCAGCAGGCGTAATTACTCCAAGAGCCAATACACAAGCTCCGATATTTTTTATAATAGACATCCTCTTTAGTTTTTTAACACCATTGAAGAATTGTTCAGAAGTTTCGCCTTTTGCCAAAGCATCTTTGTACTGACTATACAATTCATTAACCTGACTATGCATACCTTCTACATCTTTAAGGTCAATGAAAGCCCTTGTATCAATCTTATCGGTTCCCTTCATTGTTTTAATAATATCGGCTTGTTTAGCAAGTTTGACAATCTGGTTTTCAGGATGTTTATGCAAAAATTCATACAGTTCAAGCTTAGTAGAGTATCCGTTTTTAAAATCTTTCATTGCCTTTTCTACAGAGCCGTCGTCAAATGTCTTTTTAAAACCTTCGTCTTCTAGGATTCTTGAATCCAGAGTAATTGATTTATTATGTTTTTTCTTAGCAGAATTTTCCATCCACTGTTGAATCTTTTTACCAGCATAGTACAGGAAGAACAAACAAGAGCCCTCTTTTATGGCATAGCCGGCAAACTCCTGAGGGTTTCTTGAATCCGTTAGTCTTTCTGTTGTAATAAAACCGTCCATAATATACATATTTTTAACAGGGGAGAATGCAAACTCTTCGACAACTCTTCCTATCCCTTTAAACGAAGGATTCTGAGATTGCTTTTCTTCTTTTTTATTTTTATTCTCATTGTATTCCTGAATCAAATTCTTCCGTATCTGCTGCTTAGTATAATATTGTTTTAATCTTGTTAAACCGACATAAGATACCGCAGCAAGAACCGTTGATACAACAAACTTTGACGCCGCAAGATTTTTAAACAGTTTTTTCTGCATCTCAGCTTTTTCAAGATTCTTCTTTATATCATCTGTTGGGGCATATTCTTTTATTTTCTCAAAAATTTCTTTATCCTTAAAGTTTCTGGGGTCGATTTTTGAATCCAGATTAAAAGATTTGAAAACAATTTTATCAAAAAGCCACTTAAAGGCCGGAATTCCGCCTAACCACAAAGCCTCTGTTCCAAACTCATCAATAAATCTGTCTACACTTTCCTCTTTTTTCCCTGTGATATATGAACCTGCCGTCATACCAAGACAGCTAGATCCGTCTTTGACCCCTAATGGCCATAATGAATTGGGGTTGCCCAATGTTGAGTATATTTTTGCTGCATTCCAAATCATACTATCATAAGCCCCATATTAAATTCATTAACTTTTTGCTGTGTTTGTTCATACTACACCTACCTTTCTTTTAAGTATTCTAAAGTTTCAAAATTGCTGATATATTAAGAAATTTTTACAAATAAAAAAGAACCCCTGACGTCAGGAGTCCTTTTTCATAAATTCATTATCGGTTAGCCGACCAACTCCGTATCGTCAGATTCGGAAGCCTTAACCATAATTGCGTGCTCAACAGGATTTTCCTTTTTATAAGCATTTTCGTTAACAGCTTCCTCAAAACCAAACTCGTCTCGGGCTTTCTTCATCTGAGTCTCATCAACTAACTTTTTAGCCAATTCAGCTATTTCGTAGACCAATTTATATCTGTTTTCTGTATTTTCATTCAATTCCCAGGCTACTTTAATTATCTGATCCATTTTTACCTCTTCAATTTCTCAATAATAACGATTGTATAACGCTCAAAAAGTTTTGTCTAGTGGGAATAATATTATATAGAAAAGGTTTATCTTTACAATACTTAACATAAAGTCAATTATTAACGAAAAAAATACTTATTATATACATACACGAGAATAGTAAGGAGAAAACATGGGCGGACAGTATTCATTAGATTATTTGAAGAACAATTCAACACTTTACAAACTGGCAGAAAAATATGATTCTGTTGAAAATAAGGGAAATAATGACAGAATCTTAAACGGAAAAGAGGTCAGTCTGTTCACAGCGGAACTAAAAAGCCGGGGTATAAATTTTGATTTTTCTAAAATTAAAGATTCAGACTATTTAAGCGGTGTGGACAAGCAATATGCGAAAGAACTAAAACAGGCAGAAAAGAGAAAAGAATTAATAAATGAGCTTAAAGATGAGTATTCAATTGAACAATTCAAAAATTCTAACGGAGAAATGATGTATAGAATAACTCCGAAAAAGGATGTCAATGTAAGCGGAGTTACAAGTGATTTAAAACTTGTTGCCGGCACTATTGCAGAAAATAATGACGGCTATGGCCAATGGGATGGACCGAATGGAGGCTATATCGGTAATAAGCAAATGAAAGGTGTTTCATTCGTCATACCGGAACGTGCACTTGGGGCTCAAAAAGGCTTTTTTGAAGCAATACTAGATCTTTGGTAAAAATTAATCCATTAGAGTTGTCATAAGCACAGGTTCACCGTCAGTTGCAAGAACAGTATGTTCAAAATGCGCAGACGGTTTTCTGTCTTTAGTTACAACCCCCCAATTATCATCCTCTACAAAGACCTCATCCCCTCCAAGGTTTAGCATTGGTTCAATTGCAATAACCATGCCGGACTTTATAAGAGTTTCGTCTCCTACTCTAAAGTTAAACAGGAATGGATCCTCATGCATTGAATGCCCGACGCC
>CALURX010000076.1 GCA_944323265.1 Candidatus Gastranaerophilales bacterium
AGCTTTTTGTGATTTTTGGACAATACTCATTACAACCTGATTATAAAAAGAACAAAAAATCAAAGCAATATATAAAAAATATTGCTTTGAGAAAAAAGTATTTTTACATAAAAAATTATTATACCCCTCTCTTTCTCTTCATACTTTGTTCATTTTCTCTTCTTTTTAGCAAAAAAAAGAAGAGAAAACGGAACCAAAAGAGAAGAAAAAAGCTGTTGCTTTCTACATTTTCGCTATCGCTCAAATGTGGTTTGTTATTGGGCTTCGCCCAATCTTTCACGCACGCTATGGTTCGCTTTGCTCACACGCGTGCGATATGAACAAAGTTTGACTGATATAAAAAAAACTCTTTATGTAAAAAGAGGATGGTACTATTAATACCACCCTCTTTTATAATTAAATTATAAATTTTAAAAATTATAATTTAGAAGCAACCATCTTAGTTGTTTCAGCTAATCTTGTAGAATAACCCATTTCGTTATCGTACCAAGAAATAATCTTAACTTGGTTGCCGCCCATTACACGAGTTAATAAAGCGTCAACAGTTGAAGATTGTGAAGTTCCGATGTAGTCAGAAGATACTAACGGTTCTTCAGTGTAGCAAAGAACGTGTCCGTCAGCGCCTTCTTTTAATGCAGCGTTAACTTCTTCTACAGTTACGTCTTTTGAAAGTTCAAATACAACGTCTACTAAAGAAACGTCCGGAGTAGGAACTCTCATAGCAAAACCATCCAATTTACCTTTTAATTGAGGTAATACAAGAGCAACAGCCTTTGCAGCACCAGTCTTAGTAGGAACGATGTTCAAAGCACCAGCTCTAGCACGACGAGGATCTTTGTGTCCAGCGTCTAAGATTCTTTGGTCACCAGTATATGAGTGAACTGTAGTCATCAAACCTTTTACGATACCGAATTTTTCATCGATAACCTTAGCTACAGGAGCCAAGCAGTTAGTTGTGCAAGATGCCATAGAAATTACATTGTGTTTTGCAGGATCGTATTCTTTGTCGTTTACGCCTAAAACAATTGTAATATCTTCGTTTGTAGCAGGAGCTGAGATGATAACTTTCTTAGCACCAGCTGTAATGTGAGCTTTTGCTTTTTCAGCATCTGTGAAGAAACCAGTTGATTCAACAACAACTTCTACACCTAAATCTTTCCAAGGTAATTGTGCAGGATCTTTTTCTGCGAAGAATTTAATCTTCTTACCGTTTACAATAATACCTTCTTCATAAGCTTCAACAGTTCCGTCAAACTTACCCATTACAGAGTCGTGTTTGAAAAGAAGTGCAGCTTCTGCAGGTTTAAGACCTGGGTCATTAATAGCAACATATTCTATTTCATTGAAGATACCTTCTCTGATTGCTGCTCTTAAAGTGTTACGGCCAATTCTGCCGAATCCGTTAATTGCTACTTTTACCATAATTTTCACTCCTTCTTATCAGTAAAATTATTTCTCTTAACATTCTTATCCTAAATCAAACAAAAATCTGAATCAACATTTGAATTATTAATTTTTTGTTAATTTAACAGAAAAAAATAAGGCCGGAGGTAATACCTCCGGCCTTATCAAAAAAGCAATTAAGCTTCACTTCTTTCCTTGCTAGGTATTCTCATTGCGTAGAATGAACGAATTACGAATACTAAAGCAACAACTAGAAGTACAACGCCTGCAATTTTTGCGTGTTCTTTAAACGCAGGGTTAATAGCAATTTCCATTGCCAATAAACCAAACAGAGTTGTAAACTTGATAATCGGGTTCATTGCAACTGAAGAAGTATCCTTGAATGGGTCACCTACAGTGTCACCAACTACTGTTGCAGCGTGGAGTTCTGTGCCCTTTTCATTCATATCAACTTCAACAATTTTCTTCGCATTATCCCAGCATCCGCCTGCGTTAGCCATAAATACAGCCTGGAACAGACCGAATACTGCGATTGCTATCAAGTAGCTTACGAAGAATGATACCGGTGCTGAATTGTCTCCAACCGGTGCTGACAAGCAGGCAAGTGCTAATGCAAATGCAAACAATGCGATAAAGATATTGTACATACCTTTCTGTGCGTATTGTGTACAAATCTTTACAACTTCTTTTGAATTTGAAAGGTTTGCACGCTTATCGTCGGCTTCTCCTAATTTAATGTTGTCTTTAATGTATTCTGTTGCAGAATATGCACCAGTTGTTACAGCCTGCATTGAAGCACCTGAGAACCAGTAGATTACAGCACCGCCGGCAATGAATCCGAGAAGTGTGTACGGATTCAGGATATTCAAAATCATTTCAGGCTGAATACCCAATGTTTCTTTGATTACAAGAATCAATGAGAAAATCATTGTTGTAGCACCAACAACCGCTGTACCGATAAGTACAGGTTTTGAAGTTGCCTTGAAGGTGTTACCTGCACCATCATTTTCTTCCAGGTAAGTTTTTGCATTTTCAAAGTCAGGCTTGAAACCGTATTCTTTTTCAATTTCTTCACCAACATTCGGAATTTCTTCAATCAATGATAATTCATAAACTGATTGAGCGTTATCAGTAACAGGACCATAGCTGTCTACGGCGATTGTTACAGGGCCCATTCCCAAGAAACCGAATGCAACTAAACCAAATGCAAATACTGACGGATAAATCATTACATCAGAAGGAATATGTAAGCTTGCAAAATAAGCTAATCCCATCAATAATACAACGATTGAACCGATCCAGAAAGCGGAGAAGTTACCTGATACAATACCTGAAAGAATTGTAAGAGAAGCTCCGCCTTCTTTTGAAGCAGTAACAACTTCGTGAGTATGTTTTGCCTTAGGGCTGGTAAATACTTTTGTAGCTTCCGGAATCAATGCTGCACCTAAAGTACCGCAAGAAATGATTATTGAAAGAACTAACCATAGGTTTTCGCCCATATCTTTAAGTAAGTAGTTACTTACACCAAATGTCATTAAGATAGATAATATTGAAGTAATCCAAACAAGACTTGTTAATGGTGCTTCAAAATCAAATTTTTCAGCTTTTGCTGTAAATACTTTTGTGATGATACCATTTATCCAGTATGCAACAACTGAAGTAATAATCATCAAAAATCTCATAGTGAAAATCCAAGCCAATAACTGAACCTGGAAGTCTTTAAATACACCTAACAAAATGAAGCTTACAAGAGCAACACCGGTTACACCGTAAGTTTCAAAACCATCGGCAGTAGGTCCGATAGAGTCACCTGCGTTATCACCGGTACAGTCAGCAATAACACCCGGGTTACGAGGATCATCTTCTTTAATACCGAACTGAATCTTCATTAAGTCAGAACCGATATCCGCAATCTTTGTAAAGATACCGCCTGCAACACGAAGAGCAGAAGCACCTAAAGATTCACCGATTGCAAAACCGATAAAGCATGCGCCGGCTAAGTGCCCCGGAACAAACAACAGAATTACAAGCATCATGATAAGTTCAATTGATACAAGTAAAACACCAATGCTCATACCGGCTTGTAAAGGAATGTTTAAAATATTTAAAGGATTTCCCTTAAGTGCGGTAAATGCAGTTCTTGAGTTTGCAAGAGTGTTCATTCTGATACCAAACCATGCTACCAGATAAGAGCCCAAAATACCAAGAACTGACCAGCCTAAGATAATTAAAACTGATTTTAGCGCCATTCCTTGTAAATACCAGAAATAGAACGCAATACACAAACCAATAAGTATTTCTAAAGCAAGTAAGAATTTACCCTGTTGGATAAGATAAGTCTTACAAGTTTCAAAAATAGTGTTGCCAACATTGTTCATGGCTTCGTGTACTTCAACTTTTTTAACTTTCAAGAACTCTATAAGCCCGAAAATAACACCGACTACAGAAACAATAAGCCCGATAACCAAAAGATTGTAGCTATCGAGACTTTCTGCTTTGATGTTAGGAACTACAAGAGATGCTTCTCCGGCGAATGCCGGTGCGGTCAAAATCATCGCAAAAATTGAAGCAAACAATGATTTCAACCCCCAACTGTTTTTCAACATAAATCTCTCCTTTTAAGTATTATATAAATATAAACACTACGAGATTATTATAAAGACTTAAAAAAAATAAAACAAGAGGGAATTTGAAAAACTCCTCCCAGAAAGTTTAAAGAGAGTCTTACAAAGACTCTCATCCGGGAATACAGTCAAAAAGGCAGACCCGTAGTTTCTAATATTTTGAAAAATTATAACTAATGTCTGCCGTCTTAATGTACTTTTCTTTATCGGTTACTTTTTCTTTTTAGTAAAGAAAAAGTAACTGGGCATGAAGAGACTCGAACTCCCACGCTTGCGCACTAGTTCCTAAGACTAGCGTGTCTACCATTCCACCACATGCCCATATTCGATTGTCACAAAATCCAATATATCAAGAGCATAATCGTTTGTCAAATCCGTAATTCCAGTTTTATTATTAAGTTTTGTAACAAAATATATTTATATTGAAATTCACTATTTTGTACATACTTTATATATATGTAAGACTAAGATGGAAAGATAACAAAATGACATCATTAAACTTTAATAGTATGAATATGATGAATATGAATATGTTAGGCGGCTTTGGCATGACCGGTCTGGGAATGAACGGATTTGGCGGCGGCTTATTCACCAACTGCTTCGGAGATTTTGAATACGACAAAATGGCCGGATTTGCAGTTGCCAACAGCTTATTCAGTGTTGGTGTCCAAGCTTTTCAATCCATAAGATCTCAAAAAGAACCTAAAGTTGATTACAAAGAAGAAAAGAATGATATTGATGAAAAAATAAATAAACAACTGGAGAAACTCCCCGGTGCAACAGAGGATGACTATTACGCATATCAAGTAGAATCAAAATATGATGATGCGATATCAACAGCAAATACGAATATCGAAAATGCAAAAAAGAGCATTGCAAGCTATGAAGAGACAATAAATACTCTTGGTGCTAAAAAAGAATCTGAAATGACAGCAGCAGAAAAAAGCAAGTTTGATGAAGCCAAAAAGCAAAAGGCCGAGTTGGAAAAAAGTATTGCTGAAGGCGGCGAACTTTATGAGGCACTAAAAGAGGCTGAAGAGGCTAAAGCAAAACGTCAAGACGAAATCAACGAAATCATAAGTAACATTGACAAACTTCTTGATGAAAAAGACAAAATCCAAAACTCCATGGATATGCAAACTCTTAAAGATGCTGACGGAAACCGGCTGACAAGAGCCAGAAAAGAGTGCATGACAGAAAACTATGATGAGAAGAACCCTGCATCTAAAGCCGATATTAGAAGAGCTTTCAATGAATTTATAAAAGCTAAAGACAACAATTCTAAAAAGGCAGCTGCAGACAAAATTCTTGAGATGTACGATTCCAATCCGAAATTAGAAGATAAATATTCTAAGGAGATTAAAATAATCGAAAACTGGATAGAAGAAAACCCTTAAATATTATTAAGTTTTGTAACAAAAATCCGTGATTATGAAATTACGGATTTTTTATCGACTTTATATATATGTAAGATATAAAAACAATGAGAGTATAAGATGGGCTACTATACAGAAATCAGCAATAGTGAATATGCAGCAAAGGATACGGCTTTGATTAACCGAATGCAAGGCAATGACAGTCACAGCATTGTTGGCGCAATGCTGGCAACTAATGCGACAAACATTCTGGGCGCAGGGCTCACAATCTTTGGTAAACTTACTGCAAAAGACACCGTGCCGGAAGAGGAAAATCCGGATTCTACAGAAGAGAGAACTTCTAACACAGCAAAATTTAATGATTTACGCAGAGAGTTTAAAAATCATCCCTCTCAAGAAACAGCCAGAGAACTGCAAGAATTTTACACGGAAAATTCGTCAGATAATACAATACATAACGGATATAAAATATTGCAAAAGGATGTTGAGGAGTATTTAAAGAAAAGTGCATAAAAAAAACCGGTGTCATTACCGGTTTTCTTTTTGATTTATCAAAGATTTAACCTCTGATATTAAGTTCTTTTATTAAACTTCTGTAACCTTCAAGATTTCTTTCTTTTAAGAATGAAAGAAGCCTTTTTCTTTTACCAACCATCATCAAAAGACCGCGTTTAGTAGCAAAGTCTTTTTTGTTTGACTTCATGTGTTCTGTTAGTTCAGAAATTTTCTTTGTTAACATCGCAATTTGAACTTCTGCAGAACCTGTATCTTTTGCATTAGCACCAAATTTTTCAATAATTTCTTGTTTGTTTTTCAAATTCATAATTTTCTTCCTTTTCTATTTTGCTCCTTAGTAAGACATTAAGGGATAAGCTTGAAAGCCTTTGCAAATACACCTTAGGTTATATTTGTCCCCTGCCCTCACCGGGCACGTATGAGTGTCATTTCGGCGTGAACACTCTACAGGAGTAAATATAATACAGACAAAACCCAAAAGCAAGCAAATTTTTAGAAATATTAAGAAAGAAACCTCTTGCAATAAAATATTTTATATGTAATAATTGTTATAAAGGTTGGGAGCCTTATGGTATAAAGTTTTTATATACCATATTTGAGTATTTGAAAAACCCTAAAAGGATGAGTGCCTCACTTTCATGAGCGAATTTAAGTTTAATTATGATTTTTTAAAGAAAAACGCAACACCCGGCAGCTGGCGCCGCGGTTATGA
>CALURX010000077.1 GCA_944323265.1 Candidatus Gastranaerophilales bacterium
ACACGAGAAGCACTCACATAGTTTCCTATAAAGTCACCGGTGATATTGCCGATTGTAGCATACAAATTATAAATCGCACCGCCATAGGCTTCACGAAAACCATTCTGAGCATAGTTACCGATAAAATCACCAGTGATATTATCGATCTCAGCATTATTATAAATCGCGCCGCCATAGGCAGAACTAGAACCACTCTGCGCATAGTTACCAATAAAATCGCCGGTGATATCGCCAGTAATAGAAGCACTATATACATTATAAATCGCGCCGCCTTTGGCAGAACTGGAACCACTCTGAACGTAGTTACCGATAAAGTCACCGGTGATAGTATCGATTGTACCCCAATTACAAATCGCGCCGCCTTCGGCTAAACGAGAACCACTCTGAACATAGTTGCTGACAAAGTCGCCGGTGATATCGCCGATTGTACCACCACCATTATTATGAATCGCACCACCAGAGGCACTATCAGAAGCGCTCGCGTAGTTACCGATAAAATCACCAGTGATATCGCCGATTTCACCAGACTTATTATAAATCGCACCGCCATAAGTTCTATAACTACTATTCTGCACGTAGTTGCCAACAAAATCTCCGGTAATGTCTCCGATTTCACCGTCATTATTATAAATCGCGCCGCCATAGGCTTCCGTATAATTACCACTAGCACTCGCGTAGTTACCTATAAAATCGCCGGTAATGTCACCGATTGTACTACCATTATAATTATAAATCGCGCCGCCCCTGGCATAACTGGAACCACTCGCGTAGTTGCCTATAAAGTCGCCGGTAATGTCACCGATTGCACTACCACTATTATTATAAATTGCACCGCCATAGACACTACTTCCCTGCGCATAGTTACCGATAAAATCGCCTACAATATCCTGACCTTGTTGGTCGGTATCTATTCTGCCATAGTTCGTGTCAGGGATATCATAATTTACTGTGATTGTTGTTTTGCCCTCGGTTGGAGATGCAACTTCTTTAAACTCATAATTGCCGTCTGAGTTTTGCTCCCACTCAAAATACTTACTGTCAGCGCCCTCGCCGTATTCAGTCTGCTTCAGGGCAAGCTCGTAATACACCGGCTCAAACTTTTGGGTTTCTTCATTATACTCATACTTTGTTATAGTATTTACCCCGGCCTCATCAACGCGTGTCAAAGTATAAGCAGATTCCGGATAAACCTCGCCTGTCCCCTCAATCGGGTTACCCTCGCCATCCTGCTCCATTGTTGAGGGGTTTATTACACCATTATTATGCAAATCATCAAGCGTCGGAGTATCACTCGCTGATGCAGGAAGTGATATCAAAGCCAAACATAGAACGGACGCTAATTTGTTTATTTGACTATAATCCTTATTACAAGAGCGTTTTACCCTCTCCCCCCATGGGCTTATTGGCTAAAACATTCTCTGCGCAAAGGTTTCCGACCTCTACCTTGTGACTTCCTTTCATACGTGTATCCTCGCTGTTTATTTCTTATACTTTTTTAATTCCACATATATTGGATTTGATAACACCTAAAACAAGAAGTCGTTACAAAAATTTACAATCACTTAAACAAAAAATTCTTACAAAATTTTAAAATTAACAATTATGCCGAAACAAATACCCTTATAAAATTTTCAACTTTCAATAAAACATTCCTTACATGAAAAAAATATTCAAAAATTCATCTTTACATTTCCTTTACAAAATTAAAATACATGGCAATTTTTATTTTGTCCGGCTTTTAAATAAATGTCCCTGTTATATAATCAGAATTAGGGATGGTGTAGTGAGCAGGTTTGCTCTGCCGGAAAAAGTGTATGATAAACAGAATCGAAACTAGCCAATTAAATAGCAACAACATTAGCGCCCGCAAAAATAACAAAGGAAGAGAACAGAATCCGAATTTTAAAGGGTTGGGTTCACTTGCCCTGCAGGGAATTCAGGCGTGCGAGAGAATGCCTATGATAAATGTTGCAGTTGTTGATATGTTGTCTGCAATTCTTCCAAGAACAATTGTAGAATCAATGACAAACTGGTTTGCAGGATTTGAAGCATTTAGAAGAGAATCCTCCGGCCTCATCGTAAACTGCCTGATTCCGAGTATGATAACCCTCGGGATTGCTAAATGTATAAACAGAGGTTTTATGCCAAAAGGAATCAATATGTCTGAATGCTGGGCAGACAGTGCATTAATTGATAAGGCAAAAGATTATTATACAAATTCTTCGGGCGCTGATAAATCTGAAAAAGTAAAAGAGTGTCTTAAAAATATCCTCGGTGATACCCAAGGTTTTGACGGTAAAAATAAAGTAATTTTTAAAGAAGTTCTTTCTGCAGAAGATATGGATAAATACGCATCAGAACTTGCAGAAATTTCTCGCTCAAACAAAAAGAATAAAGAGATTAACAAGACTGTTAAAAAGATTGCAAATGAAATAATCGAAAAAACCCATGTTGCAGAAAATATTAATGTAGTAAGCGGAAAAACCAGCGTTGGCGCAGGTTCTGTCACAACACTGCTTGAAGATTCCGTAAAATTCTACAAAGGATATCAAGGCGCAGGAGCAGGCACTATAGAAGATTTCGCAAGAAGAAGCAAAAATCTTGTTAAGGCAAAAAGCTGGCTCGGATTAGCAGTTGTTCTTCCGCTTGCAATATCTATGCAGTACATTAACCGCTGGATTACAGGTAAAGTCTCCGGGGTTAAGGGGGCACCTATTTATGATGATTTTGGTAAGAATAAAAATAATATAGAAGAAAATCCTAAAGCAAAAGAAGGTTTGCTAAAACAAAAATTGATTTCCATTTCATCAATGATTGGCGTATCACTGCTTTCTATGATGAAGAAACCTACATTGGGTATGCTGGAATTCAAGGGAAGCTTCCCGACAATGGATCAGGCAAGAATTATATCTACTGCAACATTCGCATCAAGAATGGCTGCTGCTGATGATAAGAATGAACTTGCGGAAGCTACTGTAAGAGATATCGCAACATTTGCAAGTTTGTATTTCCTCGGAGATTATGCCGCAAAAGGTGCAGCAACTATTATACAAAACAAAACCGGAATTACGCTCCTGAATGAGACTAAACAACTTAAAAAAGATGCTAATATGTTCCAAAAAGCTTGGCACTGGGTTAAAGATATTAACATAAAATCTTCAGAAGAAGTCGTAAGCAAGACCCAAGAGGCGCTCAAAGGACTTAAGCCGACAAAAGAACAAGCAGCACAAATTGAAAAAGAAATAAAACGCGCAAGAAATTTACGTTCAGCTTGCCAGGTAACTAACCTTGGTGTATCATTAGCATTGTTAGGGATTGTAATTCCTGTATTTACACGTAAAAACACTAAGAAAAAACATGAGCAGGCGCTGAAACTTGCTCAAGAAAAAGCACTAACCGAAACAGAAAAAGATGAAAAACCCAGAATAATACCGGATTATTCAGAATATACTCCGGCAAAACTCAGGGCTTAATATAATAAAGGCAAATATGAAAGTACAACTGGACCGACAACAGAATAGCATTATCACAAACCAACACACACCTAAATTCAAAGGTGTCGGAGACACCACACTCAGGTATCTCGCAACAAATCAGGCAATTGGCGCAAACGGCGTTGATTTCTGCTTTATGGTAACACCAAGGACTGCAAGCGATATGATTAAGCGCGGCCCTGCTGCCGGTATGGAAACCCTAAGACGTGAGATTATGGGTACTATAAACGACAGCTTAATCGGGTCTTACGGTATTGTTGCAGGAAGTTTGATAGCTTTTGCCTTGAACAAAAAATTCGGACTGAATGTAAATAAAATGTTCACCGCTCTGGAAACGCTGAATATTCTTGCTGAAAACAAGGCCGAACAGTTGAAAAATAACCAAACTCAGCTTGATTATATCAAGAAAACTCTATCCAACGTCAAGGCTTATAACCCGACTGCAAAAGGCGCTGATGCAGACGGTTTTATAAGAATTTCCAAAGAAACTATTGATGAGGCTGCAAAATATTTTGACGAATCCTTAAACAATAAGGATTTGCACTTCAAAGAATGGACAAAGGATGAGACTGCCAACGCCAGAAATGTTATTATGAATAAAATAACTGAAAACACCGGAGCGCAGTCTACTTATATATTAGAATCAGCTGATAAGAAAATTACAAGCCATACAAATTTGAAAACTTTGCTTGATGATATGTATCTTGTATCTCACTCATTCAACAAAGAAAATGTTAACAATGCTTTTAAAAACCAGATTCAATCAGGCAGCTCCATAAAAGAAAATGCTTTCATAAAAGGGCTTTCAAAGTTTATGAAAACAAGAGCCGGAATGGGATTTGCAATGGCATCGGCAGTTGGGCTTTCTGTTCAGCCGATTAATATGTATTTAACAAAACTGAAAACAGGAACCGACGGTTTTGTCGGAGTAGAAGGGCGCTCTAAAGACAACAGCGCAGGTTTTATGGCTCTAAAAACAGCAAGCAGCGCAGCATTTTTCAGCATGATTCTTGCAACATTAAAAATGTCTCCGCTCAAATTTATTACTAACCCTTCAAAGTTTATGGATAAAATGGCTTTCAAAGGGGTTTGGCCGACAATTAACCAGTTAAAAGGTGTTTATGGTGTTACTATTATTTCAAGAATTTTCTCTGCTCGTGATAAGGATGAGCTCAGAGAAGTTCTGACTAAAGATACACTCGGTTACTTAAGCTGGCTGGTGCTGGGTGATATTATCAACAAGATGACTGCTGACGGTCTTGATAAATCTGTTATTAATTACAAGGCAAGTGATAAAGATAAAAATATTTTCAAACGTACGTTTAATGCGACATTGAAAACAAGAGACGAGATTCTTATTGAAACTCTTGCTAAAAACGGAATTAAGACAACAAAAGAAAAAGACGGAAAAATGATTGCCAAAACTTTCAAAGAAATGTTGAAGGATTTGGATAACATAAAAGACAGCAATATTAAAAAGCTTACCCGCAAACGCTTGAACACACTTAACAAAGCTCAGCTTGCAGGCTACTTGTTCTCAGGACTTGTACTCGGCTTAGGTATTCCGAATTTGAATATCTATATTACCAATACTCTTGATAAAAAACGAAAAGCTCAGAAAATGAAAGAAATTGGGCAGATGAAAATGAGTGCTTAAAGTTTTAAAACAGCAAGGTGTCTGTTTTTAGTACCGTTTTCTTTCCTGTATGAATAGAATAAATCGTTATTGCAGCTTGTGCAGTAGGGGCAGATATCAATTTTGTTGACGCCGATTTCTTCAAGCTGGCGTGCGTTTATAAGTTTCAAATCAACGTGCATTCCATTGTATAAGCCGTCTTGGCTTTCAACAGTATCCAGCAATTTTTCTTTAACATCTTCTCCCACTTCATAGCAGCAGATTGAAATTGCAGGTCCTATAAGCGCAATGATATCACTAGGATTCGACTCCATTTTTCAACAGTTTTAGGCCCTATTTTCGCGGCTGTTCCTCTCCAGCCTGCGTGAGAAACAGCACCAATTTTCTTTTTTGTGTCATAAAAAATCAACGGTGTACAGTCCGCAAATCTCAAAAACACAGCGTCATTTTTATTTGTAAGAATTAAACCGTCAGTATCCGGATATTCAATCCTTTCATCTACAATTTCTACATTAGAGCTGTGGGTTTGATTCGGAGAAATTACACGAGAGGCTAAGCCTTCAGGGGCAAACCCTTCTCTTGTTGTAAAAAAAGCATTAACTCCTTGCAATAAGTCACTTCTTAAAATTCTTCTTCCATTAAACTTTTCAAAATAAAACATAGATATATCTTAGCATAAACTAAAGTATTCCGGCATTTTAACGCATTCTTTACATTTACACCTGTTTTTGTTACGATTTTAGGGCAATAAAAAGAATTTGTATAGGGAGATGAATAAATTGAAAACTCGAATGAAATCAAATAATTGCGGTGAATTAAACCTCAATAATTTAAATGAAGAAGTTACATTATCCGGCTGGGTTTCAACAGTCAGAGACTTGGGCGGGATTTTGTTTATAGAATTAAGAGACAGAAGCGGATTCTTCCAGCTTGTAGCAAACCCTCAGATTAACCCTGAAGTTCACAAAGCTTTTGAAAAAGTCAGAAGCGAATATGTGATTATGGTAAAAGGTAAGGTTACAAAACGTCCTGAAGAAACTTACA
>CALURX010000078.1 GCA_944323265.1 Candidatus Gastranaerophilales bacterium
CATCGTGGCTATCTCCTTTCTTTTACTATTTTAGTACCTTTTACGAGATAGTGTTGCGATTACTTCTTGAATCCTGTCAAACTCATGCAAACTCATGCATTTGAGTGCAGAAATTTAAATGGCAAGAGCACTCCTTGTTGGGCTGAAGTTCAAACTTACCGAAAGAAAAAAAAGAGTGATAATGTGTTTAGATCTATTCACCACTCAAGATTCTCTATAATAACGCCATACTTGCAGCCTTTCATTAACTTGAACTTTATTAGATTGATTTTAAAGCTTGTTTTTGCTATTCTCTATAATGTAGTAAAATTAGGCAAGAGGAGTTTAATTAGTTATGGATTTAATGAAGGGTAAAAAAGGTATAATCTTCGGTGTTTCAAATACACACGGAATCGCTTACGGTATAGCGAAACAACTTTTTGATGAAGGTGCTGATATAGCATTTACTTATGCCGGCGAAGCTATGGAAAAAAGAGTTCGTCCTATAGCAGAAGGCATGAATGCGAAATTGATTATGAGCTGCGATGTTACAAAAGAAGACGAAGTTGAAGCTGTATTTAAAGAATGTGAAAAAATTTACGGTAAATTAGATTTTGTAGTACACGCAGTTGCTTTTGCTCCCAAAGAAGACCTGATGGGCAGATTCGTTGACACATCTAAAGAAGGCTGGGATATTGCTCTTGGTGTCAGCGCTTATTCTTTGGTTACAATCTGCCGTCATGCTGAACCTATTATGAACGAAGGAAGCTCTATTTTTGCTCTTACATATCTTGGTTCAATTCTTTCTGTTCCAAGCTATAATGTAATGGGTGTTGCAAAAGCTGCATTAGAATCTGCAATGAGATTCTTGGCTGTAGATTTAGGACCTAAGGGTATAAGGGTTAACTGCTTGTCTTCAGGCCCTGTAAAAACTCTTGCTTCTATGGGCATAAGCGGATTCTCTAAAATGCTTAAAGCTGCTGTCTTGAGAGCCCCTTTGAATAGAAATGTTTCTTTGGAAGATGTGGGCAAAGCAGGATTATATCTGGCTTCAGATTTATCTAGCGGTACTACCGGGGAAGTTATCTATTGTGACTGCGGATGCCGTTCTGCTTACGCTTCTGCTGAAGAAATGGATATTCTCTCAAGAGAATAAGGAGTTTTGTTATGCCGGACTTTTTTATAAAGTCCGGCATATTATATATAGGAGTTTATGATGAAAAAAGTTTTAACATTATTATTTTTATTATCAATCGTAGTAGCATCAGCACAGAAAGCAAATTCTATGTCCTTTGATGAAGCAATGGGACAGGCTAAGCCGGTTGCAGTTCTTATTTATGCGCCATGGGCTGACAACGCAGAACAGATTAAACAGGCTTATAATACTTTAGGCCAGGAGTATGGTGATAGATATAATTTTACAACTGTTGATATTACAAAAGAAGAAGCAAGAGGTTTTAATCAAAAGTATACAATTTATCCAAATCTGCCTTATGTATTGTTCTTCAAAGATAGAGGACGAATTACAAGATATCTGAAGCAGGATTGTATAATGGATACTGCTTGTTTTAAAGAGAGATTAGATTTCTTTTTAAACTAATTATTTACTCCTAACTCTAAAGAATAGTTTTCGTAATTTCAATAACATTTCGTTACATATACATTGCGAGTGTGGCTGTTTTGTGCTAAAATAAAGTCATTAAAAATGGTGTAGAAATTAACTGAAGTATCGGCAGAGAATTGATTATTCAAAAACCGGCTTGTGTTTATATATGTGTGTTAGCAAAAATAGGAGTGTAAAAAATGAAACTTATCTCTAAAGAAAGGAAAACAGTTAAATCTGCATTTAACGACGAATTCGAAAATTATTTGAAAAAACAACGTGTAAGAACTACTTTTAATGGGATGGAATTAGAATCTTTTTCGTGGTACAAAAAGGCTTTGGGATTAGCATAGTTTAAAAAGTCGAGGAGTATGTAAAAAGTTTTATGACCAGCGGGAATCATCTTAGTGATGGTTCCCCTGCTCTTTTATATGGGATTCGGCTTTTTTATTTCCGACTTCGTTGCCGGCAATCATGAGTGCCGCAGGTATGAGCATGGTTATTTTATGAATTATTTTATTTTGATTATCGACCTGTCTTGCTGCCATACAAAAGTCATCAAGGTGGGCAGAAAAATCGCTTAATTGTACAGGGCGGCCCTTTCCGTGTTTAAAAATCTTTTCGTTAATTTTATTTGCCAGAAGATTGCTCGCATAAACTCCGACAAAGATTCCGGCGATTGCAGCGATAGCCTTCGGTATCTTTGTTCGATATGTTTCAACAAGTTTATTTTTTTCAAAGAAGTGTTTACCCAGATACTTACCTCCGGCTGCAAATCTCCCGACAAATATTATCGGGACAGAGATGTTAGAGATTTGCATTAAACTTTCTCTAAGTTTTGCCTTCCTGTTAGCTCTGTCCTTATCTACGGCAAATCCTCCGGCTAATCCGCCAAGACATGAGCCTGCACCTATTGTAATTATTTCGGGTTCATCATATGGGGCTTTATAGAGATAACTGCCTTTAAAGTTTTTAAACATTTTTTTAGGGTTAAGCGAATATTTGGCGCATTTTGCAAGAATTGCAAGGCTTGCAAGAACTCCAATCCCTGTTGTTGCCGCAATGATACCCTTCTCCTTGGCGGAATATGTACTATCTGACCAGGGATTTCCATGCCCGAAGCTGACTCTTTTATTGTTTTGCTGATAGTTATTGCTATTTATAGGTGCTAACATATACTATAACCTTCCGGCTATAATAAACCCCCTAAACCCGAAAAATTGCGTTTTTGTAAATATTTATTAACTAATAGGTGAATAAAATTTAGAAATTTCTTCAAAGTATCTTTCAAGAGCCTTATAGCCGTTATAAATTTCATTGTTTACAGTTGAATATCTGCTTGCAACAATGTATTTTAATTCTTTACAGCGGATTTGAAGAAGATTGTCAGCATCTTTTCTTAAAAGTTCATTGTTAGATGTAGACCATTTTTTTAAGTAAGAGAGTTCTTCATTAATCTGCTTTATTGTAGAAAACTCAAGAGTATTAAAATCATATTTCTTAAGAAGTTGAACTTCCGCATTAGTAATCCTGCTCTGGACAGCCTGGAAACGGTATACTCGTTTTATAATAACATAATTATCAGCTACTCTCCTGTGTGAATACGGTACAGAACTCTTTGCAAGCAGAGCTGATGTAGAAAGTGCCGTAAAAGCATCATCATCTCTGGAGAACGTACTTTGAGTAGGATAAACTGTTTCTATCTTCTTATTATTATTCACGAGCCCAAACTCCTTTTCCCTCTTTACTATATCTATAATATCTGAATCAGTTAATATTGTCATCAAATATTAATATAAATTTACAAAACAAAACCTTCTCCAAATGGAGAAGGTTTTGTTATTAATCAATAAATTTTAGCATAAAGCGCAAACGCTAGATGCTGACTTTTTTATATCTTCCACCTTGTCTAACTGTTCCCAAGGAAGATTCAAATCAGTACGTCCGACATGACCGTATGCTGCAAGCTTCTGGTAGAACTTACCGCCGTTTTTAGCAGGCAGATTTCTTAAATCAAAGTTTGCAATAATAGCAGCCGGTCTCAAGTCGAAGTTTGAACGGACGATTTTTGAAATTTCATCGTCAGCAATTCTTCCGGTGCCAAAAGTATCAACAAAAATTGAAACAGGTTCTGCAACACCGATTGCATAAGCTAATTCAATCTCGCACTTTTCAGCAAGTCCTGCTGCAACAATATTTTTTGCAACATATCTTGCAGCGTAAGCAGCTGAGCGGTCAACCTTTGTAGGATCCTTACCGGAGAAAGCTCCGCCGCCGTGACGAGAATAACCGCCGTATGTATCAACAATGATTTTTCTTCCTGTCAAACCTGAATCGCCTTGAGGGCCGCCAACAACGAATCTTCCTGATGGGTTGATTAAGATTTTTGTTTCTGAATCAGGTTTTATGGATTCTTTTTCAAAAACATAGTCTATAACACAATGCTGTAAATCCTGTCTGATTATCGCCTGGATTTTAGAATTGTCGCTGATACCGTTGATTTCAGCAGCGTGCTGTGTTGAAATAAGAATTGTATGTATTCTTGAAGGTTTGCCGTCAACGTATTCAACCGTAACTTGAGATTTTCCGTCCGGTCTCAGGTAAGTTAAAATACCTTCTTTTCTAACTTGGGCAAGTCTGTATGACAACTTGTGCGCCAAGCTAATCGGAAGCGGCATTAATTCAGGAGTTTCGTTGCAGGCAAAGCCGAACATAATTCCCTGATCGCCAGCACCGATGTTATCAGTTTCGCTAGATGAAGTATCAGCGTTTTCGCTTCTGCTTTCAAGAGCTTTATTAACACCGCCTGCAATATCTACAGACTGTTCATCAATACTTGTTAATACAGCGCAGGTATCACAATCGAAACCACCGCCGGCAGAACCAGCGTACCCGATATTTCTTACGGTTCTTCTTACAACGTGCGGTATATCCACATAACAATTTGATGTGATTTCACCGCAAACTAATACCATGCCTGTTGTTGCGGTAGTTTCAGCAGCAACTCTTGATTGCGGATCTTTGGTTAAAAATTCATCAAGAATTGCGTCAGAAATCTGGTCGCAAACTTTGTCGGGGTGGCCTTCTGTTACTGATTCAGAAGTAAACAAAAAATTTTTTGATGTCATAATGATTTTCTCCTTAATTTATATTACTCCGGTAAGGTTTTTAATTCCGACCCGGTTACACATATTAGCAACATTCTAGTATGAAAGGAATAAAAAATCAAACAGGTTGAATATAATAGTTTGCATGTGTTTGCATGAGTTCAAGAAGTAATCGCAACACTATCTCGTGAAACCTACTAAAATAGTAAAAGAAAGGAGATAGCATTTATCACTGAGATGGGTGCAGGATTTTATTAAGAATAACCTTAAATATGGATATTCACCGGAAATAATATCTCACCTTCTGAAATCAGAGTCAGTAGGTCAGGCAATGCCTGACTACTAAAATGCCCCCTTCACTTCTCACGCTTCACCCTTCACGCAAAACTGTAGTAATGGCTTTTAACCCAACAGGGAAGCCTGTTTTCGCCTAGAATTCCTGCCTTAAAATGTAAATTTTTGTAACGATTTCTTGTTTCAGGTGTTATAAAATCCAATATATGTGGAATTAAAAAAGTATAAGCAATAAACAGCGAGGATACACGTATGAAAGGAAGTCATAAGGTAGAGGTCGGAAACCTTTGCGCAGAGAATATTTTAGCTCATAAACCTATAGAGGGGATAAAACGCTCTTGTAATAAGGATTATAGCCAAATAAGCAAATTAGCATCCGTTCTATGTTTGGCTTTGATATCACTTCCTGCATCAGCGAACGATACCCCTACGCTTGATGATTTGCATAACAATGGTGTAATAAACCCATCAACGATGGAGCAGGACGAATCGGGGAATCCTATAGAAGGCACAGGCGAGGTTTATCCGGAATCCGCCTATACATTGACACGTGTGGAAGCGGCCGGTACAAACACTATCACAAAATATGAATACAATGAAGAGACGCAGAAATTTGAGCCTGTGTATTATGAGCTTACTCTAAAGCAGACCGAATACGGCGAGGGCGCTAACAGCAAGTATTTTGAGTGGGAAGAAAATTCTGACGGCAATTATGAGTTTAAAGAAGTCGCAGCGCCGACTGAGGGTAAAACAACAATCACTGCCCATTATGACACTAACTATGGCAGAATAACTACAAACCAACAAGGTCAAGATGTTGTGGGCGATTTTATAGGGAACTATGCAAGTGGTTCTTCTGCCTATGGCGGCGCGATTTATAATGCATATAGTGCTTCTATTGGCGATATCACCGGCGATTTTATTGGTAACTATGCGCAGAGTGGTTCCAGTTATGTCAGGGGCGGCGCGATTTATAAT
>CALURX010000079.1 GCA_944323265.1 Candidatus Gastranaerophilales bacterium
GTGTAAGTGTACGCACCGCCTGCAACAGGAATCATTGTAGCAAATTCACTATAACATAAAGCCGAAAAAACACAGGCAATAGCCGCAATAACCATGGATATTGCAAGAGCCGGGCCTGCACCCGGGCTTGTTCCGTCAGCGCTTCCTGCCGCAGCGATTCCGACAATAGCAAAAATTCCGGAGCCAATAATTGCACCGACACCTAGTATTATCAAATCCCAGACACCTAAAGTCTTTTCCAAGCCGCCTTTTGCAGCACCTGCAAGCGCATCGTCAGGATTTTTGCGTGTTACCATATTTCTCAGAATCTGAGAAACAGAAAATTTGCTGTTTGCCATCAATTTACCTTTCTGTTTTATCTATTTGCACAATGGGAAGCCGAGTTTTTCACGCTGCTTCACGTATAAATTCGCAACCGCTGATGCCATTGTACGAACTCTGTTAATAAAATTAATGCGTTCATCCTTGCTTATAACCCCTCTTGCGTCAAGAAGGTTAAAAGTATGTGAACATTTTAAAACATAGTCGTAAGCAGGCAGAACAAGCTCTGCGTTTATACAATTATCGACTTCTTTTTGATAAGCGTCAAATAAGCTGAACAATCTGTCAGCATCAGAATATTCAAAATTATATTTTGATTGTTCTATTTCATTTTGAAGGTAAATATCACCATACTTTAATGTATTATTCCACATAATATCAAAAACGGATTCCTTGTTTTGGATATACATGGCAATTCTTTCTAAACCATAAGTAATTTCCAGAGCAACCGGCTTAACTTCCAATCCGCCGACCTGCTGGAAATATGTAAATTGAGTAATCTCCATTCCGTCAAGCCAGACTTCCCAGCCTACACCGGCCGCGCCAAGAGTAGGAGATTCCCAGTTATCTTCAACAAATCTTACGTCATGCTTGGATAAATCAATACCCATAGCCTCCAAACTTTTCAGATATAAATCCTGGGCATTATCAGGAGACGGTTTTAAGATTACCTGATACTGAAAATAATGTCCCAATCTGTTTGGATTTTCGCCATATCTTGCATCGGTAGGGCGTCTGCAAGGTTCAACCATAGCTGTTGACCAAGGCTCCGGCCCAAGCGCACGCAAAAATGTCGCAGGGTTCATTGTAGAAGCCCCTTTTTCTATATCATAAGGCTGTTGAATTATGCACCCATAATCCGACCAAAAACGTGACAGGTTCAGTATTAAATCTTGAAAGTTTAGCGCCATTTACATTTCCCATTCTATTGTATTTTTTACACTTAATCAATTATACACATAAAGGTCTAATTTTAAAAGCATTTTGTAAAGTTTTGTTAATAAATTGAAAATAACTGAAATTTTTAACCCAATATATACTTTTTATATATATGACTGCTTCAGAAAATATTGTTTTAAATGTTGGTAATCAAGGCTTGTCTTACGCGATAGACAAGAAACTTGATACAGAGCTTAATACAGATGTTAAGCTCGGAATTAACGAATGGAATTCTGTATTTAATATAATTAAGCAAAATCAAGTAGCAACTAATAAATCCCAATTTACTGACAAAGATACAGATATAAGAAAAGGCAATCAATTTGTAGTTCAGGCAAACGAAAACTATGCAATTACCAAAAATGTTTGGTCACAAATTGTAGACATTGCAAAACAAAAAATGGGTATTACAACCCCGGTAGAAGACGAAGCTCCTGTCTCTGGAGAAGATGTACAGGATACGCCCAAAGCCGTTGATTCAAAAGAGGCTGTCAAAACCATTCTCCAGAATGCAGGAATAAACTTCGATGAAGAAAGTGCCGAGTTCCAGAGAGATGTTGTCTCTAAATACGATTTGATTATGTCTGTAGCTGAAAAGAGCGGACAAGAAGTTGACGAAACAACATTACAGACAAGAATTGAGAATTATGCTAAAGCCTGGAAGTTCCAACAATTTAACAAACAATCTGTTCTGGGCGAGGTTGGAGAATTTCAGAGCGATTGTTCTAATGCAAAAACACTTGATGAGTTAAAACAATCATATAAACAATTTGGGGCAGAGTACACGGAATTTTATGATAATGACGGAAACAAAGCCGTAGACGCTTATGAAATGTTCTATCAAGAACTGCAGGATCATTATTCAACAAAAGGTCTTTCCTCCGCTGAGGCAAAAGCAAAAGCACTTGAAGTTATACAGGAATATTCACAGAAAGGATATAGTATAGCTAACCTTCCGGATAATGTTGATACAGACGAGATGGAATTATTTACATTAGTTTTAAGTAAAATAGGTGTTCTTGATGCAAATAAGGACGGAGTTTTAGGACAAGATGAAGCCGCTTCGTACCTACTTACAATGGCACAAATGAATGATAAGAAGAATAACATTACATCACAAGAATTCCTAGCTACCGAGATGGCAATACTAGACCCTGAATCGGAAGAAATGATTAGTGAAAAATTAACAAATGCAAAAAAATTCCTATTTGAAGAATAATCTACAGCATAAAAATTTATATCTCATAAACTTTGGAAAACCGTTAATAAAACTCCTGCAATAGCAGCTATAAATATGTAAAATAGTGGGTCTTTTTTTGACTTCCAGCTAATAATAAGCAAAAATGCAAGCAGGACAAGTGCCCTAATATCTTTCAAGTCAGGAACTAAAAGCCCTATTGCAACAGAGGTTAACAAAGCGCAGCTTATGGGCTTTAAAGTTTCTATTATTGATTTTACATAAAAATTATCACTAAATTTTCTAAGAAGCTTGGAAACAATAATAACTAAAAATAAAGACGGCAGCATTTCTGCCATTGTTGCAAGAGCTGAGCCTAAAATCCCCGCACTCTTTAAGCCAGCATAAGTTGCAACGTTAATCCCGACAGGTCCCGGTGTAATTGATGCTACTGCAACCATCTGGGTTAATTCATCCAGAGAATACCAGTTATAAACCTGTGATATGTGGTATAAAAATGGTATTGTAGCGTATCCGCCGCCAAAAGAAAACAAACCTATTTTAAAGAATTCTACAAAGAGGTGTATATAAATCATTTAACCCCCTCTGCAAATCTTTTATACAAAACGCCGATTATTGTAAAAAGAAGAATTGTCTGTATTGGAGAGAGTTTGAATACAAGCAGTGTTGCAAGTGTTAAGACAAAAATCGTATAAAAATAGATGTTTTTATTTGATTTTTGCCACATCTCTCTTACAGT
Source organism: Candidatus Gastranaerophilales bacterium (assembly GCA_944323265.1). Lineage (GTDB taxonomy): Bacteria > Cyanobacteriota > Vampirovibrionia > Gastranaerophilales > Gastranaerophilaceae > CAG-196. The sequence continues at coordinate 3,198 of CALURX010000079.1, forward strand.
AAGCATAATAAGCGCTATAACAGAGACTCCAACACCCCAAAGCGCACCTTGAACATAACTGTTCTGTGTCAGAGCACCAAGCACAGATGCAAGAAGAACAATACACCAGAACGGAACAAAAGTTACTCCAAGCATTGCTGTTATTGCACCCCATTTACCGCGAAGCTTATACCCGACAAACATAGATATGTTTGCTGCGATTATCCCGGGCAGAGATTGAGACAGGGCAAAATAATCTATCATATCGTCATGGCTGACTAAAGAGCGTTTTTCAACAAATTCGCTGTTCATAATGGGAAGAATTACATAACCGCCTCCCAGAAGAACCGCACCAATTTTAACGAATATTAAGAACAGCTTAAACAATGACATTTTCTACCTGCTTTTTCGACTAATTGTTTATCTTCATCCGGCGTAAATCCCGTTGTTGTAAGATAATTCCCTACAATAGCAGAATCCGCACAGTATTTGAACGCTTTTTCTATTGCAGCCTCTGATAGTCTTGCTTTTTTTCCGCCGGCTATTCTTATTGAGGCATTAGGACAAGCTATTTTAAAGATTGCAAGAGTTCTTAAAACATTTTCTTCATCAATCTTATCCCAATAATTTTCAAAAGGAGTCTTAGGAATCGGGGTCAGAATATTTACAGGAATGCTGTCAGGATTAATGACAGCAAGCTCTAGCGCCATTTCAATCCTTTGTTCAACGCTTTCCCCCATCCCTATAATAACACCGCAGCAGAGCTCCATGCCGTATTTTTTTACGAGATTTACGGTGTTAATCCTATCTTCATAACTATGGGTTGTACAAATCTCCGGATGGTAAGATTTACAAGTATTAATATTATGATGGAATCTTACAAGCTCTGCGTCTTTCAGGGATTTTGCCTGCTCTTCGTTTAAAATACCAATACTTGCGCAGCTTTTTATCCCTTCTCTATTTAGCGCCCTAATCATATCCAGCATTGTATCAAAATCGCTCTCATCAGGAGTTTTGCCGGAGGTTACAATCGCAACCCTGTCGGCACCATTTTTAACACTATCCTTGGCTGCGTGAACAACGGTTTCAACATCCATAAGCGGATAAGTTTCTATATCAGTATTGTAGTGTGAGCTCTGGGCACAGTATTTACAATTTTGCGAGCATTTCCCGGAGCGAGCGTTAATTATTGAACAAAATTCAACCTCCGGCTTAAGATACTTTGCAGCCTCTTTTAATAAGGTCTCTAAATCAGAATTATATAAATCCAAAAGTTTTTCTTTGCTTAACATCTCTACTCCCTAGTACCCTACACTTAATCCTGCGCAGAGATTGATTGACTGGCCTGTAACTCCCTTTGCTTCATCCGAAATCAAGTATTTTACCATGCCTGCAATCTCCTCCGGTGTAATAAATCTTTTTTGAGGAATACATTCAATAATTTCGTCTTTAGAAAATTCACTCTCCTCTGCGGATTTATTCCCCATTTCCGTCTCCACCCAGCCGGGATTAATCGTATTTACGGTTATTCCGTATTCTGCAAGCTCGAGCGCAAGCGCCTTAGACGCACCTATTAACCCTGCTTTTGTTGCCGAATAAAGACTTGCACAGGCTTCTCCCATAACTCCGCTAATTGAACCTATATTAATAATCCTGCCCCACCTGCGCTGTTTCATATATGGTACAGCCTTAGATATCAGATATAAAGGTGCTTCAAGATTTATTTTAGTAATACGGTCAATCTGCAAATAATCAACCCTGTCAATCTGTGAATAAATATATTCTCCTGCATTATTGATTAACACATCAATATTATTCTCTTGAATATATTCTCCTAATTTCTCCAAATCCTCTGCCAAATCACAGACAAAATAATTTTTATAACACTTAAGCAGCTCTTCATTTCTTGAAGTAGCAAAAATCTCCCCTTCAAGATTTAACGCAATAGCTTTTCCTATACCTCTGGCCGCGCCTGTTACGAGAATGTTCATTGAATAATACTCCCTATCTATATCTTACCATAAACATACAAAAAGCCCTGTAATTGTATCAACAACTACAGGGCACAAAATTGTTCGGCACCTTGATTACATAAACTGAGACTGATATACATAGAATGGTATAGCAGCTTCTTGTCCGTCAGGTTTGTTGGATAATCCGAATACCTGCGATGCCTCGCTTTTTAAACCCGCAAAATACGTCATTGCCTGCCCATCGATTGCGCTTTGGCTTAATAACTGAATTGCGTTATTAAAGGCTGCATAGTCCTTATCATAATCGCCCGTTGCCTGAATACCGATTTGAGCGCACAATCTTGCCCAGGGAACATTCTGCAAATCATTCTGCTGGTTTTTGATTTGTTGTTGTACCTGTTGAGAGTAGTCCTCATACATTGCCTTGTTTAATTTTTCCAAGTCATACGTATTACCGGTAGGAGTTATGTCGAAATCATCGAACAACTCTTCCAGTTTTTGCGAACTTGAAGGTACTCTGCCCAAATAGGAGTAGAGATTTGCGCTTGTGTATGAGTAAACTCCGTTGACTGTGAAATTAGACATGATACACACCTCTATATCGATATATAATGTATATCGGCATTTTTTCTAAAAACTTTAATGATTTTCGAGAAAAGTTTACAAAAGTTTACAAAAGTCGCTATAAGCCAGTATTAGTATGAAATTATTTTTAAATTATTTAAATTGATTTGCATGAGTTCAAGGAGTAATCGCAACACTATCTCGTGCAACGTACTAAAATAGTAAACGAAAGGAGATAGTAAATA
>CALURX010000080.1 GCA_944323265.1 Candidatus Gastranaerophilales bacterium
GGATGTAATTCAGTGGTAGAATGCAACCTTCCCAAGGTTGACGTCGCGAGTTCGAGTCTCGTCGTCCGCTAATAAAAGAGAGCCATTTATGGCTCTTTTTTATTAGCGGAATGATGGTCTGATGAGAACTCCAAGTGCGAAAGCACTTAATCGAGTTCGAGCGACCTGCGAGCAGAGTGCGGAGGATTTTGCCAAGTATTGAAAATACGCCGGCAAAATACGCAGGCACGTTTAATGCGAGCAGGTCAAGACAGTCTCGTCGTCTACAAAAATATTTTATGGCTCTTTTTTATTAGCGGAATGATAGTCTGATGAGAACTCCAAGTGCGAAAGCACTTAATCGAGTTCGGCGCGAAAGAGCGGAGGCTGGAGAGTTTTGTTTTTTATCAAAGCGTATGAACTTACGAATCTTTTAGATGTTTAAAATGTTTATAAATATACAAAATTCCAAGAATTCCGAAAATTACAACAATAAGTATATCAAACTTGTGCCATAGGTGTTTGAACATTTCCATATTCTGTCCGAATTTTACCCCCACGTATACCAGCAAGTAACTCCAAACAAGCGAACCTAAAAATGTCAGCGTAAAAAAGATTCTTTTTCTAGCCTTCAATATTCCTGCAGGAAGCGAGATAAATGTTCTTATAACAGGCAGCATTCTGCAGATAAAAAACGCCCAGTCGCCGTATTTCTCAACCCATTTGTCAGCATCGTCAAGATCCTTATGTGAAATCAGAAAATATTTTCCGTATTTTTCAATGAACTTACGTCCGCCAAAATATCCGAGATAATATGAGGGGATTGAACCTAAAACGCAGCCGAAGGCTCCTGCCCAGGCTGCAACGTGAAAATTCATTTCACCCTTGCTTACTATATATCCTGCAAACGGTAATATTGCTTCGCTCGGAAGCGGAATGTTGCAGGATTCAATCGCCATAAGAAGGCTTATGCCAAACGGCCCCAAGTGTGTTATTACTCCTTCTATAAAACTTACCAGATGAGATAAAATCAGATTAATAAATTCCATAAGTCTCCCTTCATTCTCCCTCTGTATTTTATCAAAAATAAGCAAAAATAGAAATATTTATATTATGCTTCCGAAAATAACACTCGGCTCTTGTTCTGTTTCTTTGTTTCCCCAGCCCTTTGCTTTGGCGGAGGTTGTTATATATAACTTGCGCTGAGCGCGAGTTATTGCAACATAGAGCAGTCTTAATGTTTCTTCCGAATTAAACTCTTTCAACTCAACTTCTGATTTGCGTTTGTAAGCCGGATTGAATCCTTTTACTTCTTCCATAAACAGGGATGATGATTTAAGTTTGGCTTTATCAACATCAATCGAAAGATTTTTTTCCGCCATCTCAGGCAGGAACACGTAATCAAACTCATCGCCTTTGGATTTGTGAAGTGTCATAATCTGAACTTTACCTTTCATGGCGTCTTTGTCTTCCTCCTCCGAGAAAAACTTGAATCCGCTAAGTGACGGCTTTTTAGATAATTCTTCCAGTCTTTGCAGAGTTAAGTCAAATTTCCCCTGCGCATTAAGCCTCTTAACAAGTGTTGCAATAAGGTAAACATTTGATTTCTCAATATCGCTCGTATAATAAAATAATCCGATTCTAATAACCAGCTCTTCAAGCGGAAGTGTTGAGGAATTAAGCCAATATTGCATATCCCACAAGAATTGCGCCAAATCATTAGATTCAATATCGTCTCCGTCTTTTTGGATAAACGGAATTTCAGAGGCTCTAATCTCCAGCTGCATTCTTGGTTTGTAGAACCCAAGCTCCGCAAGAGTTTCATAAGTTGATACAACAACTTCATTATCAAACGGATTCTGTATAAATTTAAGTATGGAAAATATCGTATTGAACACGCCTTTTTGTCCGAGAGATTCACTTCTGGTAATGCTTTTTAGGCCGGAATCGTTAATAAAACCTGCCCAGGAGCCGACCTGATAATTATTCCTCAAAAGGATTCCGATTGTTGCGTCTTTATTGCGGGTTAAAATGTTTTTTATTTCCTTGAGGACAAAATTCCTTTCGGCAAAAGCGTTTTCAAACACGTTAGAAAAAATAGCATTTTCGCTTATCGGATTTTTGCCCTCAACGCCTTTCATATAACTTGTAAAAAATGCCTTAGGAAGAATTTTGTTACCCCAATCTACGAGTTTGTTTGCAAGATTCATGACATCTTGAGTACATCTTTGTGAATGGTTCATCTCAACGGTTTTATCCGCCGTCTGGATAAAGTTTCTAAACCCTTCAACATCCGCGTTTGAAAATGTCGTTGTAATAGCCTGATTTATGTCGCCGCATCTTATAAGATTCTTATGTTTTCCGCTGAGAAGCGCGATTAATCTTTGCTGAACCCCTGATGAATCCTGCGCTTCGTCCTCGATTATATATTCGCAAATATTCTGGTAGTATTCCAAAATATCCGGATTATTTTCAAGAAGTTTTACTGACATTATCAAAATATCATCATAATCAATTAAATTATTTTCTCTTAGCTGCGCCTGATATTCTTTATAAAAAGTTTTAAATTTTTCTATTTTTTTATCGCTTGAAGGTGTGTCAATATTACCTTCCTGCAATTTTAGAACAGAAATTGCGCGGTCAAATTCTTCAAGTTCAGTCTTTGTAAATTTTCCGCCGATGCTTCTCAAAATCCGCATTCTTTGTGTATCATCGCAAATATCAAAGTCCGAAGAGAGGTTCAATCTTTCGAAATTGGAATTCTCTTTAATAATCTTTAAGGCTAAGCCGTGAATAGTGCTGATATTAGGAAGCAGCGTAGAATTAGGGCACATGTTCTTGATTCTCTCGCGGAAATTTCTCGCAGCAGAGTCCATATAAGTTAGAACGAAAATATTTGTCGGAACAACGCCCCTTTCTATTAATTTAATAATAAGCGCAAGAAGAATCGTTGTTTTTCCGGCTCCCGGAACGGCAGAAATTGCCATTGAACCGTTTTTATAATCCAATACCGGCTTCTGGTCGTCTCTTGGAATAATCTTAAATGCCGGTTTATTTTCAATCTCATCCTCTTCTCCGCCTGCCGAGATATAAGGTTCAATACCGCCTAAATTTTCTACCCCGGCAGGGTCGAACAAACTTGAGCATGCAAATATGTGGTCGCTTGCAAGAAGCATGAGTTTTCTCAAAATTCTGGCGGTTTTTTGTTTGGATAAAAATATATCATCCTCAACCGTGTACTCATCTTTTGTCCAGTCGGCCTGAAATACCCACGCATTATACAGAGGGCCTGTGTCGTTCTTAACCCAGTCAGAATGTGAAACGTCAAGCCAGAATTGATATTTGGAAGATATATTGTTATCAATAATCTTCTGCGGAGTTGCAACAACCAAGTCATCGTCATGTATTTCCAAAGTAGAGCTCGGGTTTTCTGCAATAATAGAATTTTCAATCTGAACTATTATTTCGTCTGCCCTTTCAATAACCCTTTGCCAGCCGAGAACATTTTCAAAATCCTTAAGTTGTTTTATGAAAAAATTAAACTTATTAATCTTTGTCTCATCAACATAGCTGACAACAGAATAAAACATTTTGTACACAATTGCAGAAAGCTTTGCTCTTCCATCCTTCAAGTCTGCCGTACATTCCGAAAATTTCTCGCAGAATCTGCTGTAGTTTTCGTTGTAGTATTTGAGTTCTATTTGTTGAATCCTGCCTGTTTTTTCGTAATTATCGAGAATATCTTTGCAATACTTAAGCGGAATTCCTACGTAATCAGCGAGAATTACTCTAAAATCCATTGCGGAGATTTCGATTCCGAGCATGAGCTTTAAAATATTCAAACTCGCTTTTACAAGAGTGTTGTCAATAAGCTTTTCACTTCCTGAGAGAAACAGAGGAGAGCATGACTTTGATAACTTTTCTCTCAATGTAAACCTCAGCATGTCATCTTGAAGCGGAGTGATTATTGTAATATCCTTCGGCTTAATATTTTTTTTGAATAAATTTTGAATCTTTTCAATGGTGAAATCCAGAATTTCAGCGCGTTTAGAGAGCGATGTCAATGTAAAATTTTTCAATCTTTCATGCTTATCTTCCAAAATATTTGAGAAAAGAATTTCTCCCGGCGTAAAAACTTCGCCGGAGTTTTGGACTTCTTCATCAAATAAGTGTACAAGTTTACACTCAATAGTGGTATCCGCGCTCAAATACCCACAGCGGCTGGAGCCGAGAGAATCAAAACATATCACCCAATCCTTAAGCTGCGGCTTTAAGTATTTGATAAATTCAAAACACACAGGCGTCATTTCATCCGCATCACTCATGAGAAGATATTTGATATTCTTAAAATAATCCGTATTTTTATAAACATGATTGAAAATAAGCGTTTGTCTCAAATAATCTAAACTTCTGGTTTTCAGCGTCGACGAGAGTAATTTTTTTATAACAATTTCCGCATCTTCCGCAAATGATTCTCTCAAAATTTTTGAACGTTCTCTAACTTCATCATTTGTTAAATTATTTTGAACAATAAGCGAATATCTCCTAAAGATTTGATGAAGCAAAGATTTTTTTGAATTGTATCCTTTGACATTGACATGCTTCAAAATATCTTTAAGCAAAAACTGTGAAACCTCAAGCCCCACAAGGTTCGGGAGGATAAAATGTTTATCTGACGGAATCGAATTTTCAATAAAACACCAGTTTTCAACAAGTGTATTGTATACAATTGAAAAAAAAGAATGAACATTTAATTTTTCAATCGCGTCAATTTTTATCTCGTCCAAGATTTTATCCGTAAATTGTTTTTTTAGGGTTGAATTCTGCACAAGAACCAGTATTTCCGAGGGTTTCACACCATCAGAGATAAGCTCCAAATATTTTTCAACTAAAACTTTAGTTTGAAAATCGACTTTAATAAAATTTAATAACATACTCCTTATAGACTATTTTATCATAAAAAGGGTTCAAACCTCTTGCCAAATCTAAAAATTTTTTATACAATGTTTGGGTAAGCTATTACAGAAACACTAATAAGAAGGAGATTTAAAAAATGGCAAAAGTTAAAGAAGCAAAAATGGGTATTCAAGAACAAATCATCGAATCAGCAGGTCAAATTTACAACTACCTTTCTAACAAAGGTGAAGTATCTATCAACAAAATGAAAAAAGACCTTAGCTTAAATGAAAACTTTGCTGAAATGGGCTTAGGATGGTTATCAAGAGAAGACAAACTTGAATACACTCAAAAAGCTAAATCAGTTACTGTTAAATTAAGATAGTTGATTTAAAAAAGTTTTAAAAAAACCTCTAAAAGAAATTTTAGAGGTTTTTATTTTTCTCAACTGTAGGAGAAAGCCCTTTGAAAGCAAACGGTTTGGCAAAATAAACCGCGCTTATTATTCCGAGAAGAGCACCAAGTACATTCAAAGATGTTTTTACACCCTTCCAATTATTAGGCAAAAAGTTTGAAATTGATAAAAGTCCGCTTCCTGCCATCAAATATATGTAAGCCTTAAAAATACCTCTCGGCACTGCAACGCAGTCTTGCACATCTCGAGGATTTTTGACATTATCAGCGATAACATCAATGAATTCTCTTTTTTGATGAGTTTGTGTATTATAGAAATTTGGTGTACTCTGAATCTTTGATATTTTCATGTTGTTTATATTAAACCGTCAAAAAAAAATTTTTGACAGATGTTTAAAAAAAAAATTGTTTATGATAGAATTTTTGTGTAAGGAAAAATTGAATATGGGTGCGTGGCGCAGTTGACTCTGCCGAGAAAAATCCGAACCGTTGAGGATTTTTCGAGAGGAAGCGAACACGAAAGTGTTCCCGCTACCAACTGCTAAGCGATTCCATTGAAAGTTAAATATGGGTGCGTGGCGCAGTTGGTAGCGCAGTTGACTCTTAATCAATTGGTCGTGGGTTCGAGTCCCACCACACCCAATTT
>CALURX010000081.1 GCA_944323265.1 Candidatus Gastranaerophilales bacterium
TTGAAGCCCCCACATTCAAGCCCTTGTCCAACGAGGCAAAGGTTCTGTACGCCTTTATCCTGCGCCGGACAGAGTTGTTATAGGTGCTGATTCTGATAAGGCATTAGAAATTATGAAAAATTTATATGCCCCATTTGTAAGAAATCAAAATCCTATTATTACAATGGATACAAAATCTGCTGAAATGGTAAAATACGCTTCCAATTCATTCCTTGCAGTAAAAATATCATATATAAATGAAATCGCAAATATTTGTGAAAAAGTCGGAGCCGATATTAATAAAGTAAGAATTGGAATGTGTGCAGATACAAGAATCGGTACAAAATTTTTATATCCGGGATTAGGCTACGGCGGCAGTTGTTTCCCTAAAGATGTAAAAGCACTTATTAAAACTGCAAATGATAATGATTGCGAATGTCAGCTTATTAAATCGGCTGATATAATTAATCGAAAACAAAGACAGTTATTTATAGATAAAATTTTAAAACGTTTCCGGAACGACTTAAATGGTAAAACCTTTGCTGTATGGGGGTTGGCATTTAAACCGAAAACAAATGATATGAGAGAAGCACCTGCAATTACTATCATAAATGCCTTATTGGAAAAAGGTGCGACTGTTAAAGCATATGATCCTAAAGCCTATGACTGTGCTATGCCAATATTCGGTGACCGAATAGAGTATGGTAAATCTGCATATGAAATTCTAAAAGGTGCGGATTGTTTACTGCTAATAACCGAATGGAACGAATTTAGAAATCCTGATTTTGATTTAATAAAATCCTCATTAAAAAATCCTGTAATTTTTGATGGCAGGAATCAATATGACGAAAATAATTTAAACAAATTAGGATTTGAATATTATCAGGTAGGAAAAGCGACTAAAACTATTAATGCAGGTTTGGCGTCTGCATTTGCATAAATGAGAAAGAGGACTATGAAATCTAATGATATTACGGTAGTTGTCCAAGGGGCAATAGATAGGAAACTAACACCTAAATGTTTAAAAAGCATAAGAAAACATCTTCCTGATGCGGAAATAATACTTTCAACATGGGAAAACAGTCAAACAGAAGGTTTAGACTATGATGTTTTGCTTTTAAATCAAGATCCCGGCGGATTCAAGCATGATTTTGCTATATATAATAAACCTCGTTCAATGAACAATTTTAACAGGCAATTGGTGTCAGCAAGAAATGGGGTATTCAAAGCAAGCCGTCAATATTGTTTGAAACTTCGTTCAGATTTAGAGCTTAATAATTCTAATTTCTTAAAATACTGGGATAAGTTTAATAAGCAGAATGAAGAATTCAAAATATTTAAGCATAGGGTTTTATGCAGTTCTATTTATTCAAGAGAGTATTCCTGTCAGAGCGGTACAGGATTTCCAACACCATTTCATCCTTCAGATTTTTGGTTCTTTGGATTAACGGAAGACTTAAAAGATTACTTCGGGAATTGTCCTTTGCAAGATAAAGAAGAGGGTTCTAATTGGAACTTCAAATATCCAACCAGATGTCCATATATAACACCTTTATGGCGATTCGCACCGGAACAGTTTTTCTGTGTTCACTGGATTAAAAAATATTATCCTAATATGCAATTTGATGACTGGAGCGATTGGAATCCTGAGAATATAGAACTTTCTAACAATATTATTTATAACAATTTTGCCTTTCTGGGATTGGAACAATCCGGAGTATATTCAGAAAAACACTCATCTTCAGAAAGAGATAAAAATAATATACAAGGTTTAATTACGTATCAACATTTCCAAGAACAATATCAGCATTACTGCGATATTTCTTATAAGCCTGATAAGTACAAAAAGAATTATAAATATAAATTAAATCAACACTTTAAACGTTTAATACAACCTTTCTACAAAACTAAAGGCTGGCTTAGTGAAATATTTTCTGTTTTATATTATTCTCTTGCAGTTGTAATTACAGGATGGAGGAAAAAATAATGATTGACTCTAAAGATATCTCTGTAATTGTGCAAGGCCCGATAAATAAAAAAGAAACTCCTAAGTGCCTGAAAAGCATTAGAAAATTTTTGCCTGAAGCTGAGATTATTCTATCAACCTGGCAGGGAACAGATATTTCAAATTTAGACTATGACATATTAGTTTTATGTGAAGATCCCGGAACAACCTTAATTGAGGAATTTACACACAAAAAGACCTATAACAATATGAATCGTCAACTTGTTAGTACAAAAGAAGGTCTTAAAAAAGCTACACGCAAATATGCAATGAAATTAAGAAGTGATTTGATTTTCACAAGCGACAGATTTTTAGAGTATTTTAATAAATTCGAGGCAAGAGGAAATAATTACAATCTTTTTAAACATAAAATTCTGACAGATGTTTTATTTACAAGGTTTAATATCAAAACAGGCAAATTCGAAAATAGAGTTATAATTCCTTTTCATGTCTCAGACTGGTGGCTGTTTGGTTTAAAAGAAGATTTAGACACCTATTTTATGGACACAGAATTGGTTAAAGAGCCGGAATTTACAAGATATTTTAATTTAGAAGGCAATCAAGAAAAAATTTCACCTTATGGCAAAGCAAGATTTAAATTTGCACCGGAACAATATTTTGGATATTCCTGCTTTGCAAGAAATTTTGATGATATTTATATGGAAGATGCCGCAGATTATTCAGAAGAACTGATGGAAAAATTCAGACAGGCTCTTGTGAATAACTTTATTATTCTTGAATTTAAACAATCCGGAATATACCTCAATAAATACCCATACAGCAAAAACGAGAAATTTTCAGGCGATCAATATATAGGTCTCTATAACTTTTGGCGGTACGAAAATGAATATAAAAAATATTGTGATGATACTTACGAAATCACAACAAAAGACAGTTTTTTTGAAAACGAAAAACTTGGTTATTCAAAACTAAGAGTATATAAACATATCTCAAAATTAACAGATTCTTCAACAACTCTTACTGCAAAACTTGAACAATTATTTATAGGAATTCCCATTTCAGCTATAAGCTACTTAATTGATGTCATAAAAGAACAATTAAGTGCAAATAAGGAGCAAAACAAATGATATCGTATGATAATTTTATAAATACAATAAAAAATAATCGTGTATATATCAACTACAGTCGCATGTGGCCCTATGTAAAGCCTGTGTGGTTCAGGGCATTATGCTCAATGCTAATTTGTATTCCGATTGGCTCTTTGGATGCTGTTATTGCATTAGCACTCAAGCCTTATATGGATTTAGTTATGGTTGAAAAATCCATTGCCTCGCCTTGGTATATTCCGCTTGGTATTGTGGCTTTTACTTCTATTCAAGGCGGGTTAAAATATCTTTCGGCTTATCTTTCAACATGGGTTGGAGGGAAAATTACAAACGGGCTTAAGTTTGATATGTTCAAAAAACTTTTGACTTTGCCGACTTCATTCTTTGATAAGCAAAACTCCGGAGATATTGTCTTTCAATTCAATAATCAAGCAGATTTAGCCTGTAATGGTTTATTGGATAATCTAAGCGTTTTTACACAGAGAATTTTCTCATCAATCTCTCTTGTGTGTGTACTTTTCTATAATTCCTGGCAATTAGCATTAATCGCTGTTGTTGTTCTTGGATGTGCATTTGCTCCTGTTGCAAAATTACAGAAAAGAATAAAAGGTGTTATGGAAAAAACAGTTTTTGCGGATGCCTCGATTATTACAGAATACAATGAAGTGTTTAACGGTAACAAAACGATTACTTCATATAACCTGCAAAGAAACGAAACAAACAAATTTTTTACAATCTTACAAAATATCTTTACTTTAAGAATAAAAATGGTTCAAAAAACCCAGTGGCTTTCTCCAATGATGCACGTTATTGTATCTGTGGGTATTGCGGCTGCAATCGGTTATGGTTCGCATTTGATTATGTCAGGACAAATTACAAGCGGTAATTTTGTTTCATTTATTACAGCATTAATCCTGCTTTATACGCCTGTGAAAAATCTCGGAAATAATTTAAACGCCGTTCAATTCTCATTTTTCTCTATAGAGAGAATTTTTGAAGTATTAGACTCAGTGCCTGAGATAAGAGATAAAGAAAATGCAGTAGTAATGGGTAGAGAACATACAAATATTGAGTTTAAAGATGTTTGGTTTGAATATGTTGAAAATGTTCCGGTACTAAAAAATATAAACCTGCAAATAAAACAAGGAGAAACAATTGCACTGGTCGGAAACTCCGGCGGAGGTAAAACAACAATAGTTAACCTTTTGCCAAGATTTTACGATATCAAATCCGGCTCAATTAGTATTGATGGAATTGATATAAGAGATTATACCTTGGAATCATTAAGGCAAAATATTGCAGTTGTTTTTCAAGATAACTTCTTATTTTCAGGAACAATAAGAGATAACATTTTGCTTGGCAATGAGAATGCAACAGAAGAACAGATTAATCAAGCTGTAAAAATGGCTTATCTTGATGAATTTATTGCATCCTTGCAAGAAGGTTTGAATACCCAAATCGGAGAAAGAGGAATTCTCTTATCCGGAGGTCAAAAACAGCGTGTAGCAATCGCAAGAGCATTCTTAAAAGATGCACCGATTATTATCTTAGATGAGGCAACTTCCGCACTGGATAATAAAGCGGAAGCTATCGTTCAAAAAGCAATTGATAACTTGATGCAAGATAAAACGGTATTTGTAATCGCACACAGATTATCTACTGTAAGAAACGCAGATAAAATTGCAGTTATAAACGAAGGTCAACTTGTAGAACTCGGAAATCATGATGAGCTTATGTCTATTGAAAATGGTCAATACAAAGCTCTTTATGATATGCAGTTCAAAAAACAGGAAATAAGTATTAAATAGGAGGTTAATATGAAAAGACGTGCACTATTAATTGGTTATACAGCCGAAGATTCAGAAGAGGCGACTTTGGGTGGTGTTAGAATTGATTTAAATAAATAT
>CALURX010000082.1 GCA_944323265.1 Candidatus Gastranaerophilales bacterium
CCAAGTAATTGTCTCTACAAATTACATCTAGGCTTAATTTGGTATATAGATGTAAAACAATTGTTGTATGTTTTTTTATTTGGACACTAGTGCCTATATGAGGGAAGGGGTGGGGATGGGTGATAAATCGTCCTGCTATACTATAAATCTTACAGTGACAACCCCGAAAGCTACCAGCCATACGAACATAATTCCGGCAAGCAGAATCGGCTTAAGTCCTAATCCTTTGATTTTTTCAAAATTAGTTTCTACCCCTAAGGCAAACATCGCAACCGTTAGCAGAAATATATCAAATTCTACAATACCGCTCTGAACCGATGTTGGAAGTAGATTTAGCGAGTTAAATCCGCACATTACAACGAACATTATTGCAAACCACGGCATAGGAACTTTTGTTCTTTTAGTGTGGGATTTTTTTGACAAATACCAGCCCAGCAAGAATAAATAAGGAACAAGCATCATTACACGCGTAAGTTTTACAATAACTGATGTGTCGCAGACTTGCGGGGACACTGCGCTTCCGGCTGCAACTACCTGCGCTACTTCATGTATGGTTGATCCGATATAAATCCCAAAAACATCTTGGGAAACGAATCCTAAGCCGGCAAGAAACGGATACAAGAACATTGAAATAGTTCCAAACAAAACTACCGTAGATACTGCCAGTGAAACTTTATGCGAATCCGCTTTCAGCATAGAATCTGTTCCAAGAACTGCTGCCGCTCCGCATACAGATGAGCCTATAGCAGTCAGCATACATAAGTCTTTATCAAGTTTAAAGACGCGGGTTCCCAAATAATACCCTAAAAGGTATGTTGTTGTAAGCATTATAACGTCTGCCCAAAAACCTTGCAGCCCTACTGCGAAAATCTGCTGAAAAGTTATCCTAAATCCATAAAGAACTATTGCAAGCCTTAATAAACGCTTTGCAGAAAAAGTAATTCCGCATCGAAATCCTTCCGGTATAAATTTATTAAAAACATTTCCGATAATCATGCCGATTATGATTGCAAGAGTCAGAGAGTTTAGATTTATTGACTTACAAAATCCGCATTTGCAAATAAAATATGAAAAGAGCGCAAAAATTGCACAAAAAATAATCCCTTTTGTATTTTTCATTTATTATTTCTACTTAATTCCTTTTTTAATTATAACAAAAGCCGATGTGTGCCTTTATAATATATTTATGCCTGTTGAAAACAATTTCTCTATGGTATAATTAAATTCATTGAAGGAGATGTATATGGGCAAATTGAGAATCGGTATAATAGGACTTGGAACTGTCGGAAGCGGTGTTTATAAAACTCTGCAGGGAAATGACAGTGTTGAAATTGTTAAAATTGCGGTAAAAAACTTGAACAAACCGCGCTCTGTGAATGTTCCTGCCGATATTATAACCGATAATCCCGATGAGGTTATCAAAAACCCTTCAATAGATGTCGTTGTAGAATTGATAGGCGGCGTAAATCCTGCTTATGAATACCTCGAAACAGCGATAAAAAACGGAAAACATATTGTTACTGCAAATAAAGAACTTCTTGCAAAAAGAGGGGAAGAACTTTTTAATCTTGCAGAAGAATATAACAAAGTTGTTTTATACGAAGCTGCAATTGCAGGCGGTATTCCTATTATTATGCCGATAAAAACAATTCTTGCAGGAAATAAGATTAATAAGATTCACGCTATCTTAAACGGAACAACAAACTATATCCTGACTAAAATGGATACAGAAGGCGCTTCGTATGAAGATGTTCTAAAAGAGGCTCAAGCTTTAGGCTATGCAGAAACAGATCCGACAGGGGATGTAGAAGGTTTTGATGCTGCCTATAAGATTACAACCCTTGCAACTATTGCGTTCAAAAAACGTGTTAAGATTGAAAATGTCTACAGAGAAGGCATAACAAAGATTCGCAAAGAAGATATGGCAAAAGCAAATGAGCTTGGTTTTAAAATTAAGCTTATTGCAAGCGCAGAAATTGATGATAATGGTAATGCAGATGTCAGAGTTCATCCGATGCTGGTTTCCAAAGACAACATGCTTGCTCATATTGATTACGTAACCAATGCCGTGCTTATAAGCGGCCACCCTATCGGAAGTATCGTTCTTTCCGGCCCGGGCGCAGGAGAATTTCCGACTGCAAGCTCTGTCGTTGGTGATATTCTTGCAATAGCAGCAGAGTTTGGAAAAACTGACTATATGCTTCCGATGATGAGATGCAACCACACACAAAAGGCAAATCCGGTAAAAATTGAGGATACTTATAACAAATACTATATCTCAATTACCGCGCCTAACGCTATCGGCGTGATTGCAAAAATCGGAACAATATGTGCTAATAAAAATATAAGCCTTTCAAGTATTCTTCAAAAAGGTGTCTCAGAAGATAACACCGCAGATATTACGGTAATTACCGAAACTTGTCAGGAAAAGCTTATAAGAGAAGTTGTGGAAGAACTAAAAGATTGTACTGTTAACAGTCTTATAAGAGTTGCAAGCTAGAGAAAAGAGGGAAAAATGTACTATCAAGGTCTTATAAATAAATACAGAAAATATTTGCCGGTAACGGATTCAACTCCGGTTGTAACACTTAATGAAGGTAATACACCTTTGATTAAGGCTGATAATTTAGCAAAGAAAATAGGTATAGAAGCTAATTTGTATTTGAAATTTGAAGGCTGCAACCCGACAGGGAGCTTTAAAGACCGCGGTATGACAATGGCTGTAACTAAAGCTAAAGAAGAGGGAGCAAATGCAATAATTTGTGCTTCAACCGGGAATACATCGGCTTCTGCAGCAGCTTACGGCGCCAAAGCAGGGATTAAAACTTTTGTTTTGATACCTGACGGTTATATTGCACTGGGCAAGCTTTCTCAAGCTATGATGTACGGAGCGGAGATTATTGCTATTCAAGGCAACTTTGATCAGGCACTCGATTGTGTAAGAGAAATTTCTGCTACCCATCCGATTACACTTGTAAACTCGGTTAACCCATACAGAATCGAAGGTCAAAAAACCGGGGCATTTGAAATCTGTGACGCTCTTGGAAAAGCTCCGGACTATCACTTTATACCTGTAGGCAACGCCGGAAATATTACGGCATACTGGAAAGGGTATAAAGAGTATAATAAAGCCGGTGTTATTAATAATTTACCGAAGATGATGGGATTTGAGGCAGAAGGTTCTGCAGCAATCGTAAGAGGCGAAAGAATCCTGAAACCTGAAACCCTTGCAACTGCCATCAGAATCGGGAATCCTGCAAGCTGGAAACAAGCAGAAGCTGCAAGAGATGAAAGTAACGGCAAAATCGGATGTGTTTCTGATGAAAAGATTGTAGAAGCTTATAAAATGCTTGCATCTACAGAGGGAATACTCTGCGAGCCTGCAAGTGCGGCCTCTGTTGCAGGTTTGATTCAGGCAAATTCTCAGGGACTTGTAAAAGAAGGCTCTGATATTGTATGTATTCTGACCGGAAATGGCTTGAAAGATCCTGATAATGCTATTAAATATTCTAATTCCGATGTGAAGAAAACCTCATCAGAAATTAAAGACGTTTTGAAAGCTATGGGAATGTAGAAAAAATGCTAAGAGATGATTTTGTAAACGTTAAAAGAATTGTAATAAAACTCGGAACAAATGTATTAAGAAACGAAGACGGAGAGGTTGCAATCTCGAGAATCTATTCTTTTATTGAAGATATGGCAAAACTCGTTAAGCAGGGAAAAGAGGTCATTCTCGTAACCTCAGGTGCTGTCGGGTTAGGTAAAAAGAAGCTTAATCTTGAATCGACTGCTGAAGACGGCGTAAAACAGGCTTGTGCAGCAGTCGGACAAAGCCGCTTAATGTCATTTTATGAAAACGGATTCGGAATCTACGATATTCCGATAGCCCAAATTCTTTTAACAGAAGATGATTTTTCTCTAAGATACAGATATTTAAGCCTGAGAACAACTTTGAATAAGATTCTTGAATTTGGCGTTGTTCCGATTATTAACCAGAACGACACTGTATCTACGATTAAGATGAACGCAATGTTGTCCGGCATGAAAGTTTGTTTTTCCGATAATGATAAACTGTCAGCGCTTGTCTCAAGTGAACTTGATGCGGATTTGCTTATACTTCTTTCTGACATTGAGGGGCTTTATACTGCAAATCCAAAAGAAAACCCTGATGCAAGATTGATTCCTGTTGTAGAAAACGTAACAGATGAGATTATGGCGCTCGGAACAGACGCGTCAGAAGGCGGCAGGGGCGGAATGAGAACAAAATTGGAGGCTGCAAAATTAGTTACCAGATTCGGCGGCAGAGTTCTTATCGCAAATGGGAAAATTCCTTATGTAATAAGCAAAATATTTGATAAGGAAGAAATCGGGACTATATTCCTTCCAACTCAGGAAAATCTTCCTGATAAGAAAAGATGGATTGGGTATGCAACAAATATCCGAGGTCAGCTGATTGTTAATCAAGGCGCTAAAAAGGCCGTATTAGAACAATGCTCGAGCCTTTTGCCTATAGGAATTATAAATGTTATTAATGATTTCCGACAAGGTGAAGTTGTTTCCATCTGTGATGAAAATAACGTTGAATTTGCACGCGGTATGGTGAACTACAGTTCTGAAGAGTGCAGAAAGATTGTTGGAGCTCATTCAAACAATATTGAAAATATTCTCGGGTACAAAAACTATGATGCTGTGATTACGCGAGATAATATAACGGGGCTTTTATAAATTTTGCCTAAGGCTTAGTCCGTAGATTTTGATAATTTCTAATTACCGAAACTTATCTGATTCTTTGGTGCGGTATACATGTTTGATTCTTTCCCTCTCCTTGGAGGCACTAGTGTCCAAATAAAAAAAACATACAACAATTGTTTTACATCTATATACCAATTTAAGCCTAGATGTAAT
>CALURX010000083.1 GCA_944323265.1 Candidatus Gastranaerophilales bacterium
CTTCTCATATTTGCTTCCTCCATTCTTAATTCTATATCTACTCTATTGGGTATGTTTTTCCCGCTGCCTCTATATGTAAATCTGCAGGGAGTTCTTGATATTCTTCCCATTGGACGTCTTAGCAGAAGAGGCCATAATTTTCTTTTGGGGGAATAAATGTATATATAGATGGTCTCGTGGGAGAGCGATATCCCATGCTCTGTTTTTAGAAGATAGGATATTATTTGCGGTGAATAACCATATTTAAGATTATTCTTAATAAAATCCTGTACCCATCTCAAGGATAAATACTGATTTACGCGTTGATGAGACTTTTTCCAATTCTCTCGGACTTTCTTATCTGTTTGTGAGCCTATGTATTTACCTCTGTAGTACAAAGCTTCCGGTCTGTTTAATTCTCTTGATATCGTACTTGGGCTTCTGCCTAATTCTTTCGCTATTTTCCTTATTGATAATCCTTCGCCTTGAAGGATTGTTATTTTATCGCGTTCCGCTGAGGTCAGGTGTTGCATTTGTTTCATCCGGGCTATCTCCTTTCTTTTACTATTGTAGTAGGTTTCACGAGATAGTGTTGCGATTACTTCTTGAACTCAGGTAATTCAAAGTTTGCTTAATATTTCTTAATAAAGCTGTTGCTTTTGCAAGGGGGGTCGTCGGTTGGGTATACCTGCCCAACAAAACAAATTTTGTGTCGGTTTTGTATCAATTAAAAAATTAACAGAACGCCAGAATTTTCAAAAAACTCAAACGGCTCACATTGCCCGGAGGAATCATACTATTTGAACCAAGCCTCAAATATCCTCAAACACAAATAGCTGGTAGGATGTGGAAAATCTATGATTGACAGCATCAAAAATGTTTGGGGAATCGATGATGAGCGAACTTACTAACAAATTATCACCCGTCCAAATATCTGACACAGTTCTCCGGTAAAAAATCAAGATAATATGTGCAACTGTCATACTGAATAACCCGTAAGGTGTAAAAAGATAAAGCCATAGCAGTAGAATGCGGTAAATCGAAGATTTACCACATCAAAAAAGTCGAAGGTTCCTAAAACCTAAAAGCTGGTTTTGTTTGGTGACGGTTTAACAAAAACATACCAATAACTTTTATGCTATTATTTGAGTTATGTTAAAAACCAAATTAAAAATATTTGCAGGGGATATTTTAGGCGGGCTTAATTCCGCAATAGTTGCGCTTCCTCAGGCTTTAGCCTTTGGGGTTGCAACAGGATTCGGCGCATCTGCAGGCGTATGGGGCGCAATAATACTTTGTTTTATTGCAGGACTTATCGGAGGCAAAGTGCCTCTTGTATCCGGAATTACAGGGCCGGTTACAATAGTTATCGCATCAATTATGCACGCTCTTAATGCGGATATTGCATCAACCATTCTGGTTATTCTTATGGCAGGCTTGCTGCAGATAATACTTGCATTTACTTCGCTGCCTTCTATAGTCAAATATGTTCCATATCCGGTTATTTCAGGATTTATGAACGGTATCGGAACTATTATAATTATTATGCAGATAAATCCACTGCTCGGATGCCCTGTTATGTCAAATACTATTAACAGTGTTACTGCATTTTTTGAGAATATTCATCATATTAACTTTGATGCGCTTTTGATTGGAGGTATAACTCTTGCAATTGTGTTTGGGATTCCGAAAAAATTCAATAAAATTATTCCGGGACAGGCAATTGCACTCGTTATATGTACAATAATTTCCATAAAAATGGGGCTGAATGTAGATAAGATTTCTCAAATTTCAATAAACATGCCGGCTCTGACATTACCAAAAGCCAGTATTCATAATATTATAACCTATTTCCACTACGCGGTAATGCTTGCGATTGTGCTTTCAGCAGAAAGCTTACTCACGGTTCTTGTTGCAGATTCTTTAATGAAAACAAAAACTCCTTCCAAGGGAATGCTTCTCGGGCAAGGCATCGGGAATATGTTTTGTGCACTAACAGGTTCACTTCCAGGCTCGGCCGCCACTATGAGAACTGTTGCAGCAATTAATACAGGCTCAACAACAAGGCTTACCGCTGTAATAAACCCGATAATTCTAATACTCTTATTATTTCAATTTTCAAACTTTGTATCAGAAATCCCGCTTGCGGTCCTTGCCGGAATTCTTATTAAAATCGGATATGACATTATTGATGTAAAACTCTTAAAAGTTATCAAATACGCACCGAAAGACGATTTGTATATTCTTGCAATTGTATTTGTCCTTACTGTATTCTACAATCTTATCGTCGCTGTCGGCGCCGGCATAACCTGCGCGGCTTTACTTTATGCCAAAAGAACAGCTGATCAAACAAAACTCGTACAGAAAACCGTCTATGACAAAGACATTGTAAAGCTTGAAAAATTACTGGAAAAAGATTACAAACACAAAATACGTGTAGTGCATATTGACGGTCAATTCTTTTTCGGCTCTGCAACCCAGCTGGTTTCGCAATTTGAAGAAGTTTGGGGAACAAAATATCTTATCCTTGACTACTCTTCAAACAACCTTCTTGACATCTCGGCTCTGTTTGCGCTGGAAGATATTATCATAAGGCTGAAAGCACAAAAGATTAAAATTATTCTTGTAATCAAATCCGAAGAAATATACAAACAGCTTACCGAACACGACATAATCGCGCAAATCGGCGAAGATAAAGTTTTCTACACAGAACTTGAAGCGATTGATTTTGCAAAATCCTGTTTAAAAAGCAAAGTCAAAAAGCGTCATTTCTGGGAAAGAACTAAAGATAACACTTAGGCTCCTGCCCTTCAACACCGGCAAAAAGTTCTACATACTGTTTAGCAGGGCTTGACTCTATCTTGGTAATCAAAACCTCTTCAACCTGGAAGAAGCCCACATCTGCAGACATCTCCACAGAAATTTTTATCGGCTTTCTTTGTCCATGCTGAATCCTGATTCGGTTAATCGCATTGGCTGAATATTTATGAATATCGCCAACCCTAGGCGTTGTATTAATCGACAAAGGAATCCTTGCTCTTCCCTTAGTCATATCACAGCCGTCAGCAATAAGTATAATTCCGGCTTCTGTAGAATGAATTTTTCTGGAAGACATATGACCGATTATAGCTTCAATAACAATTGAACGTATAATAACCCGCTTGTGCAAATCATCAGGAAATACATGCATCAAAGCTCTTTCTACAAGAGGCTTTGCGAGAATTACAGACATTTCTTCATGTCCTTGTCTTCCTATCATCATACCTAAATCGTGCATCAAACCGGCAAGGATTACCGCGCACATACTGTCTTCAAAAGTTCCAATCTCTTCTTTTTCAAGAGAAGTCTGGATTCCTGACTGCTGCAGAATATTAAGCATCTTAATTGCATTTGCCGCAACCTGTCTCATATGAACAGGCCCATGGTCGTTGTACCCAAGACGCTTTATAGAAACATTGTTTGCATACTCCTGCATCTCTTGAAGCTCTTCATCCTCAAAAAGATAATTTACAAGCTTCAAACAATTGGGGTTATCCTGCAAACGCTTTAAAATTTTTGACTCAACTGATATTTCTTTTACTGATTTCATCCTACTTTTATTTTAACATATTTTGTATACAAACTCCATACTTGATAAATAAAATTCTATTGAAGTAAAATAATGGAATGACAAATTTTGATTTCTTAAAGAAGATTGATAACAATTTATACGAAATAATCACAGAAGCCGAAAAATTATACGCAGCAGAATTTTTTGAACAAAGCATGGGGCAAACCCGCAGATTTGGCGAGCAAATGTGCAAATGTATTCTCAAAGATTCACCGCTTTACGATGCAAGTTTTGATGAAATGCTTGCAACACTAAAAGATAAAGCCGCTTCAATTCCCGAAAGAGAATTTATAGACGACTTGTATTTTCTAAAAAAGCAAGGGAATTTATCAATCCACTCTTCTGTTGTAAAACGTGACGGAATAGCGGCTTTAGAATGCTTAAAACGAGCTTTTGAGGCGGCTATTAATTATGCTGTTTTTTATAAAAAAGGAAACAAAAGTATTCTCAAAAAGCAGTACGACATTGAACTTCTTGTAACAGGAAAACGCAGTTTAGCAGAAAAATACCAGAGCAAAAAGAAATCTCAAAAAACTCCGGAAGTACAATGCCACACGATGAAACCAAAAACTAAAAAACCTAAATTTTCGATTTTCTGGATTCTTGTTGGGATATCTTCCGTAATATCTGGCATACTAATGATAATGATGATGCTTCTTTAATATTCTATGTCACCCGACAATATGCTCTTTTCTTTTTGGTTACTTTTTCTTTACTAAAAAGAAAAAGTAATGGAGATGGCGGGAGTATCTTGGTCGCTCGCGTTTAACGGCAATTACGCAATTTGCAGCGGAGTTTTACTCCTTGCAAATCGCTCCAGCCTCAGCTCGCTCCCGCTCGAACCCGCTGACAAGGCCTTGCCTTGTGCGGGTTCTTAACTCTACAATCTGAGCAATAAAAAAGGACTACGATATGTAGTCCTTTTTTATTACTGGAGATGGCGGGAGTCGAACCCGCGTCCATCGTGGATAAAAGCGAACCTCTACGAGTGTAGTAATCTATTAGCTCAGCTTAATACGGAAGATTACAAAACCTGAATTAAGCCAGAGGCTTTTTGCGGAAGCCTAACCTCCAATGGTTAACTTGATGTGCATACCATCATCTGCACACTGCAGCTTGCATAGTGGTCCGATACAGCCGGCAAGCTGGGCCATATCAGAGGCTGACTGCAAAGTCTGTTATGCAGCTCTACGAGCAGCAGCTCTAGAGAAATCAGCAACTACAAC
>CALURX010000084.1 GCA_944323265.1 Candidatus Gastranaerophilales bacterium
ATTTATAGAATCATTGATAACAAAATATTGAGAATACTGAGAATTTTAACAACTTATCAAGATATTTGTTCAATATTGTAATACTCAGACTCTATGTCAAAAATAATCAAACTGACTGTTTATTTATAGTTTCGCCATCGTAAGAAAAGTTCGAACACACGATTTTAACAATCTTCCTCTTTTGTTCGGCATTCCCCTGTAAAAACGCATTATGAGCGTCTTTGCAGAACTCTAGTAAACAGTTCGATTGTTCGAAAAAGGTCTTAGTTGCTTTTAATAATTCATTATCTTCAAGTAGTAAAGTTTTACGCTCTAATTCCCACTTTTCTATATTTTTCTTCAAGCTCTCGCTATGCTTGCTCATACCACTTTCAAAAACTTCTTTAAGAGTTTTATCAATCTTATCAATGCGTTTCCTTATAGACTTTTTCTGCTGTTCAAAATCGTGGTTCTGCTCCTTGTGAGCCTTTTTTAAACCGTTAATAACAAGTTCCTGTACGTGTTCTGGAATTGTTATACGTTGCAAAACATTCACAAAAGCTTCTTCAATAAGTTCCTGCCTGATATAACTATGCTTTTTACAGTCACCGCCACGATTTCCGGTACAATGATAGTAAATATACTCTCTTATAACCTTCTTGGTTTTCTTTGATACTTTCTTTTTAACTTCCCCTGTCATTGCACAGCCACACTTAGCGCAGGTCATGCACTCGTTATATGGAAATTGAGTGTGCATTTGTCTTGTTTTCTCTGGTGCATTTAGTTTTTCTTGCACCGCATAGTAAGTGGCTTCGCTTATTATAGGTGCATAATCAGTATTTGCGACTAAAATATCATCATAATAGAATTTTCCTGTATATGCTATGTTGTGTAATATATATTCAATAGAAGATTTTGGGTGCTTGTTTCCGTGTTTATTTCTAAATCCCATATTATATAATTTTTTGGTAATAGTCACAATGGAGTCACCCTGCAAACAGAGGTTATATGCCTGCCTTACAAAGAATGCGTTTTCTTCATCTATTACCATTTTCTTATATTTCGAACCTTTAACCTCAATATTTTCATAGCCTACAGGGGCATGATAAGGATATTGTCCTAATGCAACTTTACCTCTTATACCCTCCTTGGTTCTTAATGCTGTCATTTTACGCTCACGTTCAGCAAATACCATGGAAATTTGCCTCATCATTTCAACATCAAGCCCTTCACCGTTAATATCTGCTACGGTTAGAAGTTGGATATCATTTTGAGCAAAAAATGGGGATAGTGTTGCAGTATAATCCGCTACACTCCTTGAAATTCTGTCTAATTTCCATACTATAACGGCTTTAACTTCATTAGTTGCATCCATACAATATGCTAGTAAATCTTGTAAGGCAGGACGGTTTAAATCCTTAGCGGATATGCCCTCATCTTTAAATGTTTTTATCAGCTTATAGTTGTTTTGTAAGGCATAGTTCATGCAATTGGTTATCTGCTGTCCAATACTATATCCGTGTTTTTTCTGGTCTTCGGAGGATACTCTTACGTAACTTACTGCATTTAACATTATAACCCTTCCTTACTTTTCTACAATTATACCATAAATAGCCTTAAAATGCCCTATTTATGATACTTAAGATTATTCCAAGTAGAAAAGGGTTGACAAATTTTAAAATTTGCATAAAATAGTATCTTTGCCTCAGAATCAGTCATAGCAAGGGTTTTGAGTTGACAAAATCAAAAATTTATGATATAATGATTTGTGTTCAGTGAAAAAACATTGAACGGTACAACTAAATAGCCTTATGGCGATTTTCAGGTAATCACCAGTTGGTAGCTGACTAAACTAAGCTACCGACCTATAAAGAGAGGTTACAGAAATGTAGCGTTATCAAATGGGGTTATTTTTTTGTGCCAATTTTTCGGAAAACTGCACGACAGTGCATACAAGTATCTACGCTGTAGATAGAAAGCAGTATTCAATTGAGAAATCAAGATGTATGGAACTTTAATATTAGCAAAGGTAAGCATACGGCAAAAGTATGTGTACATCTTGATTTGGAAGAAGAGCCATCAGAAGAACTAATCGTTCAAGATTTAGTTAAATATATCATGGCTCTGGAAAAGATTAAATATTGTGCATAATAAAAGGAGGCTAAAAATGACAGATTTTATTAGAACATTACAGCAAAAACTGACAACAAAAGCAGTAACTTTAAACTTACCCAGCTCAATGACAAATCTTCTGAATGAATATGTATTGAGTGGAGATATTGAGCTTGAAACGTTTGTGTCTAATTCCGTGAAACAATACCTACTATTAGACATAAATCCTACCGTCTATCCCAGTAATAATACAGTTGGCTTAATCTTAAGATTACCTTGCATACTACTCTTAAAGTTATGGTGTCTAGCGAAAAAGAACAGTTGCACTATTTCACAGATTGTGACAGAGGCTCTGGGCTTTTCTATACCTTTACTGCTTGACGAAATGCAAGCACAGGAAGAGTATAGATTAGAACTAACACAGGAGAAATAGTTTTTGTGTATATAAGAGCAAGTGGTCATATAATATGTTTTCTTCCCCCTCTTATATACATTTTTTATTAGAAGGTACTTTTTATCTGAAAATAGGAGATTAATACACATGGAATATCCATTGAAAACACTTACCAAGAGTAGTGATTGGTTACATATTGAAGAAGATGATATAGAAGGTAACTATAATAGTATTGTAGAAGAAACTTCCTGTTGTCTTAGTCTAGGGAATATAACACATACATTTACCCTAATAAAGAATGAAGAAAGGAGAAAAACTGTTTCTGAATCATTCAGAGAAAGACTCTCACACCTTGATGATATCTTTATGGAAGCAGCACTGTATGAAGAACAACTGCAACAGTATAACGATGTGTGTTTGAATGCCCAAAGGGCAATAGTAACACAGTTTGTTAATGATTGCAGAACCGGAACAATAACTAATTACTTTCATGTGCAATACAATACAGGGAAAATCCGTACTTTTAAAAACGGAATATCTGAACAGAAAAAGACTGTTGGAAAAAATATTATCTTTACCTTTAACAATGAACGATTTATTTCTTTAACAGGTATTACCACCGGCTGGGATGAATATGCTACAGCATACAGGCATTTCTTCTGCCTAGTTCTTATCCTTAGACTGTTTGAACAGATAGGATTTGATGTTTCTAATCTTGGAACTTTGTATAACAGCTTAAATCAGAAGGTAAAACTATCCGTATTATCCGGCATGAAAGCTAATTGCACATTACTGCTTGGTGGCAGTTATGGTTCTTTATTTGAAGAACTTTCGCTGCTTATACCTGCAAATAAGGGTGAGATGAACATTAAAATAGATAAAGAACATCAGATAATGGATATAACAATTAAGAACAGTGGCTTTTTATCAAAAGCATACAGTGCATATATTAACTGTCCATGGGATGAAAAAGATATAGGCAGAAAGATACCTCTAGCAACATTAAATGAGCTTTATACTATAAAATCATCTGATGTAAGAGTATATGACTACAATGAATATCTTGACAGAAAGGATATATCATCAATCCGCATTATGAGAGGTAATACACCAGATACTATGGTAGTAAGGGTTGAATTAACAGGCATGAGGATTATATCAAGACTTGTAAAGGTTAGTGCTGATGCAACAGATAAGGTACAGGCTGACAGGCTATTTGAGAGTTTTGCCGTTCCCGATGATATGATTGCCTGTTTGTTATGGAGAATTATCTGGAGAACGAAACAATGGGATAGTAAAAAATTTCTTATACAACGGTCTTTTTTTAATGTTTACAGCCAATTTATAAGGGAATATGAAGGAAGCCGGAATATCGCTAAACAAACAGCTGTAATCATCCTGCTATCCCAGAAGAATGATGAAGAAAGAGAAAGACTTATCAATAAATACTTTGATAAAAATGCTTCAAGGCAGAAAGCTGAAATCAGAGCAGGTTTAAAAAAGTTAGATGAGATGATTAAAAATACATGCAAGGAAGAAGCTGAAATAACTAAATTTACAGGAGGTTTGATAAATAATTATGTTTGGTGAAATTTTGGTTGATAAAATAAGGATAAATATTCCTGTTTACAGATTAATACAAAAAAAAATTAACATTAACTCATTTCAACGGTGGATAAAAGTTATTCTTAGTAAATACTTCTTTAAAGGGGCTTTTAATGTTACACTATCCCGAAATCAGGTAAAAATAACCCTAACTCCTACTAGGTTTAAGCCTATTTCTGACTATACTTATACAGATGTGAACCTTGAAATGCCGTCAGAAGAATGGTTGTATGACCTATTAAAGGAGTTAGGGTGTTTTAAATCTGAAAATAGAAGGATTGTTGAAGCTTGCAAAGTGGTAAAGCTTCATTTAACTAAGAATTTAATTACAGAACACCCTGTAATTACTTATATAGACAGCCTTTCTAACCGTACCTATAAACGAATAAAGGCAAATATTATTGAATCAAATGAAACAAACAGAACATTGAGTATTGCGACTCCAAAAAGACACCGTAAGGTGAAGGATACCAACGGTGACAGGCAGTTTATCCTGTATGATAAATCGCAACAATTGAAAGATAAAGCAGGATTTGAGTATGTGATTCTTAAAGCTCCTAGAAGAAGGCAACTTGTATTCCAAGCTGGAACAATTCTACACAGAAGAATTGAGAGAGTATATTTTCTTCAATGTTCCGCAAAATGAACCTCAACCAGCTACCAGATGGAATGGGTTATTTTCCGAATTAATTAACAATGCAGATAT
>CALURX010000085.1 GCA_944323265.1 Candidatus Gastranaerophilales bacterium
GCCTGTGTTTTTTCGGCTTTATGTTATAGTGAATTTGCTACAATGATTCCTGTTGCAGGCGGTGCGTACACTTACACATTTGCAACTCTTGGCGAGTTTGCAGCGTGGATTGTTGGCTGGATTCTTATGTTAGAATATGCCATCGGATTTATTGCGGTTGCTTGCGCTTGGACTAACCATTTTATACAGTTCCTAAAAGGTTTTTCTAATATTCTGCCTGCGTGGATTTATAATCCTCCTGTATGGCTGATTAATGATTATCGCTCTGCAGTTAATTATTGCAACCTACAAGGTCTGGATCCTCACGCTGTAATACCTTCTATTGCAGGAATTCCGATTTCTTTGAATCTCCCTGCAATTGTAATGATAATAATTACAACGGCAATACTCGTAAAAGGAACTAAGGATTCTGCAAAAATGGCGGGAATTATGGTTGCTGTTAAACTTGGTGTTATTGCTTTGTTTGTTTTAACCGGGATTTTCTATATAAAACCTGAAAACTGGACGCCTTTTGCGCCGAACGGCTTTGAAGGCGTGTTTATGGGTGCCTTTATAATATTCTTTGCATACATTGGCTTTGATGCGCTTGCAACAGCAGCAGAAGAATGTAAGAATCCTCAAAAAGATTTGCCGATAGGTATTTTAGGGTCATTAATTGTAACAACTGTTGTGTATGTTCTTGTAGCCTTGGTTTTGACAGGCATGCAGCCGACAAGCGGTGTGGCAATTCCGGACGGTTTATTTAAGGCGCCGATGGCCTTTGCAATGACTGCGGTTCACCAAAACTGGATTGCTGGGCTTATATCAATCGGTTCACTTGCAGGACTTACGTCAGTTTTACTTGTTATGCACATGGCTGCAACCAGAGTTTTGTTTGCAATGAGCCGAGATAACTTCTTACCTGGAGTTTTTCAAAAAATTCACCCGAAATTTAATACTCCGCATATTCTTACTATAACAGTAGGTATTGTCGGAATATTGGGAACATTGATTCTTGATTTGAATGTTGCGGCTTCTCTGTGTAATTTCGGCACGTTCACTTCATTTATTATAGTATGCGTTGCAATTTTGATTTTAAGAAAAATTGACCCTGATAGAGAACGTCCGTTTAAAGTACCATTCTGTCCGTGGTTTCCTTTAATGGGTATTGTTTGCTGCGGCGGATTAATGATATTTTCTATGGTAGTAGCCAAAGGTCAGACAGCAGTGCTTTCTACAGCCCTCTTTATTGTATGGGTTGTTATGGGAATATTAATTTACACAAGTTACGGATATAAGAAAAACCGTCTTGCAGAAGCGGCGGTTGCTGAAACAATAGCGGAAAAAGAAATAGCAGAAAAAGATGAATTTAAAGCAGGTATTAAATAACTTATTAAAATGTAAAAGCCCTCAAGAACTTATTGACGCAGGTGCTAATTCAGAGCTTAAAAAGACTTTGAATGTATTTGATTTGATAGTTATCGGAATAGGGGCGGTTGTAGGAACAGGCATATTTACGATTATCGGAAGTGCGGTTGTCGGCAGTGCTGACGGAGCAGGAGCGGGTTCTGCAGTTGTAATCTCAATGATTCTTGCTGCAATCGCAAGTGTGTTTTCAGCGCTTTCATATTCTGAAATTGCAGCTATGATGCCAGTTGCGGGAAGTGCTTACACATACACTTACGCTACAATGGGCGAGTTTATGGCCTGGATGGTCGGCTGGATTTTAATGCTTGAATACGCAATCGGGAATATTACGGTTGCAAGTGCATGGACCGGATATTTTGTACAATTCTTGAAAGGGTTCAAACATATTCTGCCTGCATTTGTTGTAAACTGTCCTCTCTGGCTAAGAAATGATTACAGAACAATGTATGAAATCTGTAACAAATACGGCTGGGACGTGCACGATAAAATGCCTTTTATAAACCTGCCGTTCGGGATTGATATTCCGATTGCGATTAATATCCCAGCTATAGCTATTGTTTTAATCCTGACAATACTCCTTGTAAAAGGGGTTAAGGAATCCACAAAGGTTGCTACAATAATGGTTGGAGTTAATATGTTTATAATACTTTCCTTTATTGTGGTAGGGGCGTTTTATGTGAAGCCTGACAACTGGGTTCCTTTTGCGCCGAATGGTTTGGAAGGAATTTTTACCGGAGCATTTGTAATATTTTTTGCATATATAGGCTTTGACGCTATTTCAACAGCTGCCGAGGAAACAAAAAATCCCCAGAGGGATTTGCCGATAGCAATTCTCGGAACTCTTGTACTATGTACGATTTTATATATATTTGTTGCGCTTGTTCTTACAGGTGTTGTGCCTTTGGGTGCAATTGATACTCAGGCTCCGCTTGCGCATGCAATGCGGTTTGTTGGTATAAACTGGTATGCAGGCTTGATTTCCGTGGGAGCACTGTGCGCACTTACATCTGTTCTGTTAATATATCAGCTCGGCACAACAAGAATTCTGTTTGCAATGAGCAGAGATAATTTTCTTCCAAAATCTTTGAATAAGATTCATAAAAAGTTTAAAACTCCGCATATTCTTACCTGGATTTCAGGTTTGATAGTTATAATTTGCGCTCTGTTTATGGATTTGAATATCTCAGCGGAACTTTGTAACTTCGGAACATTTACATCATTTATTATAATCTGTATTGCGGTTTTAATACTTAGAAAAACCGAGCCAAAAAGAGAACGTCCGTTTAAGGTTCCATTCTGCCCTTGGTTTCCTATTTTTGGTATTTTGACATGTCTTGCTCTTATGTATTGCAAATTTAGCGCGAAGGCTACTTCTGCCTTGTATTTTATAGTATGGCTGCTTATCGGAGTAACTATATATGCAGCTTACAGCTATAAATCGAAACGCAACGAAGAGGTTTAAAGCGGAAGAGTTGATGACTGGATAAAATAAAGCAAATACAGTATGAAAATTCTCTCGCCAGTGTTATAATTTAATATATGAGAATTGTTACAAACAAAGAGTTAAGCAGTTATAAAGTTTTGCCTTTTGATTTGTATACAGAAAATAAGGGCAAAATCTTTGAAGCCGGAGAAGTATTAACTCCAGGTAAATTAATAATGCTTAAGAACTATGTAAAAATCTATACAGAAGATTTTCATGGTGAAGGTGCCCAGTCTCCTGATGGTGAGGGTGATGACCATAGTAAGGCAGCTGCACCCAGCGTAATGAATTTTTCTTATGATACTCTTGATGCTGCTGATTTCGAGACTGTTATTAATAAAGATGCTTACTTGAAGATGGAAAATCAGGTTAAGATTAAGTATTTTTACAGAAAAACTCTTGACTTGCTTATGCAAGGTTATTATGAAGAAGGACTTCTGAAACTTAATACATTAATTAATATCATCCGAACAGAGATTTATAAACAGGTCGGCAAGTCGAGCAAAGGTTCAAAGATTAGATTTTTGGGTGAGTATGAATTGTGTCATCCCTTAAATGTAGCAGTAATTTCCGGGCTTATTGCGCAGAAGCTTGAATTTTCAAGTATGTCGATTGATCAAATTATATTGGCAGCACTTCTCCATGATATTGGCAAGCTAAAAATTGATTTGGCAGATTCTCAAGCGATGCTCACTATGAACGAAGAAGAAGTAAAAGAGCATACCATAATCGGCTATAAACTTATTAAGGAAAAGTTTGAATTGCCGGAAGAGATTGCAAAAGTCGCCTTGGAGCATCACGAAAATAACGACGGCTCAGGATACCCTCAAGGTCTTTCTAGCGACTATATTTCCGAGTATGCACAAATTGTAAATGTTGCTAATTATTATGACAATTTAGCATTTAACAGAACCCATGTTCCTGTGACAAATAATAAAGAAGCTTTAAGGACTATGCTTGAAGTGGGAACAAAACGTTTTTCTGCAAAAATGCTTTATACATTTATTCATATGTTTAACTATGATGATTCAAAAGATTTCAATGATATGGTTATATAATCTAATTGGCAATTGAAAGATTTATATATTTTTATAATCCTATGTTTGTATTACAAATATGGGATTATTTATATGGACAGACTAAAAAATTTCAGAAAAATTATGGAAAAAAGCGAAAGTGATAAAATTGTACTTTTGACAAATCATTATAAAATTACAGGATTTGTTTATGATTGCGAAGAGTGCAACAAAGATGAATTCATTAATTTGACAAATGTAACGATATGCCATTTGGACGAAAATTACGCATCAGATCCGCCATCTTGTGATGAATACTCCAGTTCATACTTTGATTGGCTTCATATAAACTTAGATAAAGTTGTTGCCTTCAGTTTTATAAAAAACTAAACACAAAAAGACCTGATGAAATCAGGTCTTTTTGTTGTAAAATCTTAACCGAACTATTACTTAGTTCCGTAACGTTTTTTGAATCTTTCAACACGTCCTTCAGAGTCAAGGATTTTTTGTTGTCCTGTATAGAATGGGTGGCAGTTAGAGCAAATTTCAACTGTAATATCATCTACAACAGAACCAGTTTCAATTTCGTTACCGCAAACACATTTGATAACAGTTTTTTTATAATCTGGATGGATACCATCTTTCATTTTTGACCTTCTTTCTATTTTCTCAAGATTCCAAACTTGAATTTTTTCGACCAATAATATTTTATTTCGCTAAATTTTTTTTTGCAAGTGTATGCCAACTTACATTAATTAATGCATGAGTTCAAGGAGTAATCGCAACACTATCTCGTGCAACGTACTAAAATAGTAAACGAAAGGAGATAGTAAATA
>CALURX010000086.1 GCA_944323265.1 Candidatus Gastranaerophilales bacterium
TGCATGGGCGCAATCTCAGCTTTGAGCGGAGGTCTTGCAGCACCGATTGCTTATGCAGCTTATGCAGGAGTATTCGGAACAGCAGGAGCCATGGCAGGAAAAGCAACCGATGATTTAGACAAAAAGAAAGACAAAGAGGACTAAAAAGAAACTCCAAGTTTGACAGATGGGAAATGAATTGAAAAATGGTTTTCAATTCATTTTTTGTTTCTTATTGTTTCAGCCAATTGTTTCGATTGTCTTATGATTGCATCCATATTTAAGTATTCAAATGCCCCGAAACGTCCGTTTAAATATATTCCCTGCGAATCAAAATATTGCCTTATCAAATCCATGTTTTGCCTATGATTCAAATCATAAATTACATAGGCATACTCAAAACGTTTCAATTCAGTAAAATTCACATCCTCCTCAGAATCTATGAATCCGATTGTTTCAAGCCCTTCTATAACCTTTAATACCAGTTCTTCATCACTTGCCTTGTCATTCAAATCATTTTTTCTATATGTAATTTCTGCCATATATGTTGCAGTCCCTTCTTTGTGATAGCCTTCACCCATGAAATCAAGTTTTGATATTCTATGGAATCTGACATTTTTATCCGCAACCATAAAGGCATAGTTATCGCCGGCATAATCCTTTTTAACATTAACTATACATATCGCAATTGAATTATACTTTAAATTATCCGCTGTATTAAGAATTTCTTCGGGCTTAAGAGGGTCATAATAAATGTGAACAAGTTCATTTACAGGCATTGTTGAAACAACGCGGTCGGATTCATACGCTCCATTGGCAGTTGTTACCCTAAAACCCCTAGCAGTCTTTTCTAGCCCTTTAACTTCAGCATTTGTATGAATTTTAACCTTTATACTTAACTCGCTGATAAAAGCCCTTATTAACGCCTCAGTACCGCCGTGCTTGGGATACGTAAAGTATAGCTGGTGCAAGTATCCGTCAATGGTTTCTCCGTTTGCACTTCTTATAATATCCTCTTTGGGCGGTTTAGGAATCCTTTCAACCATTTGAGTATCCATAAACGCAGGATCAAACTTCCAGATTTTTTCATTGTATGGCCTGAGGTACGTGTTAGTAATTCCTTCACCAAAAGTCTTTAGAAAAAATTGAAGCATATTTTTTGCCTCATAATTTTCATAAGGATTGTGAATAAATGCATTCACGCAATAATCAATATCTTCTTTCGGAAGCTTGGAAAGGTCGTTTTCAAACGGATATTGAACGAATCTCTTTTTATGCAGAATTCTATTAGAACGACGATGCTTTTCTATATTTTCACCAAGCAAATTATTCATCAAATCCAAAATTTCTTTGTCCTTAGAAAAAATAATATGCGGTCCGACATCATATTCTATTCCGTTTTTAATATAAGTTCTGCAGAGGCCGCCCGGCCTGAAATCCTTTTCCAAAATGTGAATCTCGTCTATGTTTTCATCTTTTTGTAAAAAATACGCTAAAGATAACGCGGACAGCCCTCCGCCTAAGATTGTGCAGTTCATTTAAAACTCCTTACCATTTATATACTGTATCTGCCGGAATCCTTTCGTGCCCGCCGAATGAGGATGGGTGCTCTTTTTTATACCGCTCTATTCCTTCGATAATATAATCAGGCAATTCATTATAAAATTCCTTTAAATCAACAGAAAAATTATTATCATTGAATTTAAATTCCGGGTTCTTTTTGCAAATTATTGACAAATTGTAATCATAAATTTTCAGTCTCATGTTAGAACAATCAAAACCATTGCTGACTAAATGGTATATTAATGAACCAGATGTAAAAATATTCAGATGTCCGCCTCCAGCCACTAATTCACAAGGCGGAACCGTTATTGCAAGAATCCCATCGTCTTTAAGGTCGTTGTGTATTTTTCTTAAGAACAAGCCGATATTCAGTTGATGTTCAAGAATATGCGAAGCCCATATACAATCGAATTTCTTATTAAACCGAGTTTTTAGATAATCTTGTTGAATCAATTCTATATCTTTAAAATTTTCTGCACTAAAATCACAAGTATTGTCCCCAACGATTGCTGTCACTACTTTATCATTATTCTGAAAAATACGTGACTGTAACCCTTCTCCAGCCCCCAAATCCAGAACCGTTTTAAAATTATATTCTCTAATTAGCTTCCATAAACAATCTTTTGCTAACATTTTCCACGAAAAAGACTGATAAAGAGGATCTTTCTGCATAGTTAAATCTTCTGCTGGTAACTCTGGTTTGTGAATACTTTTTCTAAACTTTATCTTTAAACCTAATATTGTAATAACTTTATGTAAATTCTCATTTTGAATCGAAAATAAAAATTGTAATATATTTTTTCTCATATCTTCCCCTTAACTCCAAGCAATGATGTAAAATAAGTTAAACAATTTAATTTTGTATTTAGAAGTTATCTTAAATGATACGAGCGGAATAAAGCCAAAAAGATATGACTGGAACCCATTCGG
Source organism: Candidatus Gastranaerophilales bacterium (assembly GCA_944323265.1). GTDB lineage: Bacteria > Cyanobacteriota > Vampirovibrionia > Gastranaerophilales > Gastranaerophilaceae > CAG-196. The sequence continues at coordinate 2,473 of CALURX010000086.1, forward strand.
TTTGGTCTTAATCTTTAATATAGGTATCAAATTAAACAGTTTTACCCAGATAGTATTCATTTTAATATTAAACCAGCCGTGCCGCCTATTTTTGACTTCCTCAAAAAATCTCTTCAATCTTATATCTTTTATAAAATATAAACTCACGCCGGAATAATCAATCTCATTCAAGTAATTATGAGCTTCAAGCCAAAAGGCCTGCCTGTCCTCTTTGCTTTTTATACGTTCATAATTCCACAACAAGTGCGAAACTGTTGCAAATAAAAATCCTTCTCTCAATTCATTCCATGCTTTTCGGTTTTGTATGAGTTTAGAATAAGCGTACTTTTCAGAGTTCAAGCCATCAAAAGGTTTAACGTTTTGCACTGACTGATTTGTATTGCCCTGGTAGTAATAATACAAAGGCTCTTTTAACAAAATATATTTATCTGCCTTATACATAGTCTCATAATGAAAAGGCGCATCTATAAAGGACTGACGTTCCTCTATCATATCAATATTTTTATCTTTTAAAAAACTCTTTTTGTATATACAACTCCATACAGAAGGCTGTAATTCCATAGCTTCCGGTGAATCATATATAGAAAATTCCTCCGGATACTCGGGCAGGCTAATTCTATTCTTCTTCTCATTATCAAAAGCAAAATAGAAGCCGCACTTCACAACATCAGCATTATACTTTTGCGCTTTTATGTACATTTTTTCAAACATTTGAGAATCGCACCAGTCATCCGCTTCGACAATCCCTATGTACTCACCAGACGCCATGTCTAACCCTTTATTAAAAGCCTTTCCATAACTGCCGGGATTTTGCAAAACCTTAACGCGGCTATCCTTTTGTGCATATTCCTGACAAATATTATCACAGCTTGCCGGCCCATCAGTCGCAAGGATAATTTCAATATCATTTAAGGTTTGAGAAACTATGCTGTCCAGACATCTCCTCAAATACTTTTCTACATTATAAACAGGTACAATTATTGATATTTTTGGCATATACTCTCCTAACTCTTTTCAAGATTTTGACTAATTACTTCTGGATTTTCTCTTTATTTTGAACTTTACCCCGCATAGTGTTATGACTTTATGCGTTCGGGCTGTATCATTTTTTATAGAAAATATATTTTCTATAAAGCTATTGGGTGTTTCTATATTTCCTATTTTTTCATAAGGAGTTCGGGCGATTTCAGCAATAAGACTTTTAGGAATCTTTTTGTTTTTCAAAAATTCTCTTGTGATTTGATGTCCTAATCTTCTGTATTCTTCCGAACCATTACTCTGAACAAACTGCCAGCAAACATAGTATGCGTTAAAGAACGCTTCTTTTCGTTTTTCAAACAGCTCATTAGTTAGTAAAAATTTATAGAACAATTCCCCAACCTTTAAATGATCCAGCACACTTTCACCCATATTTTTGGCAAATGTCTGTGCCATCAAAGAGTCTTGGCGGCGCAAATAGTTATATAGTTTTTCCTCTATACAGTACATATTTCTGCTCACAGACCAGTAAGCCCAGGTAAAATACGCATCTTCATTTTTTGAATTTTCTGGGAAACGGATATTATATTTTTCAATCAAATCTTTTTTATACAGTTTATTCCAAGAGCCGACATTCATATTTCCAAAGACATTATTTTTAACCGGCATTTTCCCTGTAATGTCTATTCCAAAATACGCTTCATCATTGGTTTTTAAAGTTGCATTTGTATCACCTTCAAAAACAATATTTGTTCCGCATTGTACAATATCAACATCAGAACCTGAGACAATAGCCTGATACATTTTCTCAAGATAACTTTTTTCTATCCAGTCATCGCTATCAACAAAAGCGATGTATTTCCCTTTTGCAAGATTAAGTCCGGCATTTCTTGCTCCGCCGAGACCTTTATTAACTTCTTTAATCAAGCTGATTCTGTTATCTTTTCGGGCATATTCTTCGCAAATTTTATTATCTTCCTCCGGACCATCTGAGACAATTATCAGCTCAAAATCCTGAAATGTTTGATTCAAAATACTATCCAAACATTTTGGAAGATATTTTGCAGTTTTATATGTAGGAACAATAACACTAATTTCTGACATCTTACCTCTTTGCAACATTTTTCACAAAATGTTGTATAAATCATATCATAAATATTTTAAAAATCCAATTATCTATTGCGAGCGTGCGGCG
>CALURX010000087.1 GCA_944323265.1 Candidatus Gastranaerophilales bacterium
AGAACACTTATAGGTGCCTACATGAACCGTGTAGAATCAGCTGTTGATGCTTTGAGCGTTCAAAAGGAGAATATTGTGTCATCTAATTCATCAATCAAGGACGCTGATGTTGCAACAGAGGCTTCTAACTATATTAAGTATCAAATATTACAACAGTCTGCAGCAACATTATTGTCTACTGCAAACCAAACTCCAAGTATAGCTTTGAATTTAGTGTAGTAATAGCGTGACTAAATACCTGTTCTAATTTATTTAGGGCAGGTATTTTTTGTCAAAAAAAACCGCCTGTTTTGACAAGCGGAAAAGGGAAAAGGGAAAAGGGATTAAAAAGGGAATAAAACGTAAATCTTACATCATTACGAGAATATACCGAATGTTCTTTCGATATTATCTTGAATAACTTTTTTAACAGAATCATACTCAGTAGTAAGAGCAGTTCTTTCAGTTTCGAGCTTAGATAAATCCATATCGAATTTTTCATCTTTAGCATCGATTTGTTTAGTTTTGTATTCATACTCAGCTTCAGCTTTAGCGAGTGCTTTAGAATCAATAGAGGTAGTTTCGGTGTATCCGACATAAGTATCGGAGTTTGGCGAGGTTGATTCAAAAGAGAGTTCTCCGGATTTGTCGTCTATGTTAACAATATCAATAGTAATTTTGCCGGCCTGAACCATATTAGTCAGCCATTCTGAATTATTTGCAGCATCTCCGTCTAACCCATTATAATCAGCAATGCTGATACAGTTTCCACCAGCAGCTTGAATTTGTTTGTAGATGTTAACGTAGTAATCGAACATATCCTGATCGAAATCAGTTTCACCATCTGTAGCTTTATAATAGACTTGTTCAGCGTAAGAGTTATAGAGTTTGTAGTTGTAAGCTTTTTCGAGCTCATCGTATTTAGCTTTATTTTCATCATCGAGGTCATTGTAGTCCTCAACCTCAGCATCATCGATAATCTTCTGCATACTTTGCTTAATAGAGCTAAGAGTTGTATCATTTTGATTATCTTCAGCCACAGCATTTTCAGCTTCAGTTAACTTTTCGTCAAATTCTCCATTTTCAAGATTTCCAATGCTTTCATCATTCATCATATACATAGCAAAAGCATAAGGATCATCTTCTCCACCGTCATCGATGTAGTTGTCATAAGCATCCTTAATATCATCTTGTAGAATAAGTCTACCTTTTTCATCTTTAATAGCATATTGGTTTCCGGAATCAACGGCATTTTTTCCGCAAAGCGTGTTGAAAGTAGCAAGCACTGTATTTCCTTGCCAGTCTTTAACCGTAAGCGAAGTAGCATCAAGGGCTTCCAAGTATTCGTTGTATACTTGGTCAGACTGAGTAGCGAGTTGTACCTTAGCGTTTTGAATAGCTTGAGCTTGGTATTCAACATCGTGTATTCTTGCTGTAATTGCAAGCAGTCTAGCTTGCGAAGCTGCCATTCCCATTTTTTATTACGTCCTTAAGTTAGTCCCTTTAATATGTATTACGGCAGGAAAAGGGTAAAACTTTAGGATTATGTTTTAAATCGTTACATTTCTTAATAAAAAAGAGACCTCATTGAGGTCTCTTTTTTATTATAACTATTCGTTTTATACTAATTCAACTGTATATTGGGCATTTCTTTCTGCAATTTCTACTAAGCTCTTAGAAACAGCCAGCATTGAAATTTCAGAGTCAAGTTTGTTAACACAAGAACCGCAGCCTATTGCAGATGCCCCTGCCGCGAATGCCAGCGGAGCTGTTGTCGGGTTAATACCGGTAGCTGTCATAACAGGAATTTCCACATTTCTTGTAAGCTCAATAGTATTAGAAATAGTTAATTCCGCTCTTTCTACAAGCCCTCTTACTCCATTTGCAGGGTCTTTAGAAAAATGACCTTCTGTTTGGATAAGATCTATTCCTAAATCTTCTAGTTCTCTTGCTAATTCAATTTGTTCAGCAATTTCTAATTCACCAGGAATTGTAACACAGAAGAAAATATCTCTGTCAAGAAGTTCTAAAGTTCTTTTGACAAGACTTAAAACTTGTGAAGCAGAGAATGTAAGCCCTTTTTTGTAAAGTGCATCAAAGTTGCCTAATTCAATTGCATCAGCCCCAAGTATTGCAGCATGAGCAAGTTCTTGTGGTTCAACAGAAGAAACAAATAGCGGCAAGTCTGTCATACTTCTTGCCATAGCTACGATATCAGGGTTTGCACAAATGTCGACAGCGCTTGCGCCAGAATTCGATGCAGCATTAACCACTTTTTTTACGCTTTCAACGTTGAAATTATCAATACCTGCAATAATCTTTACAGCTCTTTTTTCATTTAAAGCTCGTTTAAAACTTTCAATTCTTGACATATTTTTCTCCTTTTGTATGTAGATTGCGATATATTATCTCGTCTATTATACATTAAAATTTGAATGCTGGCAATATATAGACTGTTTGGAAACAGAATTTTGCTAGTTAAGCTAATTGTCAGAGCTTTTGTTCTCTGTAAATATTAAATTGTAAAACTTAGGGAGGCTTCCAATGTTCAGAAGATTATCTTTAGTCTTACTTATGTTATTAATGTCATTACCCGCGTTTCCATTCGGGCGTGACGATAGGAGTGCAGTTTCAATATATGAAAAGATTAATCCTGCAATAGTATCTGTTGATTCGCAGCTTTCTGACGGCTTATCTTGTGGAACCGGGTGCATAATAGATAAATCAGGTGTTATTTTAACCAGTGCTCATGTTATTGATGTTGGAAAAACGGTTATTGTTACGATGAATAATGGTCAAAATTATAATGCAAAGGTCTTAAAGCATCTTGGAGAAAATAAGGATATTGCACTATTAAAAATTGATGTGCCAAAAGATTTGAAAACTGTTAAGCTCGGTAATTCGGAGAAAATAAAAGTAGGACAGAAGGTTTGGGCTATAGGTAATCCTTTTGGTTTTAGCGGGACGCTGACACAGGGGATAATTTCAAGAATTGATTATGCAAAAAACAGAATTCAAACCGACGCGGCAATTAATCCCGGCTCATCCGGCGGACCTCTTTTGAATGCAAAAGGCGAGATTATCGGGATTAATCAGGCTATTTATAATCCTGATAATAATATTTCTAATATAGGTATAGGCTTTGCAACACCAATAAATTTGGTGAAAGAGTATTTACAGGAAAAAGAAGAAATCTAAGCTTCTGGCTTATCAGTATTGATTTCATTTAGCGGACTATTGATAATTTGAGGAATTTCTATTTTATTAATATCCTTTAGAGCTTTTTTACGTAATTTAGCAAACTCTTCTTTTACGGCTTCTATATCAAATGTATTGCTGACACTGTATCGCTTTGCATACTGAATGGCAATTGTCCCGCACTCAGGAGACTTTTCATATTTGAATATATTAAATTCCAGTATTATAGGTAGTTGTTTACCATCAATTAATATAAAATCAAGCATCCCTGTATTATTTTCTTCATCAAGATAAATTGCACTAGGACAGTTTATTTCATCAAGATATTCTCTAAAACTTTCGGCTTGGCTGATTGGAGAATACATATTAGGAAAATGGTGCACTGCAATCATTTCTGACCACGTATTTATGCCCTCGCCTGATTTGAAATATTCATTTAAATAACCATTATTTTCTTCACTTTTGGTACTGTATTGAAGTTGATATTTATCGCCCTGAAACTTTATAACATTTTCATCTTTAGCCCAGACAAATCCTGCTGTAATACAAAATAGTGTTAAAATAGTCAAAAATCTTTTCATAACTATCTCCATAATTAGAGAATAGCATATATAAAATAATTTGTGAATATTAACTTACAAATGCTCTGGCCAGTAGTTCAGCCGGCTCTGCAATTGCTGTACTATAAATTATAAAATCATTGTCCGGAGCAAAATATTTGCGCATAGCACTACGGTTTGTCACTTTTTCATAACAAACATACGAATCCACATTATCCTTCAAGTAGCCGGCAAAAATCCTTTGCTTGTGGGACAAATTATAGTCCTTCAAGTTTTTGACGATATACATATACCTATATTATATATCATTTGAATATAAATATGTTTTATTTGATAAAAATATTTACATATCTTTACTATGAAAAATTGGTGGATTCAAGAAGCAATCGCAACACTATGAAGTTGAAAAACTTGTTCAGGTGTCATATAATTAAGAATTTTCA
>CALURX010000088.1 GCA_944323265.1 Candidatus Gastranaerophilales bacterium
TGAATGAATAATGCTCCATCTCCTAAGCCGGCAGCTATTAGCCTGTTATTTTTTACATGGCTTAAATAATCAATAATATATTCGCGAGAATTAATATTCAAAAATCCCGGGTTGTCTAAGTTATATAAAATTTTTGCGATATCCTTTGCCGTAGTCTTGTTTGTTCCACCCAAATCAGGAAGCCAGGTTCTTACATAGGTTGTAGAAATTCCCCAGTCTCTAAGCCCGATATTTACATCATCCATGCCGCCCATTTTGGACATAAGCATATTGGTCGAGGTATTGTCAGAATCTTGAATCATTGTTTTGGCAAGCTGATCAAGCGTGTATTTTCTGCCTGTCTGAGCGTACTGTAAATTTCCTGACCCCCCGGATTTATAATAATTAGTTAAGGTCATTTCATCATAAATTGTCATCTGACCGGCTTCTATTGATTTGAATAGACGCACAAGAACAGGAAGCTTAATTATACTTGCTGCTGAATAGAGTTTGTCTGCATTTATATCAACATACTTGCCGTTTTCATATTCCCATACATAGATGGAAGGTTTTATCATAGGATATTGTTGCATTAAAGAATTAAGCTGTAATTTTAACGCCTTCATCTCATTTGTATGATACATAGTCGTAACTTCGCTGTGCATTTTTTGAACTGTAGGGGTCAAAAGCAGGCGATTTTTGAATAAATCGTTACTTAAGTAATTAGCAACAGGATTTGCTATTGAATAAATATCCGCAGCAACAGGTTTTGTCCAGTTTTTATATGCCATTCCCTTTGGTGTTTTAAGGCTCATAGAGACATTTTTAGGTTTAAAAACCTGGCTGATTAAGTTATGAAAACTTGTCGGAAATACAAAATACATGAATGCGCATAAAAAACTAAGCGCTACAATCATTCTAAAAAACGCAATTATAGGGTTTGTTTTCTTTTTGGGCACAGATTTTGGAACGAGTTTTGCACGCCGTTTGTTAGGAACGACATGTAGTCTTCTCTCCGGTTTTTGCTGTTGATATGCGTACAACTTGAAATCCCCTCCAATCCCTATTTCTTCTATTATACTAACATCTTACTCTACAGCTTTAAATCCTTCAAATAGTTGAAATGCTGTTAGAGTGATTTATATATTGCCTATTTTTACTAGCCTTGCCGGAGAATGTTTCTCAAAAAAGCGAGGTTACAATAAAAGAACAAAAAGGAGATTTTATATGAAAAAGATTTTTATAATACCGGCTCTCTTAATAGTCTTACCTTCTTTTGCGGCCTGTCCTATTGATGCCGGAGAAGCCGTTTGTTCTTTACCAGGATTTAGGGAACAGCTGCCTCCTGTATATCAGCAAGATACAAATATAAGTGAATTCGCAGAGACACCTGAAGTTAGATTGAATCCACTGCGCAGAGAAGATGTTCCGACTGATAGACAAGGGGTAACTCCTGCCGGAAGCAGTTTTAATTATAATTCCGGCTGTCAATTCGGGGTTTGTATGCAAAACAGAAGCACACCGCTTTTTCAGCAGCCTAAACAGTAAAAAGAAAAGCTCTCGTAATACGAGAGCTTTTCTTTTTTATATTTTGTCAAATCCTGTGTATTTTCTTAAAACTTCAGGAATTATAATTGTTCCGTCTTCTTGCTGGAAGTTTTCTATAATTGCTGCAAATGTCCTGCCGACTGCAAGTCCGGAGCCGTTTATTGTATGAACAAATCTAATTTGTCCGTCTTTAGTACGGTATCTCATATTAGCTCTTCTTGCCTGATAATCGCCGTAATTTGAGCAGCTGGAGATTTCTTTGTAAGTGTTGTATGAAGGCAGCCATACTTCCAAATCAAAACACTTATTAGCGCTAAATCCTATATCAGCTGTGCATAATGCAACTCTTCTGTACGGAAGTCCTAATCTTTCCAGACAAACTTCTGCATCTCTTGTTAATTTTTCGTGTTCAGCCGGGCTGGTTTCCGGAGTTGTTAATTTTACCATCTCAACTTTGTTGAACTGGTGAACTCTGATTAAGCCTCGAGTGTCTTTTCCTGCAGAACCTGCTTCTCTTCTGAAGCAAGGAGTATAAGCAGTCATATATTTAGGCAAATCATCTTCTGATAAAATTTCGCCTGAATAAATATTTGTTACTGGAACTTCTGCTGTAGGGATGAGGTACAAGTCTTCGTCAACGCATTTGTACATATCTTCTGCAAACTTAGGAAGCTGACCGGTTCCGGTCATTGTTGCGGCGTTTGCCATAAACGGAGGCAGAATCTCCTCGTATCCGTGTTCTTCCGTATGAATATCAAGAAAGAATTGAATAATTGCTCGCTCCAGTCTTGCCCCTTTGCCTCTGTATAGTGTAAATCTTGATTGAGAGATTTTAACTCCGCGTTCAAAATCCACAATTCCTTTTTCTTCACAAATATCCCAGTGAGCTTTGGGAGTAAATGTGAATTGGGTTGGTTTGCCCCAGGTTTTAACCGTAATGTTGTCATCTTCCGACTCTCCAATTGGAGTTGTTTCATCAGGAATGTTAGGCGTTCTCAAGAGCATATCTCTTTGAATGTTATCTAAGTCAACTTGTTTTTCTTCAAGAGCCTTAATCTCATCACCGAGCTTGCGTACTTCTTCTTGAATAGCGTCTGTGTTTTCGCCATTCTTTTTCATCATACCGATTTTTTGAGATTCGGATTTCCTTTTTGCCCTCAAATCGTCTGCCTGGGCCTGAACTTTTCTTCTGTCTGCGTCAATTGCTATTATTGTATCAATTGATAATTCAGGATTTCTTCTTTTTAATAATTCATTAATCTTTTCAGGATTCTCTCTAATAAGTTTTATATCTAACATTCTTCATACCTCTTTTTCTGATTCTATTTTTAACATAAAAAAGATTAAATGTATAGATTATATGTAATAGTGGAAGGAATTAGAAGTGTAGTTTTTTAGGAGTTGATAAGTTTGAATGGTTGAACAGTAGTTTTTTTATCACTTGAAATTTTTACCCCTACGCCTTATAATATTTATAGACTGATGTATTTTAATAATGCTAGGTCTGTCACAGGCGGGGAATTCCTCGCCATTTTTAATATAGGGGAGAAATGAGCGAATTAGGAATATTTATAGATGAATCGGGAATTTTTGAGGCAAACCGCTCTCAAAAAGACAATTTGAAAGATTTGTATATAGTATCGTTCCTATTTCATAACAAATCTACGCCAATCGATGATGATATAAAAGCTTTTGAGAATTTTTTAGTCCAAAATGGGTTTAATGCACAATTCCCGATACATACTATGCCGTTAATCCGCCAGCAAAAACCTTATACAGATTTAGACGGTGATATGAGAAGAAAACTTTTTAAACACCTGTTTCAATTTATGCGTAAGCTTAAATTAAAGCATAAAACCTTTGTATGCGATAAAAGCTATTGCCCAACAAAACAAGCCATAAAACAACGGTTAGAGCTTTATATAAAACAAATGGTAACCGATAATCATAATTATTTTAGTAAGTTTGATGAGATAGTTATATACTACGATACAGGGCAAAATTACCTTACAAAGATACTGCATAATGCGTTTTCTTCCAATCTAAACAATTACAGGTTTAAAGAAGATGTTTTTCAAGGGAAATACAGGCTTTTGCAATGTGCAGATATGGTATGTTCTCTTGAACTCATTAAACAGCGAAAGCAGAACAACGAATATATCAAGGCAATCGATAATTTTTTTATATCAGGCAGCAAGTATAATAAAAATTACGGCAAGGCATATAACGAGTTGGAATTATAAATATTTTCTTGGCCATAGGCCTTGTCGGTTGGGCATACCTGAAATGTCCCCACTAAAACGTAATCGGTCAGTAGGACATTGCAAGGTATTTTCTGTATTCACAAGGTGTCATTTT
>CALURX010000089.1 GCA_944323265.1 Candidatus Gastranaerophilales bacterium
CAAAATTCGTAAATACTTGCGCACAACAATTCAATATAATATTGACATATTGTATGTTATAACATACAATATAATTATGAAACAAATCATCTATTACACAACCATAGATGGTAAATGTCCCTATCAAGACTGGTACAAAAAACTTGATAAATCTATCAGGCAGCAGGTTGACCGCAGAATTGACAGGCTTGAAGAAGGCATTTACGGTGATTGCAAAAGACTGTCTAATGACCTTTTTGAACTTCGTTTCAAAATTGGCTCGGGGTATCGAATATACTTTACAGAGTCACAGGATGTAATCATTTTGATTCTTTGTGCAGGTGATAAATCATCGCAGAGTAAAGATATTGAAAAGGCTAAAGCTATTATTAAAGAAATAAAGGAATGACTTAATATGAAAATTAAATCCAGTGTTTTAAAAAGAGGCATAACTCATGAACAGCACATGCAGGAAGTTCTTAAAGATGTTGAGTACCAAAAAGACTACCTAAGACTCAGCATGCAAGAATATGCAAAAGACGGTGACTATACATTATTTTTTAAATCATTAGAGCGTGTTATAAAAGCAAGAGGGTCTGTAAGCAAATTTGCAGAGGAAATTGACCTTAACCGTTCAAATTTATGTAATATTTTAAAAGGCAAGGTTCAGCCAAGTTTTGACACAACAATGAAAATTTTAAGGGGCCTGGGGGCTGATATTGAAGTTAAATTTGCACAAAAAATTGTGTAACGCTTAAATAAGCAATTGTTATCAAGACCGAATTTACAAGATAGTGCGAAGTCTATTTATAACGAACTCCAACGCGCCCTGCTGGTCTTTAAACACCTGCTCGCCTGCTTTTGCGGTTTTCTCGTAAAAGGCTTTATCTGAAAATAACTTGTCAGCTATTTGGAAAAATTCGTCTTCTGTTTTAACTACAAATCCGGCATGAGCATTTTGAATAATAGAGTAAATATCCTTAAAGTTATTGATAGAAGGGCCGGAAATTACAGGTTTTCCAAATATTATTGATTCCAATGGATTATGTCCGCCTGTTTTGTTAAAACTTCCGCCGATAAAAGAAACATCCGCAAAGGCAAATATTTTGCCGAGCTCGCCCATTGTATCAAGAATCATAACATCATGCTCAATCAAATTTCCGCCCTCTGAGCGCAAAACATATTCCTTAACAACACTTTTTACTTCGTCCAGTCTTGTTAAATGTCTCGGCGCAATAATGAATTTTAAATCAGAATACTTCTCTTTAAGTTTTTTATATACATCAAAGGCAATACCGTCTTCTCCGGAATGTGTTGAAGCTGCAAGAAATATTCTGCCTTCTTTTTTTAGTTCAATATCAACTGCAGGTGCTGTTATATCAAACTTTAGATTATTCATACGCTCTGTCGTATCAGGATTGGCTCCCAAAGACAAAAATTTGTTCATATCTTCACTTGATTGGGTAAAAATTCCTGAATAAAGATTTAAAAGCGGCTTGAAAAAGAATTTTAGCTTTTTATAAGAATTAAAAGTTCTATCTGATATTCTTCCGTTTATGATAAAAACTTTGGTTCTATTTTTTTTACAACCTTCAAGAAAGTTCGGCCAAATTTCAGTTTCTGCCATAAGAACAATATCCGGTTTTACATTCGCCAAAAATCTTTTTACGCAAGAAGGCGTGTCAAAAGGAAAGTAAGTTATTAAATCTGTCGTTTCTCCTAACTTTTTATGTGCAATTTCTTGCCCTGTGTTTGTTCCGGTAGTTACGACAATTTTTATATTAGGGAATTCTTCTCTAACCTTTTTTACAAGTTTTTCAATTGCATTAATCTCGCCCACAGAGACACCATGAAACATAATTGTTTTATCCCCCTCCATGTGAGCCTCAAACTTTCCGAGTTTACGGTTTATAGCATCTTCACTATACCCGCCGCGTTTGTGCGCCAGGATAAGCAACGGATAAAATATTCTAAAAAGTAGTTCGCAGCCTATCATTTTTTCTCAACCAAAATATACTTTCTTCCTGTATCAATAACCCTGAAATTCTGTTTATCGACTTCCGAATCTTTAAACTTGTAAGGAATAATTACAAGATTATTTTCCTTTTCCAAAGCTCGTTTAAGCTCCGGAATCCCATATTCTTTTCCGTATTCAACAGGTTTTCCGCCGTAATAGATTAAAGAATACTTGTGAGAGAATCTGTATGCCGTAAGCGTTTTATCATGCTCTTTTGCATAATGTGCAAATCTCAATAAGTCATTTTGACCGAACTTGTAATCAATTTTGAAAAATTTCTCAGTCCCAAAAGCAGACAGAGCAAGCATAAATATTACGTAAGTAAAAAATACTCCCAAAAATTTTTCTTTTTTAGCAAATATTATGGAAATTAAACCCACAAAGAACAATAACGGAATACAAAGAGGTTTTGCAATATAAATATCGCGGTTAAGCTCCGGGGGTAAATATAAAGGAGTGAACAAAGCTGCAATTGATGCAATAATAAAGATTCCGCCTAAAATATATACAGTCTTATTAATAAAACGGCTATATTCCCCTCTTTCTACATAATTAGTCCAGATATATCCGCCCAAACAAGCGAGTGAACCATATATCGGCAAAATATACGTAATCAGCTTTGTCTTGGAAGAAGAGAAGAATAACAAGGTAAATATTGCAATAATTCCATTATAGAGTAAAAATCTTTGAGTATCATTTAAATCTTTAAATTTAAAGTCTCTTTTATAAATTTTCCTGCAAAGCACCGTAATACAAGATATAATCCAAGGGAAAAATCCCCAAAGAATAGTCAGAAAATAGAAATAAAACGGCTGTACCCTTCCTATTTCCGGCGCTCCAAGGAACCTTGCAACGTGGTGTTTCATTATATATTCATTGAAAAACAATGGATCATGCATCTTTAGCATTACAATATGCCAAGGAAGCGTTATTAAAAAGAACAAGAAAAACCCGACAAGAAAGTATTGAGGTCTGAAGATTTCCTTAAATCTTTTAGATACAATTGAAATAAAAAACATTGAACCAAACGGAACAACAAACCCAGGGATTCCCTTTGCCATGACAGCAAGACCTGAGAATATGTAGAATAACCACCAGAAATATTTTTTATTTTTTTCTTCACAGAAATTTGTCAACATTCCAAAGCAGAGTGAAAACCAGATACAAGTTGCAACAACAATATCCAGAATTGCGAATTTCGCAAGGATTACAAATTCTAAAGAAGTCGCAAGTATTAATGCCGATACAACGCCGTAAGTTCTTGATACAATCTTTTTCCCGACAAAGTATGTTAAAAATCCGCATAATGTTCCGTATAATGCCACCGGAAACCTTGCTGTGAATTCCGTAATTTTGCCGAATATTGCAAATGAAAGACACTCTCCCCAAAAGAAAAGCGGAGGTTTTTCAAAGAAAAATTCTTTATTCAAATACAAAGTTAAAAAATCCTTTGTATTGAACATGTCTTTTGCCATAGAAACATATCTTGATTCATCAACGTCCATTAAAGCATAGGCCCAGATATTATGAAAAAAAATGAAATAAAATAATACGCCTAATCCCAGAACTGTAAAAAGTTCAGTATGCTTACACACAAATTCCTTAATTTTTACTTCCGAAATATTCATAAACCTCTCCCTTGTCTGAGGTTTATTTTATCACAAAATGAAATTTAAACAACGAGTTTACACCCCGAGGAAAGAAGCGTACTGTTGCTGCATATTAGCGATAAGCATATCCATAGCAGAGAACTTAGCTTCCAATCTTTCTCTGTATCTTTGCATATCTTCAGTAGCATT
>CALURX010000090.1 GCA_944323265.1 Candidatus Gastranaerophilales bacterium
TCATTCGCTCAATAATATAAATTGCTCGAGCTAAGGCAAGCAAACTCGCTTACGCTCAAACAGTGCTTGCCTCTGTTATTCTCTCGCAAATATTATTGGCTCATTCCGTTAGGGCTCAAAATAGAAGATTTTCGCGAGCGTGCGGCGGAGCCGCGATAGCGAGCGTAAGAGTGCAGGCTTGCCTGCAACAACCATTTAATCCCACGCCCGAAGGGCGTTGTAAACATTTGCGGATTTTCTCTTTCTTTTCGTTCTTTTCTTTCTCTTTTTAGTCGCAACAAAAGAGAAAGAAAAGGACAAACATTACAATTGTTGGATTTTGTTGTGTTTATGAAAAAGCTAAAATCTTATACTTATTCAATTCTAAATACTCTTGTGAAAATCTCGCTTGAACTACTTATCTTTGATAGGAAAATAAGAAGAATCCTCAAAGGGAACTTCTGTAAATGGTACTTAAAACCCTATATTCTAGCTATCGAATCTGAAAATATAAAATTATCTGAAACTCCTAAAGAATACCGAATTTGGCAATACTGGAACGGAGATATACAAAATGCTCCGGACATTGTTAAATGCTGTATCAAAAGTGTAAAAAAGTACAAAGGAAACCTTGAACATGTAATTCTGAGTGACGAAACCATTAAAAACTATATTACGATTCCTGATTATATTTATGAACTTAAAAACAGGGGAATAATAAAAGCCGCTCATTTTGCGGATATCGTAAGAACATATCTTCTCTATGAATACGGCGGATTATGGATAGATGCAACCGTACTGCTTACCGCACCGCTTCCTGAATATATTCGTGATTCGGAGCTTTTTGTATTCAAAAACAATATAAACGATGACCCGGATGGACTTAATATGGCAAATTATTTCATCTCGTCAAAAGGAAATAGTGTTATAATTGCTAAAATGAAAAGATTCCTTGAAGAATACTGGAAAAATAACTATTTTGTTATTAACTATTTTTTCTATCTTCACGCATTCACAATGTTTACCCACTCCAGCAAAGATAATATTAAAGAGTGGAGTGAAATTTTCTACTCACCATTTATTCCGGTACAATTAATGCAAAATGAACTAACAGACAAGTTCTCACCAAAACGCTATGAAGAACTTAAACAAATCTCTCCCATTCACAAACTGACTTACAAAAAGAATGTGATGAGTAAAAAGAAAAAATTTGCCCCTCAAGGTACTTTATATGAATATTTAATTACTCACTAAAAAAAACGAAGCCATCAGGCTTCGTTTTTTCTATATATTTACCCCTTTCCCCCTAGCCTAATCTTTCAATCAAGCTGGCATGTTTTGATGCAAATTCTTTTCCGCGCGCAATAATTGCAGCTTTCAGAATTGCATGCAAGTCAATCGGATTAAGTTCCTTAAAGTTATTAGGCAGTCTCAAAGACCAGTTCTGGTCGCCTGATGTTCCCGGACGATTATAAACATCGTTAATCTGGAAGAAATCAGTGAAGAAGATTTGCAGATTCTTAGCCTTTGATGCAAAGATTTCTGTTAATTTAATAAACTTCAAGTAATCTTTATCCTGAGTAAGTCTGACAATAATATCATCCTTGTTTTCAGCCTCTGCAAACAAGTCCTCAACAAGATTTTTTGCATGCAGATAACCTTCGTGGGTATTAATCATGCTCTCTGCCCACATTTCAATAGGATTGTTATCATGAGTTCCGACCATAGCCCAAACATTTTCTGTAATATTCTTGCAGCGGTACGGATGTTCAGGTTTTTCAGGAACAACAAACTGAGTTAATCTCATGCCCTGAAGTTCATATTTTTTCATAACTGCATCTACAGGGTTTGTAAGAGTACCTAAGTCCTCACAAACAATTGCATTCTTATCCATTCCGCATTCTTTAGCTGCAGCAATAACAATCTTTTCGATTAATCTGCCATAAAGCTTTATCTGCTCATCAGATAATGTTTTAACGCGTTTTTCCTTATCAGCTTCAAGCGTATAATCTAAATCTTCATTTCTTGCAATCGCATATCTGGAAAGTTCCGGATGCTCAGGAGAAGAATAAAGTCTTCCGGCACCTTCTTCACACATAGGCTTTTTGCCTGCTTTATATACCCAAGGATCAATCAAACCTACGATATGATCGATTCTAACACCGCCCGGATTTTCTTTGAACATCTTTTTATAAAGATGTTTCATCAAAATTCCGCCTTCACCCAAAGAACCGTCAGCGTTATACATCTTATCAGGATCCATAACCGGAAAGCCCCATGCCTGCCCGTCTTTTGAAAAATAATCAGGAGGACAGCCAAGACACCAGCCTTCCAAGAATAGAGACTGATAAGCCCAGGTATCTCTGTCAGAAAAAGCAACCTGACGATCTGCAATCATCCTTATGCCTTTTGATAAAGCATATTTTTTTGTTTCTTCATTTTGAACTTCTAAAACAAATTGGCAGAATTTATAGAATTCTATTTCATCCGCGTATTTATTTTTTATTTCTTCAATTCTCTGTGCATAAGCTTTCTTTTCATCATCAGATTTTGGATTCATCAGATTTTTGTCAGCTTCGTTTTTCCAGCTGTACCAGTAATCTCCGCCGTTTTCGATTGATAAAGCTTCATACAGCGAGTCATTATCAAGCCAGAAATCATTTTCTTTTTTGAATTTTTCAAAATCCTTCTTCAAAGAAGAACCAAACAGACCGCCATGAATCTTTTTAAAGTTTTCCCAAGCTTCTTTTAAAGCTTCATTCTGTGCATTTGTAATGTATGAATAAGCTGTTCTGCCTTGATTTTGTTTAGGGTTATTTGCAACGACTTTTTCAAAAGTTTCTGCAGAAAGTATATTATCCCATTTTTTATCTGTTAATTGTTTCAAGTCTATAAAAAGCGGATTGCCTGAAAAAATTGTTCCGGTATATGGTGAAGAGTCAGAACTTTTAGTTTTCCCTGCAGGTCCGAGCTGGAGAGCATTGAAAATACCTTGAGCGTAATCAATCAGTTCATGCCCGGCTTCTGAATTAAAAGTTCCAAACCCTGTATCCTCTCCGTTTTTAGAAGGGAAGCTTCCGCCATGAATAATCAAGGCAAAATTTTCTTTCCCTAAAGCTTTAAGCGCTTCTGATACCAGTTTAGTGTCAATTTTGTTTGATGTTAAACAGACCATAAATTGTTACTCCTTATCTTCTATATATAGAATGTATCATTTACATAAACATATTTCAATAATATTTAAAAAGTATTAAGGAGTTTTTAAGAAAACCAGAAGTTTTTTAAGAACAGAATCAGCAAATTTTTCTTTCATTTCAATTCTTTCGGTATCCGGAGGCAGAAGCGTTTCAAAGGTTATGGATTTATTTTTTGTGTATATTGTTGAAAACATTAACCCGACAGGTTTTTCTTTAGTGCCTCCTGTGGGGCCCGCTATGCCTGTTGTTGAAATACAAATATCCGCTCCTGTTGCTCTGTAGAGCCCTTCTGCCATTTCATAAGAACATTCTTCGCTCACTGCCCCGAAATTTTCAAGAGTTTCATTTCTAACCCCCAGGATTTTATGTTTAGCTTCATTTGAATA
>CALURX010000091.1 GCA_944323265.1 Candidatus Gastranaerophilales bacterium
TAATGTCCTTCCTATTCTTTTAAATTGGCAACACTAACTGTATATATTTTATCATCAACATTCACAATTGCCCATCTTAAAGGATTAATGTTGCGTTTTGTTAACTCTCCTTCTATATATTCTACGGAAGGATTATTGTTGTTAGGTATTTCTATAAGTTCAGAGATTACTTGCATACGATTCTTCTATTCTACTGTTACTGATTTTGCAAGGTTTCTTGGCTGATCTACATCTTTACCTAAAAATTCCGCAATATAATACGCAAGCAGCTGCAAAGGTACTACAGCAAGTGCCGGTGATAAAATTTCCGAAATCTCCGGAACACGTATTATGCAATCAAATAATTCGTTTAACTTTGGATCCGTAGAATCAGTTAAAGCTATCATCCTTGCATTACGAGCTTTTGCCTCTTCCGAGTTAGAAAGGATTTTATCATAAACCTTCCCTGACATAAGAATCGAAAGTACCGGCATTGATTCATCTAGCATTGCAATAGGGCCGTGCTTTAGCTCGCCTGCAGTATAACCAGTTGCGTTTATATAACTGATTTCTTTCAGTTTTAATGCACCTTCTAAAGCTGTCGGGAAATTTATTCCGCGAGCAATAAAGATAAAATCTTTTGAACCTGAAAACTTCCTTGCACATTGTTGAATATCTTCTTTATGCGCAAGCACTTTTTCTATCTTCTGAGGAAGAATTATAAGTTCATGTTTTAAATCTCTTAAATCATTTACACCCTTCACTTCTGCGATGTATATTGCAAGCAGATAGAAAGAAATCAACTGTGCCATATAAGATTTTGTCGCCGCAACAGAAACTTCAATTCCCGCATTTACAGGGATAAGACTGTCCGCTTCTCTTGCCATTGTTGAATCCGGTCTGTTTGTTACAATCAGAATATGCGAACCTTTACTCTTTGCCTGTCTTACAGCCGTAATAGTATCAGCGGTTTCACCGGACTGAGAAACCCCGATTACAAGGGTGTTTTTATCTGTAATCGTCTTTCTGTAAATATATTCGCTTGAAGGCTCTACATCAACAGAAATTCCGCAAAAATCTTCAATTAAATATTTTCCAACCATAGCGGCGTGGAGCGATGTTCCGCAGGCAACAATTTGAATGCGGTTCAAATCTTTGAGCTTTTCTCTGTCAAGAGTAACTTCCTTCAAAACAATCGGCTCATCAATTGCTCTTAATTTTCCTGAAAGGACATTCCTTACAACATCAGGCTGCTCGTGGATTTCTTTTAGCATAAAATGCTTATAACCCATTTTGCTCAGTGCAACCGGCTCCCAAGGAAGCATTTCAACTTTTTGCACAACAGGGTTGTTGTCTATATCAATCAACTTAACAGAGTCAGGAGTCAATGTAACAATTTGGTTATCATCAAGGTACATAGCTTTTTTTGTATATTGAATAAGAGCCGGAACATCAGACGCTACAAAGTTTTCTCCATCACCGAATCCTACGACTAACGGAGCGTTTCTTCTTGTAGCAACGATTGTATCCTTTACATCCTGATGAATAACACAAAGAGCATAAGCCCCCTCAATTTCTTTTGTGGCAAGCCTTACTGCCTCTGTAAGGTCATGTGTCTGTGAGAACTTAGAAGCAACAAGATGCGCAACTGTTTCCGTATCGGTTTGAGAGCGGAAAGTGCATCCTTGTTTTTCCAATTTTTCTTTAAGCTCTTTAAAATTTTCAATAATACCATTATGTACTACAGCGAGTTTGCCGCAATTACAAGAGTGCGGATGTGCGTTCTCAACAGTCGGAGCACCATGGGTAGCCCAGCGGATATGACCGATACCTATTGTAGATTTAGATATCTCCGCATAGTTTTTCTCAACAATATCCTTGAGATTTTGAAGTTTTCCGGCAGCTTTATATAACTGAACTTTTCCGTCAATATTTACTGCAATTCCCGAAGAATCATACCCTCTGTACTCAAGACTGGTTAAGCCATCCAGTAGAATATCGACGGCTGAATTTCTCCCTATATATCCAACTATTCCGCACATAAATTACCTCTCTGATTAATAAGGGGACATAACCTACTCCTTACCCCTCTTCCCCATTATTTTAGCATAAATGAAAAATTTTCCTAATTAAGATTTTCTAAAGAACTTTCTAATTTTATCAATTCCTGCAATCCCTGCTGCAAGAAGGGTTATTCCGCCAAAAATTTTAAAATATAGAGCTCTGTTGAAATCTTTTTTTGCTTTTTCTTCTTTGGCACCTTCATAAATATCTGTATTAATCTGCTTTACCCTTTTTGTTGCTTCCTTGTCCGAAAACAAATTATGCTTGGGTAAAGCTGCCGGAGCTTCAGCAGCATGCGTAAACGGACGTTTTACTTTTGTTTCCGTTGAATAATGAGCATCGAGATTAAATTGATTATTTACATCAGTCATTTAGAATAGTTCTCCATACCTGAGAAGTTTATGCAGCTGGTTTCTCGGCAGATACATCATGCCGGTTTGCGCAGGAATATCCGGCATATTTTGAGCAAGACATTCCTCCATATATTTATTCGCCTCCGCAGATGTAAACCTGAACCCTAACTTATAGAAAAACATTGCAGGCGACATTTCTTTAACCATAGGTGCTGAAAAGGTCACAATACGCCCCTGGGCCCGCGAGTCAAACATTGCTTTCTCCGCAAGATTCTTTATCGCCTCAGTCCCCAGCCCGCACCGCGTTTTTGGAGACTGAATAAAATCAATCAAATAACAATTTTTTAGATATTTAAATTTCTTTTTAATCTTCGGAACAAATTGCGGTCCGCTAAAGAAATTTCCTCCGGAATTCGGCGAAAGATTTATTTCTTCTTCCACAATATCAACATAATCATCATCAATTTCACCCGGAATAATAAGATTGTCTCCGCGTTTAACCTTTGTAACCCTTATGGTCGCCTTTTCTTTAAGAGGCGGAGTTTTAAACCCTAATATTGGCGGCATGCCCATGCTCGAGATTGATTGCATAGGCTTTGCAACGGCCATCTGTGGACGCGTGTCCATAGTCGTAATATTATTAATCATACCTACCTAACCTATATTTATCTAACCTTACTTATATAAAGTCATGTTCTTCACTAAAATTGCTTTTTTTTGACAAACATAGCCCAGGGTTGTTACAAAAGTTAATATTATATCTAAGGCGAATTCAAGAAGCAATCGCAACACTATGAAGTTGAAAAACTTGTTCAGGTGTCATATAATTAAGAATTTTCAT
>CALURX010000092.1 GCA_944323265.1 Candidatus Gastranaerophilales bacterium
AAAGTCTTCGGTAAATTCGCCTCCATTTCACTGGTATCTATAAACTCTATATTACTTAAAGCTCTACTCATCTTTTCCATCCTCCCGGCTTTTTCTATACATAAAGACGAAAAATATAAAAAAAAGTTCCCTAAAATTTTTACTTGATTTTTAGTCTTGCGGATTTATAATAAGGAGAGGTAAAAACATCGGGATGTAGCAAGGACTCCAGAGAAACGATTAAGTATCGTTTCGATTGGAGGGAGGCGAGACCGAACAGAATGTTCGGCGAGCCGTATATAGATATCTACCAAGCTGCGCCCCAAAATATGAAAATTAAATATAATATCGGGATGTAGCGCAGCTTGGTAGCGCACCGTGTTCGGGTCGCGGGGGCCGCAGGTTCGAATCCTGTCATCCCGATTTTTTATTTTTATTCCCCCATGAATCACAGGATTCAAACATTTATATCTCTATTTTCGAGCAATCATCGCTCTTGCTCGGATTATGTTCAAATTCCAAATATTAAGAAATACTGCTGATTTAAGCTCTAAAAAAATTTATCTTTACATTTCTTAATCTTTTATAACAAAAAAGGCAATTTTTTAATCGTTAAATACTTTATATATATGTAAGACATAAATAGAGAGAGTGAAAATTATGACAGCTACATACAATGCAATTGAAAGAAATAAAAAACCAGCAGGAGCATTAGAAATACCTTCTGATTTCCACTTCTATTACTTAAATAAACAAGACAGACAAATGAGATTCAACAACGGCGGTGACCCTATTTATGCTATATTCGACAAAATCGACAACAGACCGCTTTCTAAAATCGCTAAAGATTTCGTTAGAGAATTAGCTGATGATTCTATCAGATTCATCTCTACGTTAGTTAAATAATCTCTCTAAAGTTTTACAAACTACTCTCTTATATTATCTTACATCTATTCTAAGTTTAGGCCCCTTATATGGGGCTTTTTTTTGGAACATAAGACATTCTACTCTGCTCTATAAATAGTTGCTTCAACATTCTTATGGGGCAAAATCATATCCTCCATAGACCTGAAAAGCTGTGCTCTCGTATCTGCCTCTACAAATCTGCCTCCTGTTACGTTTGCCGTACACTGTAACTGGGCTAAATCCGCGTCGTCATGTACATTAAAAGCTATCACGTCAATTTTTATATCTTTTCTTTTTTTGACAAGCTCTATTGAGTAATCGCAGGGACTTTCATCGCAGTTTTCTCCCCCATCGGTTAACAATATAATATGCTTAACTCCATCCATTCCGTCTAAATCTTTATTAACCGCCTGTTTTAAAGAATATGTAATTGGTGTCATACCTCTCGGTCTAAGCCTCGACATAGCAGATATTATATTAGGAGCATTTGTAAATCCCAGAGGAACAATTAATTCTGAACTTCTGCAAGCGTTGTATGCAAACAAGTTACAGGTATGACCGTAAACCCTCATACCAACTCTTGTATCTGGAGAAATCTGCGGCAGCACATAATTCATCATTTCTTTAACAAGATTTGCTTTTGTTTTATGCTCCAAATATTCGCCCATACTATTTGAATAATCTACGACAAATAAAAGTTTATCACCGTTTTCATTGTATTTATAATCATACGGTGTATAAACCTCGTATGCAAAAACAGGTATGATTATGAGTAACATGAGGAAAAACAACCATTTTTTCATACCCAAAATTAGTATATTTTTTCGACAAAGTATATTGCCTGACAGAATAAAAAATACCGGCTGCTACATGTGTCAGCCGGTATTTCGTCCATTTAATATCTTGCCAGATACCTGTCTATCTCCCACTGGGAAACATAGGTTCTAAACGAATCCCATTCTATTTCTTTTGCCGTCATAAATTCATCAACAATATGGTCTCCGAGTGCTGTTTTTGCAATCAAAGATTTATCCATGTAATAAAGAGCTTCTTTTAAACTTCCCGGCAAAGATTCTATTCTCATTTTTTTTCTTTCCTTATCAGAAAGTTTGTAGATATTTGCTTCAACAGGTTTTGGCGGCTCAATCTTATTTCTTACCCCATCAAGGCATGCCGCAAGAATAGTTGCAAATGCCAAATACGGATTGCAGCTCGGATCCGGCGAGCGAAGTTCTACCCTTGTAGACATTCCGCGTTTTGCCGGAACTCTCAAAAGTGCACTTCTGTTAGCAAGAGACCAGGCCATATATACAGGAGCTTCATAGCCGGGAACAAGCCTTTTGTAGCTGTTCACTGTCGGGTTAAGAATCGCAGTTATACTCTTAATATGCTTTAACAAACCGCCGATTGCATATTTTGCAGTATCCGAAAGCTGGTATTCCGCCTTCTCATCATAGAAAGCATTTTTGCCGTCTTTAAATAATGAAATGTTACAGTGCATACCTGAACCATTAATTCCAAACACCGGTTTTGGCATAAATGTTGCATGCAGACCATACTGTGCTGCAACAGCTTTTACCGCAACTCTAAAGGTCACAACATTATCTGCCGTTGTAAGAATATCAGAATATTTGAAATCAACCTCATGCTGTCCATCAGCAACTTCATGGTGCGAAGCCTCAATATCAAAGTCCATTTCCTGCAGAGTGCTTACAATGTCAGAACGAACAGCTTCCCCTAAATCATCCGGGCCAACATCATAGTAGCCGGCTCTATCATGAGTTTTTGTCGTAATTTTATCTTCTTCATCCTTTTCAAACAGGAAAAACTCCGCTTCCGGTCCGACATTCATGGAAAATCCCAGCTTTTGCGCTTCTGCCATAAGCCTTTTTAGATTACATCTCGGACACCCCTCAAAAGGAGTTCCATCAGCGTTATGTATATCACAAATTAATCTTGCGGAATTTCTTCCGTCATGTTCCTGCCAAGGCAGTATCTGAAAAGTATTCTTATCTGGATAGAAAAACATATCCGAAGTTTCGATATTCCTAAAACCTTTAATCGAAGAGCCGTCAAGCATAATTTCATTATTAAGGACTCTGTCAATATGTTCCGAAGGTACAGCCATATTCTTGACCTGACCATTTATATCAACAAACTGCAACTTGATAAACTGAACGTTATACTCAGCAATAAGCCTTTTAATGTCTGCGTCAGTGTAACTTGCACCGTTTAATGGTTGATGTTGAAAATCCATACATATCCCTCCTTATGTGTACAAAGTACACTTTATATTATTTTTT
>CALURX010000093.1 GCA_944323265.1 Candidatus Gastranaerophilales bacterium
GTGATTTCTTGATAATCACTCTTTGTCATACCTCTTTGTCCCGGAGATGTCGGATTAATTTTACGAATTGCCATTTTTATTTTCTCCTATAATTATCTTTTTTTTTCACTTCACTTTGTAGATTATTTTCTTTTGCCACCGCATTTTGTTATTTCAAACTACTGGTTTAATTTTCAATCTACCTGACAAAATGCTAATCTTTTGTTGAAGGTTTTACTTCACTTTGTAGATTATTTTTTTTGCCACTGCATTTTGTTATTTCAAACTACTGGTTTAATTTTCAATCTGCTTGACAAAATGCTAATCCTTTGTTGAAGGTTTTACTTCACTTTGTAGATTATTTTTTTGCCACCGCATTTTGTTATTTCAAACTACTGGTTTAATTTTCAATCTGCTTGACAAAATGCTAATCCTTTGTAAAGTTTTTGGCTTTTGTCCTACGAGGGTTATCCCTCATTTTTCCCGCCCAACAACGGACAGGGGAAGACTGCACTAAATTGCAGTAAGTTCTTCGATTGGGTCACCTTCGATAGTTACGATTGCTTTCTTTGAAGAATCTGTTCTGCCGAATTTAAGGCCCATTCTTTTTTCGTGTGACGGCATATAAACTGTTCTAACTTTCTTTACCTTTCTTCCAGGGAAAGCTAATTCTACAGCCTGTGCAATTTCTATTTTTGTTGCATTTTTGTTTACTTCAAAAGAATATTGTCCTAATGAAGTTGCCATCATTGACTTTTCTGTTATAATCGGTTTTTTGATTACATCGTATAATTTTTCGATATTTGTTCTTTCTTTACTCATTATTGCAGCCTTTCTGTTATATCGTTAACAGCTTTTTCTGTCATTACAACAAAATCAGCTTCAAGTAAGTCCTTTACGTTTAAGTTTGTAGGTAACAACAGTTTTACTGATGGGATGTTGCCAGCTGCCAAACTTAAGTATTTATTTTCTTCTGCCATTGTATCAGCAATAACCAAAATCTTGCCTGTAAGGTTTAATGACTTGATTATACCTGCCATTAATTTTGTTTTTGGTTCTGTAATTGCTGAGAAGTCTTTTACTACTACCAATTGTTCTTCTCTTGCTGAAAGTGCAGATTTAAGAGCTAATTTTCTTGCTTTTTGCGGCATATTGATTTCATAGCTTCTTGGTTTTGGCCCAAAAATAACGCCGCCGCCTGCAAATAGAGGTGATCTTAAAGAACCTGCTCTTGCACGGCCGGTACCTTTTTGCTTCCAAGGTTTTTTACCGCCGCCTGAAACTTCTGCTCTTGTTTTAGCGCAAGCTGAACCTTGTCTTGCATTATTTAACTGTCTTCTCAATGCAAGGTGCATTACATGAAGGTTTGGTTCTACACCGAAAACAGCTTCGTTTAATGTAATTTCACCTAACTTTTCACCGTTTGTATTTAATAATTGTTTTGACATTGTTTTATTTCCTTATTTATCTGTACTTCCTCTTACCCCTTTCGGTTTCCCGTTTTATATGGCAAGTCGGGATTTTTTAAACTTTTCTGTTTATTTTCCGCCAGTGCAATCAAAGATTGCTTCATTCGCTTCACTTACGCTCCGCTCATAACGGCGGTATCGTAGAGTTTCGTCCCTGCTCGGATTGCTCACGCAACCCGACACCGGACTTCACTCCGGCTGTGCATGTTAGTTCCATTTTGTTCTTGAAGGAACGATTGTTACCAATCTGCCTTCGCAGCCAGGAACTGAACCTTTAACCAAAACTAAACCGTTTTCTGAATCAACCTTAACGAGTTTTAATTTTGTTATGGTAACTCTTTCATTACCCATATTGCCGGCCATTCTTTTACCCTTGATAACGCGGCTTGGAGTTGTACCTGCACCGATTGAACCTGGTTCTCTGTGGTTCTTTGAACCGTGAGCCATTGGGCCTCTGCCAAAGTTCCATCTTTTTACTGTACCTTGGAAACCTTTACCAATTGATGTACCGGTTACGTCAACTTTTTGAACATCATTTAATACTGACAAATCAATTTCCTGACCTACTTTGTAATCAGAAGGATTGTCAACTCTGAATTCTTGTAAGTGTCTGTAATTATTTAAGCCATTTTTCTTGAAGTGGCCGATTTCTGCTTTTGTTAAGTGTTTTTCTTTAGCAGGAATTGTACCAACCTGTATAGCATTGTAACCATCTGTTTCAACTGTCTTTACCTGAGTAACAACTGTTGAATCAACTTTGATTACTGTAACAGGAACTGCCAAACCTTCTGAATCAAAGATTTGTGTCATCCCTAATTTTTTACCTATTACACCTAGTGTCATGTGTCTTTCCTTTCCGACATATATACGCACAGCACCGGAGTGCCGGTTGTACCAATATGCCTTTCATCTTGCGAGCGCTACTGTCTTACTCTTTACCATTTAGGGAAAA
Organism: Candidatus Gastranaerophilales bacterium; assembly: GCA_944323265.1. Classification (GTDB taxonomy): domain Bacteria; phylum Cyanobacteriota; class Vampirovibrionia; order Gastranaerophilales; family Gastranaerophilaceae; genus CAG-196. The sequence continues at coordinate 2,401 of CALURX010000093.1, forward strand.
TCCCTTACGTCTTACCTGACGCTGTAGTTCACATTATATGCATAATGCTTATTAAGTTTTCAATTTGTGGTGTTTTTGAAAGCCTGCTTTGTCTTACAGCTTAACTTCGATATCAACACCTGCCGGTAAGTCTAACCTGCTCAATTCTTCAGTTGTCTGTTGAGTAGGTTCGTAAATATCGATAATGCGTTTGTGTGTACGTATTTCAAAATGTTCTCTTGATTTTTTATCTACGTGTGGTGAACGCAATACGCAATAGATACGTCTTTTTGTTGGTAAAGGAATAGGACCTGCTACTTTAGCGTCTGTTCTTTTTGCTGTTTCTACAATTTTTTCAGCTGATACGTCAACTAATTTGTGTTCGTATGATTTTAAACAAACTCTAATTCTTTGTCTTTTAGCTGTTGTCATTTTTCATTCCTTTATTTTTGTATTTAACTATTTCCGTTTAACCGTAAAGTTCTTAACCAGCACTTCCGTCAGAAATCTTTATTTTAGTCCGCCAGAAGTTTTAATTTCAACTCTTTCCGGCACACGGAGCTATTCTTTCGACTATAGCATTCTAATCATATTTCAAACAAAAATCAGTGTCAACAGGGGGAATAGACTTTAATTAAGTTTTTACAAAAATTTACATTAATTAATGGGCGAATTCAAGAAGCAATCGCAACACTATGAAGTTGAAAAACTTGTTCAGGTGTCATATAATTAAGAATTTTCATC
>CALURX010000094.1 GCA_944323265.1 Candidatus Gastranaerophilales bacterium
AAAAACTTAATCGGCTGATAAGCCCAGTGGCTTTCTTCCATATCAGTATAAAAAGCATTTGCAGGGTTATTAAGCATAAAAAGTGTGCTTACAATAAACAAACCCTTAACTAATTTCTTGAACATTCAGAATCCTCCTTCTAATTCCGTCGCATTTTTACTTTAATAGTATATTAAATAATCGGTTATTGCAATTTTATGCATTTGAGTTTTAACAAATCTACATAAAACAGGCAAAAAAATACATGTTTAATGTTTAATATATACAGGTGTGTAGTGATGAAGATAAGTGCGATAACAAGTGTGAATTTTGGCCGTCGTCTCAAAGCTGATGAAGAGGCCGGCTATACGGAGACCTTGAAGCAGGCAAAAGAAGCTTGCGGAAATAAGGGTAAATCCGTTTTAATTGTTCCGTCGTCATCTCTTCCGCAATCAAAAGAGCTTAATACCGGAGTAGGCAATCTTGCATCAAAAGACGGACTGGAGTTTTTTGATTTTGCTAAAAAATACTGGGGGATAAATGGGGTTCAGATTCTCCCTATCGGTCAGTATCATTCTCATAGGGGAGAATATCCGATTTATTCCGGAACATCAATGGATTTGGGCAATCATGTGATTGATATTAAATCTTTTGCAACAGGAGATGAATTCAGACAAATTGTTGAAAATAACAGCGTTAACGACAGAGTAAATTTCAGCAATATTATCGAAAAGGATTCTGTTCAGGAAAAAGTTTTACGGCAGATTTATGAAAGAGACAAAAACCTGCCGGAGTTTCAGGAATTTAAGGAGCAAAACAATTCAAGGCTTGAGCCCAAAGCTCTGTATCACGTTCTCAGGAATAAATACGGAAAGTATAAAAACTGGGATTCTATTGACAAAAACCTGTTTAACCCTGATATTGTATCCATCTCTGCGCGTGAAAAGAGAATAAACGAGATAAAAAAACTTGGCGAAAAAGAGATTGATTTTTATGAATTCAAGCAGTTTCTTGCAGAAAAGAGCCTGAAAAAATCCAGAGAGGCGCTTAATAAGCGCGGTTTGAAATTATATGGCGATATGCTTGTCGGATTCTCCAGAGACGAAGTTTGGGCGCACCCGAAAGCTTTTATTAAGGATACAACAATCGGTTGGAGCTTGCCGGCATTGGATTACAGCAGTCCAGAGGGCGAGAAACTTTTGAGAGAAAAAACCGCATTCTACGCTCAAAGATATGACGGATTCAGGGTAGACGCCTCCTGGACGTACATTTCACCAAGGCTTGAAAATACCGGCACACACACTATTACAAGACCGCAATATGACGGAAAGATTCTTGATATTATTGATGATGAGGCAAAGAAGGTCAAAGGATTTGATACAAAAAACATAATGCACGAATTTGCTGCAGACTCAGAAAACTTCACACCATACCAGGGAGGAGAGCTGAAACCATTTATTAAAGACAGGGTTAAAATATACACATCAGAACATCTTACGGACAATTGGGGCACGAACAAAAGCTTTATTGAACGCGGATGGGACAAAGACAGCTTTATCATCGGAACTTCAAACCATGACTCTAAAAAAATTGAATTCAATGAAAATCAGGCAGAAGTTCTGGCTAAGATTCTAAAAATACCGGAAGAAAAAATAAAGGACTTAAAAGAATTTAAAAAAGCTAAGTTTGCCGAACCAATGAGCGCTTATAACAATATGTATTACTTTATTGACGCTTTGGGCATGGAAGAGACTTTCCAGCATAATTCGGATAAAACCCTTAATTACGCTTCCAAAGTACATGCCGATTATCAAAATGAATATTTTAATAAGCTAACCAAAGGCGAAGCTTTTAACCCTATGGATGCGTTAGAAAAAAGCTTTATCTCACAAGGGCTGGATAAAGAAAACCCGAAATTATTCAAAGAAATTGTTAAATACAGAAAAATTCTTGAAGAAAATGAAACCGCAGGTAAGCGGAAATTTATACTAAAAATAGGTTTTTCTATTGCGGCAGGTGCTCTGCTAATCTACGGCCTGTGCAAATATGCGAAAAAAAAGCGGAAACTTTAAAAATTTCCGCAGGCACCCAATAACAGAATTTATTCTTCTATATATGTTTTTAACTTATCCACACGCTCAACTTTCCTCAACTTTTGAATAGCGATACTTTCCAGCTGCCGGATTCTTTCTTTTGAGAACCCGAGGGCATTCCCGATTTGCTCTAAGGTCTTTGGCTCCTCATCGTCAATTCCGAACCTCCTCTTGATAATCTCCTGCTCTCTTGTATCAAGGGTACTAATAAGTCTTGTCACATCTTTAGCTCTCAGCTTTTGCTGTGTCGTTGTTTCAGGCGAAGAATAGGAAGTGTCTTCAACGTAATCCTGTATACATAAATCATCCGTTACGAACGTATCCAGGCTCACCGGCTCTTTTTTCAAAGCGTTTTTCACTTCATTAATCTTCTTAAAATCCAACCCAGAAATCTTTGAAATAGTCTCGTCATCGACTTCCATATTTTCATCGCAGGCAGCAATTGAACAAGCTTTTTTATATCTCCTAATCTTTTCCAGCATATGCACAGGAATCCTTATTGTTCTTGAATGATTGGAAATAGCTCTTATTATAGTCTGTTTAATCCACCAGGTTGCATAGGTAGAAAACTTAAAATTCTTTTTATAATCAAACTTTTCCGCAGCCTTTATCAATCCTACAGAGCCTTCCTGCACAAGATCCATAAACAGAACCCCCTGCCCTATATATTTCTTTGCAATACTCACAACAAGTCTCAAGTTTGCCTGAACAAGTTCCTTTTTTGCCCGCTCTTTTTCTGCTTCAGATCCTTCCTGAATCTTTCTGCCAAGCTCGGCTTCTTCTGCTTTTGTGAGCATTTTTTTGCGTCCGATTTCTTTCAGATACATTTGTAAAATATCATCATTGTTTACAATAGAACTGAAAGTCTTCGGTAAATTCGCCTCCATTTCACTGGTATCTATAAACTCTATATTACTTAAAGCTCTACTCATCTTTTC
>CALURX010000095.1 GCA_944323265.1 Candidatus Gastranaerophilales bacterium
CTATCTGATAAGAGGTTGTACAATAATAAGAAGGTTATGAATAAGGCTGGAGAAATTATTAGATATACTTCTACCCCGGAGAAAGCTCAAGTAACAATTCAAATTCTATCAGACGAGAAGTTGTTCAATAATAAAGACTTTATGGATATGGCTGGAGAAATTATTAGATGGACTTATACCCCGGAAGTAACAATTCAAATTCTATCAGACGAGAAGTTGTTCAATAATAAAGACTTTATGGATATGGCTGGAAAAATTATTAGCTCTGCATTTACCCCAGAGGAAGCCAAAGCCAAATGTGACATAATAGATAAAATTCTATCTAACGACAAGTTGTACAATAATAAAGACTTTATGGATATGGCGGGAGAAATTATTAGCTCTACTACACCGAAAAACGTTAAATTTGCTAATATACTTTTATCAGATGATGCTTTTCCTAAAGACAGATTAGCAGGTATTTTACCATTTGTGCAAAAGAGAAATTTCGATTACGCATTAGAACTATGCAGAAATTATAAAAAAATGGAAATTAGCGCTGATCAACTGGAATTTTTAATAAAAAATTATGGCATAATATCCCCGAAAGACTTACAAAAACTCAACCATGTAATGGGCAGGGATAATGTTGCAAAACTCTCAGATTCTGACTTATTGACAGCCTGCTCTATGGTCGACATATGTGGTAAAACAAGTATTAATGAAATCCCGATGGAAGGAAAGAAAAAACTTTTACGCAATTTAGTAGCTTCTAATAGTGGATTATTCGAAATAAGCGATACTATGAAAAAGGCCTTCCCGCTTATTCCTACAGATAGAGAAACTTATTGTTCTTTACTTCCCGCAATTGTAAAATCTCTTGGAGTTGATATCAGGACAATTGAACCGCCTTCAAGAATAAAAGAGTTTAATAATAATCTTGTAGAACTCTCAAGTTCCGTTGCCAAACTCTCTGATACTGATTTTGCTCAATTGGAGATTAAACTCGATTATCCGAAAGATGAGTTTATCACAGATGTTTTAGCAAAAGTTAAAGACATTACCCCGAATGAACGCCAAAAAGTATATGACTATTTTGGTTTTGAATTACATCACAATAAAAATAATCAAACCGGATTTTCTATCACAGGTTATCCCATTAATTTGAATAACGGCAAAAAACTTGCTGTAATAACAGACCCTAAAACAAAGGCTGTTGTCGAGAGCTTGCGCCCAATCGTTGTAAGATTCTCGGAACAAAACCCGATAAAGTGTAATAATCCGGAAGTACAAAAACTATTAAATAATATTGTCGATGTTATGCCGGAAATTAGAACCCAAATCGGAAAAGGACAACACCACACTCATGACTACGATGTATTCCAGCACTCTCTAAAAGTTATGCAAAAAGTTGCACAGGACCCGAAATTTGCAACACTTAATGAATCAGATAAAAAAATAATTATGCTGGCGTCACTTCTCCATGATATTACCAAGGGCGAAGGATATACTGATAAAACTCACGCTGCTCAAGGAAGCTTCGATACATTCTTTATCTCTAAAAAGTTTAACCTTACAGCAGATGAAGAGATAAAACTTTATACCCTTACACGCCATCATGAGTGGCTTCAGTATGTGAATACTTCAAAGTCTGAAGAGCAGCTGACCAAACGACTGCAATCAGTTGCATACGACCTTCAGCACGATAATTTGTTTGATATGGCATTAATGTTTACTCACGCTGACTTGAAGGCGGTAAAAAAAGATAATTCTTTCCACGACACCAAAGAAGGAAGAAGCAGAGTAGATTTTAACGGAAACGTTAGAAGCTACAGCGAATCCGCTGATATTTACGCTGAAAGAATAAAGGGTTATATAGATGAACTTAAAACAACACAGCCTATATTGCCTGTAACACATATCCCGAAAACTGACATAATTAATAAAGCAATAACTAAAGTAAACTCAGATGGCAGTACAAATATAAAAGGGGTCTACAAGCGGGCTGATGGTCTTGTTGTAATAAAATTCAATGAAGTTGAAGACTGGGAAGCTATCGGTTTTCCAAAAGGTTCAGTATCAAGAGGTTATGAAGCTAAAGCTGGGGAACAGGCAGCCGACGAGACTTTTGTTGAAGATATAAACACCGGTAACATAAAATTCTTTGTACATGGATTAAACTATGAAAACCAGCTTGCAAAATTTGATGCATTCTCTCTGATAGATTCAGATGTCTTGTTATCTGTTAGTTATGCAGAAAGACCCGAATCAAAATTTAGATTTTTCCGCACACAAGGTGTGCTGCTTGATTTTGATACAAAATATATACATGGCGGTGGTAATACAGATAGCGGTTCCGGCTACGGTAAGTTTATAGAGGATTTTAAACGTGATTACATATTTGGCGGCTACCGAAAATCTGACCGTGTTTATGTACCAAACCTGATAAAAAATGCAACGGGCATGAACGATGCCGAATATGTTAAATTTGTGGAAGCTAATAAAAACAGACCTTTGACAGAAATAGAACCGGCCGAGTACAGGGAGCCCATAATTAAAGCTCTTGCATCAATAAACTCTAATACCAGAAAAGGCGGACGAAACTACAATGAAATGTACGGTTCGAATCCGAAAGAAGTAATGGGCGTATTTGCGTATGATTCTAATAAGCCGTCTAGAGTCGCCAATCCGCTTGATTTTCTTCAAAATACGTCCGCAAGAACCGGATTTTTACAGAGATATGCTATCGAACACGACATTCCGTTTATCATTTTCGGCGATTAATGACAGGATTCAAGAAGTAATCGCAACACTATCTCGTAAAAGGTACTAAAATAGTAAAAGAAAGGAGATAGCCACGA
>CALURX010000096.1 GCA_944323265.1 Candidatus Gastranaerophilales bacterium
AAATTCTTAATTATATGACACCTGAACAAGTTTTTCAACTTCATAGTGTTGCGATTGCTTCTTGAATCCACCTGTTTCTGAATTGTAAACTTTTGTAAAGCGCATGCGCAATTCTTGAACCGTAAAATACTTTATATATACAAGAGAATAAAACGAGGCAAAAGGAGTATATTATGGGAATTGATTTAACCAAACTTGGAAAGTTACACGAACTCGCAGCTAGTATAGATGCTGAGTATGGTGACAAAAACAAAAAGTTAGACACGGCAAGAGAAATCTCAATCTTTGAAGGTGAGGTTGCAAAACTTACTGCAAAGGGTGAACTTTCTGCAGATGATGTCAGTGAGATTAAAGGTATTTTTGGTCTTGAAAAGAAAACTTCAACCACAACTCCTGTAGAATTATCTAAGAAAGATAAGAAAAGATACCAGAATGCAGTAAAAGATTCTGTAGAGAAATATGTAAAACAGGGAGTTAAGCCGGAAGATTTGATGGCAGCTCTTAAGAAAGAATTCTCAAATCCTGAATATGCACCTATGTTGAATGAAGTTCAACAGATTTTGAATGCAGTAACAGCTACGAAATATGATTCAAAAGAAGATATTGAAAAAATTAAAAAGACAGTAAAAGAAGATTTAGACATCGGCAAAAGAGATTGGCAGTATGATGTTCTTAATGATTTGATAGATCAAGCAGAAGAAGCTCAGATTGATAAAGAATTTAAGGCTTTAGTCGAAATGTACAACGATGTTAAAAAGACTATGGCTGGAACTGATATTGTTAAAAAGCAAGGCGATAATTATAAAGCTTATGCAGAAATTGTAAAAGACGAGTTGCAGGAAAAAGGCGCAGACGGCAAAAAGGCTTGGGATAAATCTTATACAAAAGAAGCTTATGCAAGATTAGAAGACTATATTAAAAAGGATGCAGAAGCTGTTGTTATGGCTCAAATTACTGAAACAACCGCAACTAAAAAGCGTAAATGGGTTAAAGAAATGAAGGCTATGAATACAGCTGGTGATGGTTACCAAACCAGAGCAAGAAAAGATGCTGATACAGAACGCAAAATTTCTTTGAGACATAATAAGTATGAAAAAACTTATGAAGAGCTCGGCAGCATAAGCAGGGATGATCTCAAAAAGGCCTTAGGCAAAGATTTGTTTGAAAAATTCAATCGTTCATATTTAGTAAAATATCAAAACGAAGACGGTACATATAACTTACAAGAATTATCTGATGCAATTAAAATGAGAGCAGGCGCTGATTATTATGTAAACAAATCTGACGATAAAGAAGCATCCGAAAGACAAAATATTAAAGCTGAAGTCGCAAGCTTGTTAGGATTGCCAATTGATGAAATATCAAATAAAGATGTTAAAGATATTATCAAACTTGTCGGTCTTAAAAGAGAAACAAATGCTTCACAACTAAAAGATCTCCTGAAAAATTCTATACCGGGAATCTTGGTAGGTGCAATATCCGGTGGAATTGCAAAAGGCGGTGCAAAGAATGTAACACAGACGGTTGACCTTATCTATGACTCAGCAGAAGATGCCAAGAAAATAGTAGAACAACTGCAAAGTCAGGGTTTTCAACCAATAGTAACAGAACTCACTGGCGGAAAATACAATGTCAGAGTATTACAAGAAGTTATCAAAAATGATAGATACCTAAATATTCTTATGGGTGCAGGCGTTGGTGTTCTGCAAGAAGCTTTGATGACACTTCTATTTGGAGAAGAAACGTTTGAAGAATCTTGTATATCAATTACAGACTATAACATTCATAATACCCGTTATACAAATAAAGAACAATTCATTGAATACATAAAAAGCAGATATCCTAAAGAAAAAGCCGAATTATTAGAAACATTGATCGAAACATTCCCACTTCCAGAAGGCCAAACACCTACAGAAGAATCAAATTGGGATCACGCAGGTTTCTTTAATAAACTAAGAGAAATTGCAGGCTACGGTTCTAATCTGAACTGCCGAGAAATGAAGGGTGGCAGGCTATATCCCGATAAAGATGATGACGACGATAATCATTGTGATAACAATTGTCACTTAGAAAAAGATTCAGGTTATATTGATACAACCTTAGTACATAAAGTTGTATATGGTGATTCTTGGGAGGGAATTCTCAAAGCATACTTCCCAACCTGGAATGAATGCTTTGATAAAATGTATGGCAAAGGCGGAGCAATTCAGGCTCTTAAACAGGCACTCTCTACAAATTCAGATGGAACATTAAATAATGAAATGTATCAAGAATTGTTAAAAGGTAAGATTCCTTCTGTTATCAATATTCCAGAAAAACTTGGCGAGTGCTTGAGGAATGACGACGGTAAGGTTATATTCAGAAAACCAATAGGAACTCCTGTTGGTTACCTGAAAATGGTTGGAATCAAAACCGGCTATGACACAGTAACGCTTACAGATTGTGATAACAATTCCGCTACCGGTAAAAATGTTCAAGATGCTTTGGATAAACTTAATCAGGCTACCGGTAAAAACTACACAGAAGAAGATATTCTTCCAGACGCCAAATAATATGGTTGTTTTTTAGAATATATAAAAAGGCGAGGTTTTCAAACCCCGCCTTTTCTTTTTCCCTCGAGAGCTTCCCGCACTATGCACTAGTGTCCAAATAAAAAATAACAAAAAGAAGCAAGACGCAAATACCAAAGTATTTTTATCCTACAATAAAGTT
>CALURX010000097.1 GCA_944323265.1 Candidatus Gastranaerophilales bacterium
GCACTTGTCGAAAAAATCAGCGAGACACTCTATTGGAAAAATGTCTCGCTAGCATAGAGTTTTTAAGGGACGACTAAATAAACGATGAGTTAAAAGTTTGTGAAATAAAATCAATTTAATATTAAATACAAAACAGACTTATATCTTTACACAGACGCAACATTTTAAAGCCCGATTACAGATATCAAAGGCAGACTTGAATTAACAAATTACTTACTTTAGTTTGGTTTTAAAATTATCTTTAATATCTTTGAGGATGACTATAAATTTTGTTTAAATAACACACTATGAGTAATGCAGGTATGATAGAACAGGAGAAGCTAGCACTTAAAAGAGATATCTTTATAAGTTATAAAAGCGAACACGTTAAATTTGCAGAAAGATTATTTGACGAGTTAAATGAGCATGGTATATCGGCATGGTTTGACAAGGATATTCTTCATACAAAAGGAGGTGAAGAATATAAGGAATATATTCATAATGGTATAAAAAATTCCAGTATTTTTCTTTTGATTTACACAAAGGATGTTGAAAGGTCACATTTTATACTTAATGAGGAGTTAAAATATGCTGCAGACAATGGCATTAAAATCTGCTGTTATGCAAAAGAGGAAGTAGATTTTGAAACCATGAAACCTGAACTAAAAGAGATTGTTTACGATATACAATGGTTGTCAAATGAGAAAGACTCTAAACATATTTCTCAATATAGAGAAGCCATTAAAGATGAACAAAAACGTATATCGCTGGCAAAGTCAGTTAATGACATGTCTAAAAGGTATTGTGAATATGAGGATATTAATTTATTTCTTGTCAGGATTGAGATACAACGCTTGCTAGGCTTACCAACTCCTTATGGAACTTACACTACTTTATGCCGTTCAGAACACCACTATAAGCAAAATGAAATCGGTATAGTTGCTCACAATAAAGGTTTTTTTATACCTGTACCAGATAAATTCCAGAATAAATTAAAAGAATTAAGATTCTTAGGAACAGACCATAAATCAGTAAAAGAAATTGAAGATTTATGGAAAACATTAAACTTGGATACTGAAAGTTTAATGATACAATTGCATAATTATATTGAAAAGAATTATGAGATTGAAGACATCTATAACTGGATTTCCCAGAATAACCCAGATATAGAATTGCCAGAAAAAAACATATTTTCATTAGATGAGCTTATTAGAGTTGTATCCGAAAAGGTATCAAGAAATTTTATCAATCAAATTGAAACAGAAAGGAAGACAATGTTCAATGGTGCAATGTTAGGTGTACTTGATATTAGCGACGACAGGACTTGTAACCAGGAAGACCATTTGCTTGAATTGAGAATGTATCATTCAGATTATTTTACTTTTAAATGTACAGTAGAATTATACCATATTTTGCGTTCTGTGAAAGATACATTTGCAGATATAAAAACTACTAATTTGCACGAATATGCTCCTTTCTTATGTTCCCTTGGAATGGGTGGATTTATTACTGTTCGCCAAGAAGATTATCTTACACTGATGTGGACTAAACGCTCTGATTCCATATCATCAGGTGACATGTGGCATTTTTCTTTCGATGAAACAGTGAATATTTATAAAGACGCTTTAAGAGAAAGGCTGTCTAATGGAGAATATGGCAATATATCCGTCGATAAAAATGGATATGTAAATATTAGTCCATATAAGAACCTGTACCGAGGTATATATGAGGAAAATGGTTTACCGAAAGAAATATTATCAGAAAGTGGAATATGTGAAGTTGGCATCATAACAAGCGAACGTCTTGAAATAGAATTGCTGGGGTATGCAATAGTTGATATGCCAATGTCTGAACCTATTCCTGTTCAGATGAGAAGACATCGCCTTATTGCACCTGATGGTTATCTTGAAATTTCAAAAATGGAATTTGTCAGTCTTTATGATAGCGTAAACAATTATACAGGACGACTTTTAACACCTGAATCTTATCATTTAGCTACTGCCCTGCAAACTGGTAAGAATAAATTCTTCAATAAAAACATTTGCGACAGGGAAGATCTTACAATTGGGAAATATGTAGAAATTGGCAAAAATGTAAAGATTGGAACGGGCTGTCTAATTGAAAACTACAGTACCATGTCAGATGAATGTGAAATAGGTAACTATTGTAAAATACATAGAAATGTATTTATAGATAATGGAGTTAAAATAGGCAACTATGTAAAGATTCAGAATAATAATAGTATCTACCATGGTGTAACTCTCGAAGATGGCGTTTTTGTTGGGACTAATGTTTGTTTCACAAATGACCGTTATCCACGTTCTATAAATAAAGATGGTACTCCTGTAACGTCAAAAGACTGGACGCTTGAATATACCCATGTTGGAAAAGGTGCTTCAATTGGTGCAGGGGCAGTAATACGGTGTGGCATAACAATAGGTGAGTGGGCAATGATTGGCTGTGGTGCTGTAGTCACGAAAGACGTTCCTGCAGGAGCTGTTGTTGCAGGTAATCCTGCACAAATTATAAAGAATTAATAATTATAAAACCTATTGGCGGAATTAATTTGAATTGATAATATGTTTGGAAAGTTGCACATATCGCTGATTTTTATTAACTTAGTGCTGTCCAAATCATTAAGTTTAAATCATCGCATGCACAACTTATACACAA
>CALURX010000098.1 GCA_944323265.1 Candidatus Gastranaerophilales bacterium
CTTCACGTTTCATGATTTTTGCAAGATCATTGTTAACTTCATTGGTTAATTTTTTAAGTTCATCAGATTCTTTTCTTTGTAATTCGGTCAAACGTTCTTCTTGCTTGTCTAAAGCTGCTTTATAATCTTCGCTTTGTTTTTTCAGTTCTTTAATAGAATTTTGATCATCTTCATACGCTTGAATAGTATTTTTCAGGCTTGTTTGTTCTTTCTTCAAATCATTTAATTTGCTTTGTTCTTTTTCCAACTGTTCATTTGCTGTTTTAACATTATTTTCAGCCTCTGTAACACCTTTTGATGCATTAGCGAATGCTTCTGCGGCTTTCTTATAATTGTTAAGTGCTGTATTATAAGATTCTTCTTTAGTCTTTAAGTTATTAATAGCCTTGTCAAGCTCTGCTTGAGCATCCTGTACTGCTTTTTGAGCATTTGAATATGCCGGTTCATTTGGTACTGATGTACCATCCGGTCCGATTGTTTCTTTTGGAGTGCTTGCTAATGCTGATTTTGCATTTGCAAGATTTGTTGTTGCTGTATCGACAGATGCTTTTGCCCCACCTACGGCTTCTTTTGCCGTATTTAAGGTTTCTCCGTTGCGTTTTTTTGTTGCCTCTGCTTCTGTTTTTCTTTGTTTAGATTCATTTAATGCATCTGTCTTTTGTTTAACCACATCTTCTTGCGCTTTGACTTGGGCATTAAGACCTTTTTCGCCTTCTAATTTTTCTTTTGCAGCATCAGCAGCTTCTTTCTTAGCAGACAAGCCGCCTTCAAGTTTTGTAAGATTTGCATCTATTTCCGCTTTATCCGCTTTTGCTGTTTCAATTGCTGAACGTAATGATGTTGAATCTTTACAATCCTTCATTTGAGACAATGAGTCTTTGCCGGATGTGTCACTTGCTTGTTCAGTTGTTTTACCTTTGAATAATGCATTCAAATCTCCAAATACATCCGCATTATTCTTAATAGCAGTAGCTAAACCTAATGCAGCCGTTGCAATATCTGCAATATTTGTATTATTAGATGCATGATTACAGCTTCCACCACCGCTTACTGTTATAACAGTAGGTCTGGATACAGAAGTTCCATTACCTGCACGGTAAGCTGAAGCGTCAAAATTTGACCGTAATCTTCCATCAGGTCCTCTTTCTAATCCTGCCCCTGATAATGCTTTATTTGAAGTACTTGCTGCATATATTCTTGTCGGACGCGGGCTTGATGAAAAGACTGCAGAACGAGTAGATGAAGAAAGAGTTGTTTTTGCTCTGGTAGATATAGAACTGCCATTGACAATCTTCCCGCTTGCATCACGAGTAATTTGATATTTACTTGTAGAGGATGATAATCCCGGTAATGGTGCCATAACTCGCTCTCTTTTCTATTACTTCTTATATATATAAAAACTTCTATTAATTAGAGATTTCATTAATATCCCCTTTTGTTACAAAAGTTAACAAAGCGCAAACACTTATACAGCATGGCTTTGAGATTATCGACCCTAATATTTTATATGCCCATATTTTTAAAAAATAAAACTATTTTATTAAGCATAATTATTAACAACATTTACAATTTATTATTTAGTTGAAATGCTTATCGGCAGACTTTTTTAGAATATTGCAAGAGTTTTTAACAATTCCTTTACAAAAATTATGTAAATTTTTTGGAAAATTAATTTTTGGGCTGTAATTATTCCAAAACGTACTTCTTTGACTTTACAAAAAATAATATTGTAAAAAGATTGGCATGGAGTGTTAAAAATACGTTTCTTTTTCTTTGTTTTGGACTATGATAAAGGAACAAATCTTGGGAGTAGGGGATTTGGTAAAAATAAAAACTATCAATCTCCGGCTCGATATGGTAATCCATCATTAGAACGATTAAAACTATTAAAAAATCGTTTAAAATGAGGATAGAAAAAATAGTTTTTTTATTCGGAGGTAGATGAGGTGTTAGAGCACGGTTATATACAAATTTACACAGGAGATGGTAAAGGGAAAACAACAGCATCTTTAGGATTGGCACTTAGAGCACTCGGACACGGATGGAAAGTTCTTATTATTCAATTTACCAAAGGCGACAGTGCTACATCTTATGGTGAAATTGTTTCATCTTCCAAATTCCTGCCGAATCTTGACGTTGTACAGTTTGGTATGGACAGAGTGTGCTACTCTCATAACGTTTGTATGGATGATTTTAAAGAAGCTAAAAGAGGCTGGGAATTTGCTAAAAAAGCTATTAATTCCGGCGAATATCAGCTAATTATACTTGATGAGATTAATATCTGTACAGCAATGAATATGATTAAGGTAAGTGATGTAAAAGAAACATTATTACACAAACCTGAAAATCTTGAAGTAGTATTAACAGGACGCTATGCGCACCCTGAACTGAAAGCAATGGCGCATCTTGTTACGGAAATGAAACCTATCAAACACTATTTTGATATGGGAGTAATGGCAAGACAAGGTATTGAATACTAAGTTTAAATTAACATAATCGCGGGAAACAGCCTTGGGGAGGTTGTTATTATAAAAAGACTTTAATTTAATGTAAATCCTTTTTTTTTTTTTTAATTAAATGCAGGACATCGAAAGATGTCCGTTTTTTT
>CALURX010000099.1 GCA_944323265.1 Candidatus Gastranaerophilales bacterium
CGTGACCAGCGTGGTCAATGCCTGCTATTCCCAATTGTGTTCGGGCGACTGCCTGAAGTGCATGGCGGTGTGGGGGGAGTTGCGCTCCGACAACCTGGTGGCGGGCGGTGGTGCGTCGATCGACCTTTCGCGCATCGCGTCCGAAAACCTGCTGGAGACCAACGGTTATGCCAAGTGGGATGCGTTCTACCAGTGCATCAACCGTTGCAACACGGTCATCCATTATGCGCCTTCGGTGCAACAGATTGACCCCAATTACACGGAGTCCGAGCTGCGGGCGAACATCGCCGAGGTGACAGCTCTTCGTGCCCTCTGCTATTTCTACCTGATTCGCACGTTCCGCGATGTGCCCTACGTGACGGAGCCTTCCATCGACGACGGGCAGAACTATCAGGTGCCCCCTTCTTCTTTCGAGGAGGTGCTGGCCCACCTGATTGCCGACTTGGAAGCGGTGAAGGACGATGCCGTGCGTTCCTACATCGAGCCGACCTATGGGAAAAATCCGGTGGACAATGTCAACCGTATCACGCGCAATGCTATTTATGCGCTGCTGGCCGACATGTACCTGTGGCAAGGCGAATACCAGAAGTGCATTGATTACTGTGACATGATCATCAAGTCCAAACAGGACGAATACGAGGAAATCCTGTTGGAACAAAGTTCGCCGGACATAGAGCTTTATGGTGTGTTCCCGCTGATTTCCGAAG
Organism: Candidatus Gastranaerophilales bacterium; assembly: GCA_944323265.1. Lineage (GTDB taxonomy): Bacteria > Cyanobacteriota > Vampirovibrionia > Gastranaerophilales > Gastranaerophilaceae > CAG-196. Next base: position 708 of record CALURX010000099.1, read on the forward strand.
GGCCGAGGAACGTGGTCACCTCAGGGGAGGCTTACAGCCAGATTTTCGGCACGGGCAATTCCTTTGAGAGCATTTTCGAATTGAGCTTCTTGGACGGTACGACTCAAAGGGAGAATTTGGCAGTGAAGGAATTGTATGCCAATACTCCTAGTGAAAATACTGTCAACGCAGGGCAGTTGGCCACGCCCTCTTACCTTACTTCCGAGATAGCGTCGGAGAACAATGTCTATTTTGACCCGACCGACAACCGGGTGTTTGAGAACATTGAGAGAAACGGAGGCACAGGCATTCGCAAGTATGTGTATGACGATGTGTCGTTCAGGAATAACAACGGGACAGTTGTTGTTGAGGGTGCCAAGTTTGAGACTCGCGGCTCTAATACGGCCAATTGGATTGTCTATCGTCTGACGGACGTCATGTTGATGAAGGCGGAGGCCGAGGTGCAGTTGGCGGGCATTGACGCGGGAAACCAGGAGCGTCACTTCCGTTCGGCCTGGGACTGTGTGATTGCGGTGTGGAAACGGGCCAACAGCGAGCGGACGGGACCCGATACCTTGCAGTATGCCAAATACGGCGATTCCAAGTTGAACATGGAGAACCTGGTGCTGGACGAACGCCAGCGCGAACTGATGTTCGAAGGCAAGCGGTGGTTCGATTTGGTGCGCCTGTGCCGCCGCGAAGGGTCGAACACCCGCATGGTGGACAAGGTCATCGGCAAGTTCGAGCAGAACACCTCCGCCCTGCGCATCCGCCTAGCTTCTCCCGATGCCTTGTATTATCCTTATCATGAGGACGAGTTGCGCGCCAACCCGAACCTGGTGCAGAACCCGGTTTATGAAAATGAATCGATAACCACAACCGAATAAGCGTTATGAAAAGAATAGATAAGATATTGATGCGGCTTGTCTTGGGGCTGTTGGCCGTGCCGGCTTTCATGGCCTCCTGTTCCGATGAGCCTTTGGCCGAGAACTACTACACCTTCACGGGGGAGATGGCGAGCGACTACCTCCAGAACCGTTCCGACCAGTTCAGCGATTTCGTGGCCATCCTGCAACGCTCCGGCCTCTATGGCACGTTGGCCACTTACGGCAGCTACACGGTGCTTGCGCCCAACAACGCGGCGGTGGAGGAATACCTCCACGGGCGCGGGCTGAACAGCGTGGACCAGTTGTCCAAGGAGGAGTGCGACACGATTTCGTGGAACCACATCATCGACGAGGTGGCCTATTTCACGATGGACTTGATTGACGGCAACATCCCCACGGCGAACATGAACGGGCGCAACCTGACGTTCTCGTGCGACACCGACGAGGTGAACAACAATGCGGTCGTGTATTACATCAACAAGACGGCACGGCTTGTCGTTCGGGACGACTCCGTGGAAAACGGCGTGGTACACACGTTGGACAAGATGATTGTGCCGCAGTCGGACTATCTGCCCGACGTGATGATGGAAGACCCGAACATCTCGTTGTTCTGCGAGGCATTGCGCCTGACCGAGCTGGACGATACCTTGCGTACGCCTTACATTGACCCGAACTATACCTGCGGGGCGGATTCCGTGAACCAAGACATGACGGTGACCACGGGCGGCACGGACTATACCTTGCGTTTCGTGGGGACGCGCATGAAGCGGTTCTCCGCGTTGGTGGAGACCGACGAGGTCTTTGCGGCGCACGACATCCACACCATTGAAGACCTTTATCAGGCGGCCAAAGCCAATTATGACGCGGTTTATCCGAACGACAAGGGCACGTATGAGGATGACGATTATACGAATCCCAAGAACCCCC
>CALURX010000100.1 GCA_944323265.1 Candidatus Gastranaerophilales bacterium
GTAGCTCCTGCGCTTGTCCCACGCTCCTACGAAGAGACCCGCCACCGAGGCGCAGACGGCTACGAGCGTTGACAGAATGGGATCCATCAGACCCCTCCGATGCAGGCGAACGACATGTTATTCCGGTCCCGCGTGCACGCACGCGATTGTTGCGTGACCATTCGGAGGCGGCGTTCTTGAATGGGAGAAGGCGGATTGGCGGTGGGATGATTCAAAGGGAAACCGCTTTTATAACGGTGGTCGGAGGGCAACCGGGACGGGGTGGAGGATGTGCCACGATGGGATTTCCGGTGAGAGGGGGTCGCGTGCGCGAGCGACCACGAGGGTAGGAAACGGGGGATTTTCGAGATTCTGCTTCTTTTGCCCTAGTCGCGCGGGTGCGCGGGCGCGACCACATCGAATATTCAAGAATTCCCGGAATGTGGAAGCACATCATGTCTGGAATTCAGGTCGAATCGAATGTGGAATTGGGGGTGTAGGACAGTAATCTGTTCATGTATTGAATCGAGAATCATCCTCAGATTCTTTCTCACTATCTGGGTTATCCGACGTTGTCGAAACTGATCCAGCAGGGCTCAACAGGTATCTCCCGTCCCCGAGGAACCACAACCTGCTGTTCAGCTCCTCCTCGATCGGGGATACGCGTTTCTTCCAGCGTTGAACTGTGGATGGCGACACGCCGATATCAGCTGCCACTGAACGAACAGATTGTCCAGAGGACAGGCGATGACGAACGTATTCGATGAGTTCGGGAGGGTAGCGCGTACGGGCGTAGATCGAATCCGTACGTTCCGAATAACGACGACCACAGATGCGGCACTGGTAGATGCGGACACAACTTCCGTTCTTGAGGACCCTGCTTCGCGAAGTACCGGGTCCGGGCTGTCTGGATCCTCCCAGGAAGGACACAATGGATACGGACAGCGTTTCCTTTTCGAGACTGGTCGTTGTTCTTCCCCGCTCATGCAACCCCAGCGAAGTCGCATCATCGGGATGGTCTAAAGCCTTCCGTCGTTCCGAGGTCTAGATGCCTCGTTAACGAGTACATTTTGAAATCTATTATAAAGGGGAACCCGCGAAATCGTAACAGAAGTGCACCGCGGGGGCAAACCCCGCCCCAGCGGTGAGGAGGTGAGAAGATGTATCTTTCGACCGAACACAAAGGCGGATACCTTATCGAGACCGAAGTCTCCGATACCGGAGATGTCGACGTCTACATCGTTCCGCCATGATCCATCAGGGATTGTGTCTCTTTCAGAGACTTCGCTCCGTCTTCCGACGGAGCCATAGGAGTGTAGCGGGGAACTCCACCCTTACATCATGGCGGTCTCTCCTCGGATGTCACCATCCGAGTTCCTGAATCCTCTATGGGGAGGTGATTTCAAGCAGTCTTCCTCGGATAGGGACGATGGATTCCGAAACCGTTCTTAAACCACAATCCGTCGAAGACGTATTCTATGGCATTCTCGGTTGATTCTGACAGAACCAAGTAAAATCAGGAAGGGGCGTGTGCCCCTCCGAATGTGTTTTCAGGACCTTCTCTGAGGGTACTCGTAGAACCAGTTCCCGCAGGACCAGCATCTGCAGCGCCAGGAACCAGTCGGCTCCACAACGCAGAGGTCACAGTCACCCGATCCGCACTCGTCGCACTCCAGCGGGGTCCCGTCGGGAAGGCATGTCACCGCCCCCTCCGGGACCTCGATGGAGCCGTCTCGAAGCTTCTTTCCGGGGATCTTCTGAGACTTCGACTTGGCGGGAGCCTTCTTCGCGGGTGATCTGCTCGTGGGAGACCTCGACTTCGGAGCGGGTTTGCCGGAGGCCCTGACGGACCTGGAGCCGGCGCGGGACCTTGCCCTCGGGTCGTACAGCCTCTTCGGGACGCCCAGTGCCTCGAGCACGGGGTAGATCTCGGAAGGCGTGTTCTTCGGGTTCCAAGCCTCCTTCCACATCTCGTATAGGGGGTAGAGGTTCCCATTCCTCTGGGCCTCCCTCGCAGCCCTGATCTCGGATGCGGTGTACCCGTTCTCGGCCAGCTTCCCGTCGGTGACCGTCACGAAGTCGCGGACGTATTCCGGGGACCTGCCGGTCTCGAGATACTCGTCCACATCGTCGAAAAACCCATCAGGTTCGCTCTCGTACGAGATGCTGCCCATCGTCCCACTGGTGAGACGGCCCACGTTCTCGGGCGTGACGGCCTCGACATACACCGAGCGGTACTTGGTGTCCAGCGCCGAACGTCCGGTGGCCCTGACCTCGTCGCTGATGCTGGCGAAGTTCTGGCCCCAGACGGTGCCGCCGACGTGGTAGTTGCCGTACTCATCCTCGACGCGGGACAGGGTGGTGAAGTACTTCTCCACCTCCATGCCCCCGTGCTCCACGGTGATAAGGACCACGGGGTCATCGGGAGCGGCCTTAGGTGACCTCGAGGAGCGGACGGCGGCCCTTCCCTTGGTTGTCTTCTTCTTGCTTGCTACCATGGTATCAACTTCGTCCGTCCCCGACGTGCAGACGGGGTACGGACGGTCGTCAACCGGGACGGGGCGGGTTTAAGCGGGGAAACGGACAGTGGTGATGCGGAACGAAACCGTTCTTAAACGGGTCGCTGGATTTCCGAGCATCCACAATGATTCCAAGCGTCCGGACGCTTTGGCAGTGCTCTAATCCACGTAGGAAAAACGAACCTCTTAAGTCCTCCAACTTCCTCATCCAACCATGGAAGACGAGGATGCCTATCGGATCGTATTCACGCTCACCTACCGCAAGGAGGTCATGGCGACTGGCATGCTCGTCCCCGACGGCTTCCTCGTACTGAAGGGCTCGAAGCTTGTGAACAGGCTGGGCGTCCCCAAGGGGATCATCGAGACCAGGCGCAACGCCCTGAGGGACAGGAAGATCACGATCTACCGCGTGTTCCAGGAGGACTGGAGGGCGGACTCCTTCAAAGAGGCCGCGTCCGTGATCCTCGGATCCAACAACTGCGGGCTGGACGTGTGGGTGGCCGAGGACGGGAGGACGATGAGGGAGGTCCTCGGGGTCGAGTGAGAACCTCTTTGTTACAGAAGAAACACAGCGGAGCGCCGGAGGTCCGACGCCCCGTGGTTAAAGTGTTTGTGGGCGGGATCAGGACTGGAGTTCCCGTCTGAGGTCGCGGATGTGCTCCGCGTCCCTCCTGCCCTTGTCGGTCAGCGTTATGACGGCACGGTTCGTAC
>CALURX010000101.1 GCA_944323265.1 Candidatus Gastranaerophilales bacterium
TATGAGCATGATAAGCTCCTTCAACAATTACATTAGATTCTATACCTGGAGTTCCTAATTTACCTCCCTTCTGAAACTTACTCAATAATTTAGTTAAATCTTGTTTATTTGGTCTTAATGTTTGTCTTGCTCATTCTATATTTGGAATCTTCATACCTTCTTTACCTACGGTAGTATACATTCCATTATTTCCACTATATTTATTAAAATTTTGCTGAGCTAAGTCTGCAGCAGCTGTATTTGATTTACGTAAATCTTGATATCTACCTATATCTAACATCGTATTTTGTTTTCTTTCTGCTTCATCAATAGCTGCATTTCCTTTTTTAGCAAATCCAAAGTCAAATAAACCTGCTTTTTTATTAGAATACTTATCAATTGATTCTTGAACTGAAGCTACACTTCCAGAATATCCACTACCAGTTGAAGCAGTAATATCAGATGTCATATCAGTTAAAGAATCGACTCTTTTACCTCCAATTCCATTTATTAACTGTAAGGCAGCTCCAACAGCCATTCCAATTGGACCAAAATTAGAAGCTACAGAAGATATTGTATCTACAGCAGCAGAACCAGCCCCTTTAACTCTATCTTTAGTTCCTCCAATTAAATTTCCAATTGCAGCTCCAGCTTGATTTGCAGCATTTCCTAAAGGATTAATTTGAGCATTTATGTTTTCTACCATACCAGAAATATTGTTCAAAGTTTCTGATGTTTTTCCTGTATATTCAACATCTTGCTCAGTTAAATCCCTTAATCCACCTGCCACTTGACTAGCTATACCTGCTATAGGATTCGCGTTTAATGAGCCTAACTTACTAGTGACAGCTTGTAATCCGGTAGCTTTATTTCCTTCACTAATTTTTCCAATTATATTGTTATTCGATGGAGTAAGTCCTGCTGATTTAGCTTGGGGATTATTTAAAGTAGAAACTCCACCTTGTAATCCATTATTTACTTCTGGAAGATCTAAAGCAGGTTGATTAGCTCTACTACTTGACATAAATTTCGTAGAGCCATCAGCCGCACTTTTAAATGTTAAACCATTCGGATTAGCATAACTTCCAAACTGGTCTAAACTTTGTTGTTTTTGATAATCCTGATAATTTAACATTTGTGAATTAAAACTAGGTGCTTGAAATTGAGGTAAAGTCATTCTTAAAGTACTATTTGGAAAAGGAGTAAGTGAACTTTGAAAAGACGGAATATTGTTTTGTGCCTGAATAGCAGAAAACATGCTTCTTAAATTATCGTATGCCATATTAAGAATAACTTAAAGTCATCATTGTTTTTAAAGCCGTAATTACAGCCAAATCTTTTCCACTATATTTAACTCTTATTTTAAGTCATTTATCTCTAATGCGAGTTGAATTAATATCTTCTTTAACTACTTCTGGAACATTATCTATACTTCCTGTTTCTGGAATTTCTTTAGTCTTTTTATAAAACTTAATTGGTTCTATATTTAAATATCAAGCATCTTCTTTATATTGAATATTTCCTTTAAGACGGCCTCATTCTTTAATATTTTTACATTCTTGATTTATATCTATCATATATTGATTAAGAATAGGATCTCATCTAATTGAAACATTATTATCAAAATTTTGAGATGTTTTTACTTTAATTGGACCAGCTCAAGTTTCTCTTGTTCCAGTTTCAGCGTATATTAATGCAGGATTATATTTATCACTTCATTCTTTATTTGGATCTCCTGTTTCTTTAGATCAAAATATACCTGCTTTGTTAAAGTGATAAACATCTCCAATTATTTCAAATTCAATATCTGTAGGTTGAACTTTATTGGAGATAATAACTAAATCATTAAATATTTTATGTGCCCCAACAGCATTATTAACTACAAACTCAAACTCAAATGGCTCTTGTTTTCCATACCATTTAGTAGGAAGTATATTATTTTCTCTATCTTCATCAAAGTAGTCTATTTCATCAAATATACCAGCTCTACCATGAACATAAAAACCGTTTTCCATTATAGTTTTATATTCTTCTTTTTCCGTAGTATTTAGATTATCATAATTAACTATTATTCCTACTACCTCATAAGTTGTATTTCCAATCAACGTTTGCCCTGCATCAGACATAGCGTAAGGAGTAACAGCTAAACTTATTTTTCAATAATATAAAGTATGAGTTCCAGAATCGTCTGTATAAGTAGAAGCTGTACTATTTAAAGTAAAGGATCCATGATTACCAGTAGAAGCTTCTGCTTGTTGATAAGAAGTAACAGAATATTGCGTAGATGGAAGTTCTATAAATATTTCTTCTCCATTAGAATTTATATAAGAAGACTCTACTTTTTCTATTTTAAATTCATATCTATTATAAAATGTAGATCCAACCATTTTTAATGGAATAATGAGATTAGAATTCCTATCGTTTCATTGATTTTCTGTATTTTTATCTATAAAATTAGTAGTTAAACCACTGGTAGTATTTAAATTATCATATATATAAGCTAAAATTTCAGCTCGCTTTTTATCTAAAGAACAGTAAATATTATTTACGTTATCTGAATAAAGTGGAATTCAAGAATATCTAGTTATTCATTTATCTAATCGCTCATTATAACATATGTTTCATTCTGTGTTTGTATTATCATTATAAAACGTAAACATTATATCTCCTTTATAGTTATTATAATGAGATTTAACATTTTTTAATGCTATAATCGGGTATTTATCTTTTTCTCTAAGATTTATGTTATCGTTTAAGAATCTCTGAATTTTAGCATCTGAAATTAATTCTAATCCTTTTTCATTGGAGAATCTTCAAATTTTCTTAGCATATGTATCGACTCCATATACTCCAATAGGAGTTCTTATTACTGATTCAGGTCAAATAGATCCATAATCTTGAGAAATTACCGTTAATTGATCTTGAATAACCCCAGCTCCATACATATGTATAGATTGACCTGTAGTAGTTTGCATTAGAGCCTTTTCATTAATTGGAATAATTGAAATTCCATGTTCAAATACACATAAAATGTTTGGTCCTCAAGAAATCATTTTAACGATTCCGCCATATTGTCTATCTATATCTTTATATGATAAACCTTGAAATATTCTATATGCATTTCTAAATGCATCGTTTTGTTGAATATTTGAAAACATAATTCTATTATCAAACATATCCTTTTCATATGGAACATCAACTCATCCTAAATAACGTTTACGTCCTACTGTAGAAGAATATCCATCGTTATATTTAGTTGATTCCGCAAGTTTATTACCTACTGAAGCAGAATATCCAGATAAAGGATAGAAAGATCTTGGATTGCCCATTAACGCCATTTCTTCAACATTCGTAGAATCAACAGATCTAATTCCAAGATTATAATTTGATAAACACTTTCAGGTAACTCAAGAACCAATTGGAACTGAATTTATATCAGCTCTATTTATAGATAACCAAGCTTCTTCTTCAGTGGTATTGTATCCATTATAATTATTTTTCCATGTATCTGGTTCTACAATTGTATTATTTACAGGTACATCAGAATCAATAAAGTTTCTTTGAAGTCTTGTTGTTACGGTACAAGTATAACAATCTCCTCTAAAACATGTATAATCTGCTTTAGTTTCGATATTTTCAATTTCATATCTATCAGAAATTGCAAAGAATGGGGAGTTATCATTTCCCCTAATTTCAAAATATTGTTTTAAAAATACTCTTGAATAATTTTGTATTTTAATACTATATATTGAACTATCAGTAAGATTAGAAGTAGTTCCAATAAAGGAAGTAAACACTCCTCTAATTAAATTTCTAGCACCAGCATTATAACTAGTAGTACCTAAAAACCCAATTTGTTTTACTTCTTCTGCTGCTCCAACTCTTGTAGAATAGCTTTGCTCGTTTAAAAATTTAAATGGAACATCATCATTAAGATAAATAAGCCCACTAGTAGAATTTATTCCATCAGCGGTTCATCCATCAGTAGGTGTTCCATCATACGGAATTGCCTGAAAATATCTATTAGATGAATCTCCAATTTTACATTGTTTATAATGTTCTAAATAAAATTCAGATCCATCAAAAGTAGATTGTAAAGTTGGATTTATATAAGCATCTACACAAAGTAAGCCTGAAATTTGTTTATTGTATGTTCATTGTTTTCTATTATTAAACTCTGTTGTTAAGGTTCCATTATTATTAATAAAACTTTCAGCTAAATAAGGCCCATGAGTTGGATTGTTAATATAATCGTTAGGGCTTCCAATATACATCATAGGAATATAGCAAGCTCTATCAACGCCAACAGATAATCCCTGGCATAATGTTGTTGGAATTCTTTTTTGTCTTACAAAGAAAAATCCTTTAACATTAAGAGATTTAAGTTTTCTCCAAATATTATCTGGAAAAGTCATTTTTAATCCAAGAGGTTTTGTTTCAGTAGAAGTTTGAATATGAAATTCTTCTTCTTTAGGCATTTTAAATACTCCCATTGTGTTAGAATAAGTGCTTGAGTTAGTCATTCATTTTTCTTTTGGGAGATAATTAATAGCTCAATCTTCAATAGGATTGTTTGGATCTCTATCCTCATCATATCAATGTTCGTTTGGATCAATATTAAGTTGATTTAACGAGTTAAATTCACATCCTCTAAGATTAAATACTGCTGATAAAGAATCGTCTTTCATTATATACACAATTCCAATTCTATACATTTCGTCTGGTCAGTACCCAAGATGATAATATATATTCATAGGATTATAATATTCTACTTGATCTATATCATCATTTTCTTGTTTAGTATACTCAGTAGTCAAGCAACCTATCGATTCGGCAGATTGAATTGGAGAAACTTGTATATAATAAGATAATGCTTGTAGATCTATATTATTTAAATGAACATCTTGCACGTTCCCAAAAAATAACATACTTTGAACCTGTGCTTGTGTCTTTACAGCAGTTACTATATTATATTGTATATTTAACTCTTCATCATTTAGAGTTCCTATATCTTCAAATCCATTAATAGAAATATTTAAAGTAGTATTCGTAATTTCATAAGGTTCTTTAATCATTGCAACCTCGGAAGTACGAGTTCCATTTATATCACAATATTCACGAGAATAAAAAAGATATATTTTTTGAAAAGAAGTATCAATATTATTTATAGTTAAAGATATAGCTTTATCTGTTCTTTCGTCTTGGAGAGTTCCAGAAATAGTATTAGGTTTACTAATAGTTCCTTTAAATATACTTATTTGTCCTGATTCTGCAACTATATCTGTTTTATTATAATCATTATCTCCATATTTAATATAGAAAGTATAATTTCCTCCTTTTAATTGTCCATAAGAATTAACAGAAGTCAAAGTTATTCTAGGAATTCTATTAATATTTCTAAATAATCTAGATTCTCTATCTACATATCCTTCATTATAAATATTTGTTTGTTCTTCTTGATTTCTATTAATAATTCTATATCTATTATCTTCTATAACAGAGAATCTAGTATTAATTATACGAGGTGGATTTTCATCGTCATTAATAATAAGATTTACTGTTCCATCGTAAGAAGGTTGACATTCAATATCTAACGGTTTATTTAATTTAACTAGAATTTCTGTAGTAACAAAGTCACCTAAATCTTTAGGTTGAACAGTATTACCATCAATATCATTAGTCTGATCAGCTAATTTTAAATTTCTTAATGGTCGATATTCATGTGCTAAATCTCCTTCTTGATTATATTTATATACTTTAATTTCGTAAGTTGCCATTAATTGCTAAATCCTTCAAGTTCTTGGAAAAACGAAAACTGAAATTTTGCTGTATTATCTGAATAACTACTTCCATCTTGTCTTGCTCTTGCAGCAGTTAATGTTTGATTTCCATTATTTATTCTAACATTATTAGTATTAAATGTTCTATTAGGATCTATATACAAAATATTTTTTAATGCTTTCATTGCTTGTGTATCTCCAGATCCGTCTGGTTTGTCGCTCCAATTAGTTCCATATGAAGAATCTACAAAAAATCCAGATTCGGTTGATGTTTCTGGAATAGGAGTATTATTTCATCCACAGTTAGAATCATTATCTTCACAAGGTTGAGTAATTCATTTATTAATTGTAGATACTAAATTTTTATATATTTCATTAGTTCCTAACAAAATACTTCTTGGAGCAATATCAGATAGAGTTCTATTTCTTACCGTTTTTATAAGTTCTTGTACGAATTCTTGTTTTGGAAGAATAGTATATTCCAATTCTGCACTATTAATATTTTTATAAGCATTTAAAAAAGTAGTTCAATCTCCGTTTAAATAATTAAATTCATTTATATCCTTTCCATATTTAAGATTTTGTTTAGTCATTTTGTATACAAGATCAAACCTAGTAATAATTAATTCTAAACTCGTTTCTTCAGATATTTGACCTAATGTTAATATATAATATGTAGATGATGTATCACTAACTACGTTATATCTTATTGAAGGAAGAATTTCATTTAAATGACTCAAAGAGCCTTTATATGGAATAAAAATAAGTTGATATAACCCACTTCTACCCGAATTTAATGTTTTTCCTCAAATTCCGGTCCTTGTTACTGGAACTTTATTATCACTATTACTATTACTCATAAACGCGTGCGTGACAACATTAAAACTAAAACCATCTGTTACATGAATGAAGGTATCGTTAGATTTTTTTCTAAGTCCTCCACCAACATAATCATATAATGTTAACGTTCCAGTCATAAAACCACCGCCATCTATTACTTGTGCTAGTTTATTTGAGAATGTACCTCCATCATCTCCGTCTAGTGTTAATTCTCCGTTACTACCAAGATTTCTTCCAGCTATATTAATTCCTGTTGCATCTATACCTGCAACTTCAAGATTATAATTATACCTACTTGCTGTATTTACTGCATAATTTCTAGATCCAGAAATTTCAATAGGATTTCAAATATACTCTGGAGTCATAGTTAAAGATAGATTTGGATAGATAATATTATTTTCTGGATCATCATAAAAAGAATTATCATTATCATATACTTTAGAGAATACAACGTCATTTCCATTTTTAAGATCACAAGTAATTGTATAATCTTTTCCACCTCATAATGAAAAATCTATATTTGGAACAGATTGTCCTAAATAAGAAATAACCGGATTTGCCTCAAACTGAATACCATAAAAATTAGTATCATAATTATAATATATTTGATTAACAGCATTTCTGTTTGTATAAACATTTCTTGCAATATTGTCTGATAAATATATATTATTAATATTTATTATATCAGCGATGTTACTAATAGTTAAATCTTTATCTTCTGTTTTAGTAAAGTCGTTATTTATATATCATTCTCCAGATAAACTATGTTTTGCTTT
>CALURX010000102.1 GCA_944323265.1 Candidatus Gastranaerophilales bacterium
AGTTACGGGAATCGAAGCAACCAAGACCCGCCCAAGCCCCGTCATCCGCGTCACCACCAACCAAAAGCGCCCTTCAAGACGAATCAGAAGTAGGAATATTAGTATAATAGTAATCTGAGAAATATGTAGTTGAACCACCTCCAATAGTTTTTGGGACAAAATTTCCATTAATATCAAAGTTAATTTCTTTTATGTATCCTTCTGTTCTAGGTTCATTTCCAACGTATGTATAATTATCAGAAGTTCCATCTGCAAATAATTGTGGATCTAAACAAATATACGCTTTAGAAGAGGAATCTCCAACCCCATCAGCTTCTATTAAGATATTATATCCATCACCTCAACTTCAAATATGTCCATATAAAAGTTCCATACCTCTATATCTTGGTATGGAAAATGTATAAATATCTGAAACTCCATCAGTACCTTTTATAGTATAATTTACAACACCAGTTCCATTTCCTAAACTATTTGTAACTCCGCACGGAACAAATGGGTTATTTCCATTTCAACTTGATCAAGAATCTCAATTTCAGTTAGTAACTCCAGCTCCTAACCCTCCTTGATGGAAACCTTCGGAAGTTAATTCTGCATTATAAGGTAATTGACAATTTGTATTAGCATATTCTATAGTATAAAGCCAGTAAATATCTAAATGAACGTCATACGTATAAATATTCCAATGATAATCACCTCTATTTCTAGCATAAGTTCTGAAGTTTGTTCTAGTAATTGAAGTAGCTGGCCTACCTAACAAACTTCTATATGTTCCATCTCATTCACTCTGATTATTACCTCCACGATATGCTTCAGTAGTATTTACCACTGATGCAAGTTTATTTTCAGTTCTATTTAAAGCAGCTTCATATGCTCCTACATACTTAGTTGGATGATAAGTAAAACCTTCAAGTGGAAACTCAGAAATTTTAATTCTATAAACTGTTCCTTCGATTTCAAATTTCCAGTAAGCTCCGGGAATTTCAACCATTACTTGTCCTTGAGATCCATCAAGAATTTCATTTTCCCAAGATTCATCATTTAAATATTTAATTACAACACCGTCATCATTAAGTAAGCATCCTTTTATTCTATTATGAATTGGCAATGATCTATGAAGATCCATATTTCCAATTCTGGTATAAGATGAATCACTAGAAGACATATCTCTTTCTACTCCATACCACAAATTATTATATTCGTAATCACTCATTTTATTAACAATTGTGTTTAACACATTATTAACAGCTTGTCCTGTGATTTGATTTGTGCCGTTAGTAGTAATAGTAGAATTAATTAATTCTGTAATTTGACTTAGTTCCATTTAAAATCGTTATTAAAATCATTATTAAAAACTAATTGTAATGGATATTTAAATCCATATTTATCTATTGCTAATTGAATCTGATCATCTGTTAAATTCTCTTTAAATGCCAAATATTTATATAATTTACTTGTTCTATATAAAGGAGAGAAATTAATATAGTTAGTTAAATTATTATTATAATTATTTAGTTCTGATTCTCCACCTTCAGAAACTTCCATATCAACTAAAATTGTCTGATACGTATCTTCAGAATTTATATCTATCTGATTATTGAGATCTCCATTCATAGTTAAATATTCTTGAACTGGAAGTTGCTCAATAATAGAATTATTATTTAAAGATGGATAACAATAAAGATATGGATCAGTTGTCATTTCTAAATTAGATATATCTCAAATATAACCAGGAAAATCAACATTTACATATCCATTATCAATATATGAAATATACGCTCCTTTAACAACTTGCGACCCAGAAGCTTGTACGCGACCATCTGCTGCAAATCCAATTTGTCCAGATTCTCTAGTTGTTTCTACTTTAAATCTTGCTTTAAATGGAGAAAATACAGCAATACTGTTATCATGATAGATTGGCAAAATAGAATAAGTTAAACTATCATAATGTCCATTAGTTCCAGTTAATTTAACTTTATTTTTAGATATAATAGAAGTATTTTGTTCAACTCACGAATCTAAATTTGGTAACTGTTGATATCCCCATCCATTAGCAGATATTTCATTAAAAAATGGGAAAACTACTATATATATCGGATTAGTAAAAGATAATGTTTCTCCAGATAATGGAGCTATAACAAAATATCCACTTAAGTTTTGATTAGAAACATTAGATAAATCTATCGTATTATTTCCATTATTAAGTGTTTGAGTAACAGAAACACTAGAATTTGTAGAATAAAATATAAGTTGTTCTCCATCAGCTAAACCAGAAATCGCTATGGTAATTTTCTTTTCATATCCGTTAAATATACCAAACGGACGATCAATAATATTTGGATTTTGTGCATTAGGATTCTTACTATTTACCTTAAAAATAGTAGTATGTCCAGTAGATAAATTTTCAACATCATAATCATTTCCTCCACCAGATGATGGATAATCACTAGAAATATTAAATGAGATTTGTGTTCAAACAGGATCAGTATAAGTAAAATTCTTTAACTCACCGTGATGTCCATGACCACTATAATCTATTAAATATCTTTTTCCATCATCAGTATTTAATGCTTGTTGTTTATCTACATCATAATAAACTTCTGGAATTGGAATTATATTTTTAGATATATATTCTTGAAGTTGAGAATCAGTTAAGTCTCGATTTCAGATAAGAAGTTCGCGTTGAGCAGAATTTTTAATTGCTATTTCTGGTAAATCTACAAAGTCATTAACTCATGCTCCTAATAAAAATTGCTTATCGTTTGTATCAGTAACAGTTCCTCTAACAATCGTATTTCCATTATAAGACTTAGATGTTCCATAACTAATAGAATTATCTCCATAATAATCTAAAATATTGTTATTATATCCAAACGAAGATACTTCTAGTTGAGTATCAGAAACAGTACTTTCAAAAGAAGATGATTGTTGAGTATTATCATCTTTAGCTCAAGTAATAATTCCAGAAGTATTTGGAAGTGGCTCTCTTACAGCTACTGTACTAAATCCAGAATCTTTATTAAACACAAAACTAATACCATCTGCTAATTTTCCATAAACTCCATTTCCAGTTACAAAGCAATTATCAAAGATTGGAGTTTGTTTTAATGTTAATATTGTTCCTCCAAAATTAGTATCTGTATTAGATTCAGGAATAATTCTTAAATATGGATCAGAAACCCCAGTTGTATTTAATGTGATAATATTTCACCCAGCAACTAACGGCATTTGTGGCCCAATTTCAACAGAACTATCTCCAGTTGGATGTCCGGAAACTAATTGCCACATACCAGTTTTAAAGTTAATGTTTTCTACGTATAATCCAAATGAAATTTCAGATTGAACTAAAACTTCAAATCCAAACTCTCCACTTGTTGGACTTCCTCCAGGATATAACAAATCTCAAGAAAAACTTCAAATATTTTCTGTGTTTTCTGTTGTATAACTAGACAAATACCATAATGATAATGGGTATCCTTTAGATTTAAATGGAGGTCTAACACTGTCTCCTTCAATCTGTAAATCATAATCACTTCCTAAACTTCCTTTATTTGGACATTTATTATCTGCAATCTCACTAAAATCATAATGGAGAATGGGTTTAGGAATTGAATTATTTAATAATTTTTTAAATATCATATTAAAATATTTAAAAGGGAGTATATCTCAACTCCCTTATATATTAATTACTACCTTCTAAAGCAGTTAATCTAGATTCTAATTCTTGATTCTTAGTCTCAAGTTCTTGTATTTTAGTTAAAAGCTCGTTAATAGCTCCAACTACTGTTTTATCAGTTGTAGTTAAAGTATCATCTGATTTAGTTTGATAACCAGATAAGTCTGGAGTTCCAGTTAAATCAGAATAAGAACCACTAGTTGCTACAGTTGCAAAGCTTGGTTTTCCTGTAACATTATCCCAAGTAACTTCAGAAGATCCTGTTTCAATTGTTATATCACCACTACCGAGAATAGACGTTCCATTTATAGTCTTAATATTCTCGCCACTTACAAGAGTGTCTTGTTTTCCAGATTTTAATTTCTCAATTTCTGAATTGGCAGTTGCAATATTGATTCTCTGACCATAAACTTTACCAGTAGCATCTTGAAGTTCATATGACGCTGAATAATTTTCAGATTCAGTATCAACTTTAACTATTTGGAGACTTTCAAGTGTTGTAACTCTTGGCTTTAAATAGTTAATATCAGCCGTTAAAGTTTCATTAACTACACCAATATCTTTAGCGTTCTTTTCAATAGCAGGACGAATTTCATTATTTATACCACCATTAAGCGTATTAAATCCATCTACCATATTTTTGTTAAGTGCAGAAACACTATCAGCTAAGTTTTGATTAACTGTAGCAACAGTCTCGTTAAGAGTTTTAATATCTTCTGCTAATTTACCTGTTTCTCCACTTAATTCACTTACAAAAGCGAGTTCTTCTTTATCGTTATAAGTTGGATGTGTTTCAGATCCATTTAAGTTAATTGGAATTCCAGCAGCTCCAAAATCTGCTTTATCTCATTTAGATACCATAGCAAGATTATATGCTGTAGTACCATCAGTTCCATATCCAGATAATGTATCATGATTTTTAAGCATAATAGTTTTTCTATCTGGATTTGAACTATCGGAAATATCAGTATAAGGTACTTTAACTTCTTCAAGTCGAGCATCTTCAGCTACAGCTCTAGTAACTTCAGCATTAATTGCAGCATAATTTTCATTAATTGCACTAACTACAGTTTTAGATTCAGTAGCTAAATTAAAGTCTGTTTTGTCTTGTTTCTCTTGAGTTAACTGACCAATTTGTGTAGAATGAGAATTAAGAGTATTTTCAGTATCTGCCTTAAATACTTCATATTCATCTACATGTTTGTTATAATCAGCAACATGAGTATCAAGCTCATTATGAATTTCGTTTACCGCTCCAACTACAGATTTATCATTAGTAACAAAACCATCATCAACTTTATCTTGTTTCTGAGAGTCTTGATCCTGAAGTTCAAGTTTTAACTCATTAATAGCCCCAACTATTGTTTTTTGTTCAGTAGCTAAACCTGAATCTTCTTTATCTTGTTTACTATAATACAAGTCTGTAGTTCTTGTATTAAGTTCATTAATAGCGTCTACTACTATTTTAGATTCAGTAGCAAGACGTTCATCTTCTTTATCCTGTTTTTCGCTATTCAAAAGATTAATAGCTCCTACAACAGTTTTATTTTCTGTTTCAAGCATTGGATCTTCTTTGTCTTGCTTATTATTAAGTTTCTCCATTTCTTCTGGAGTATAAGCAGCAATCCAAGCGTCAAATTGTTCTTTAGTTCCAGTAAAACCAGCAGCAACAGCATCGTCATATGTACCTTGAGCTAATCTGCGATCAATTTCTGGACCAGTAAATTTACTAACAAATGCCATATTTAAATAAAATTAGTTATTAATGCATTGGTACAGTGAAAAGTTCATTGTCAAAAGTATATAATACGTCTCCATCTAAAGTGATAAAATAATTATCAACATCTGGATCATAAACATATACTTCAACATTTAATTGATATGATTTAGTTTTATGTATAATAAAGTTAAAATCAAGGACTTTTCCTTCTGGATATTCTTCAAAGTATGCAGCTAAATTTCTTATATTTCCTTTACCTCATTTTTGAGCATTTTCAGATAAGTGAATATCTTTATCTACATCTTTAGGTCTATTCCCATATCTAGTTAAGCTAAATGAGAAATCACTTGTTGTAGAGAAATGGATACTTGCTGTTTTGCCAACTGCTAAGAAATCCAAATCAATTAAAAAGTAATTAGTGTAAAGTTGATTTAAAAAGAAAGTATAACGATCACCATGAGGTATATAATTAAAGTGATGATCGTTAATTGGCCATGGTCTGATATTCTCTGAAGTTTCTTTATCCAAATAATAATCTGGACCACCAGAAGAAATATAACTAAACTGATTACTATTTAGTCTAGTTTTACTTTCAATTGGTTTAAGTGCCATGTTATGAAATACTACCAATTAAATACTTAATATATTTAAGTAATCTTTTTAAATTATCTTTTATTAATCTAATTTATTATATTTTCCATTTCTATATAATAGAAATTGTTTTCTCTGTTGTTTGCCATCTGGATGATATAATCCCAAGTGAACTCAAGAACTATTTCCAGATTGTTCATCAATGTATTGATCAAATTCTTTGTCTTTGAGATATTCTCTAACAAATTGTTTAAACTTATCTAATTCTCCATTTTGTGGAACCATATCTACTGCTCAACCTACACAATGAGCTGATGTAGAGCTTCCATTAAGCAAATCATTTAATTTTTGAGATCTATATCCACTTGTAATAATAATTGGAGATCCTCATGCTTCTCTTAATGGATTGAGAAATTCGATAAGTTTTTGTAAATTCTCTTTAATGAATGAAGGTGGAGTATTATTAATATTATTCATAGTAGCAGTAGTACTCCATGTTAATTCATCAATTGTAAAATAAGATTTCATTAATCTCTTAATACAAATTCAAATATGTGCTTTGTTCAAGCTCATCTTTCTCTTTTATCTTGGTATTCGTAATCATATTGATTATTGTATGCTTCAATTTCGAACGATATGCTACGATATGCTCTTATTTTTCAATAGAATATATTACATATTACTTTAAATATTCATTCTATAA
>CALURX010000103.1 GCA_944323265.1 Candidatus Gastranaerophilales bacterium
CAGCAGGCCAGGGGACTGCTTCCGAAATGGCTGCAGATGCTTGTCCCGGAAAGCGCATTAGAGAAATTGGTGCAGAAATGGTTTGAAGGAGTCAAAGATCTTTTAGATGACGGAAAAGTAAATAACTCTCAAAATAAATGATGAAAAGCGCATGTGGTCAAATGCCGACCAACATGCGCTTTTTTAGATAGGAGAAAGCATGACAGAAAAAGAATTTATTGAGATGATCGGTCCGCTGGCGAGCAGGGATATGTCCGAGAGTGGCATCTTGGCATCCATCACCGTGGCGCAGGCGTGCTTGGAATCCGGATACGGCAGCACAGAACTTGCGGTCAACGCAAATAATCTGTTTGGAATGAAATGCTCTCTGTCCGGAAATACATGGGATTCCGTCTGGGATGGAGTAAGCAAGTATACGAAGAAGACCAATGAGCAGAAGCCGGATGGAACGGTATACATCATCACGGCGGACTTCCGGAAGTATCCGGATATTCTTACGAGCATCAAAGACCATTCGTGCTATTTGAATGGTGCTATGAATGGCGGCATGAAGAGATATGAGGGGCTGTCTGGAGAGAAAGATTACCGGAGGGCCGCGGAGATAATTAAGGCGGGCGGATATGCCACGGATATTTCATATGTGGACAAACTCTGCAGCCTGATTGAGAGATGGAACTTAACACAGTATGACAAGGAGGATACAGGTATGAGTAACAGTAGTTTAGTAAATTGCACAGTCAAAAGTCCTAATCACAGCGGAGCCAGAACGCACGCGATCGACCGGATTACTCCCCATTGTGTAGTAGGACAGCTTTCGGCGGAATCTATTGGAGGATGTTTTGATAGTTCCAATGTCCAGGCTTCCTGCAATTATGGCATCGGGAAGGATGGGAGAGTCGTGCTTGTTGTGGATGAATGCAACAGAAGCTGGTGCTCTTCCAGTAATGCAAACGATCAGAGAGCGGTAACGATTGAGTGTGCAAGCGATATGTCACATCCGTATGCCATGACAAACGCAGTGTATGAGAAGCTGATCGCGCTGTGTGTTGATATCTGCCGGAGAAACGGAAAGACAAAGTTGCTCTGGTTTGGGGATAAGAACACAGCCCTGAATTACAGTCCGAAATCAAACGAAATGGTATTGACGGTTCATCGTTGGTTTGCAAATAAATCCTGTCCTGGGGATTGGCTGTACTCCAGGCTGGGCGATGTGGCAAACCGTGTAACCGCACAGCTGAGCGGGAGTTCCGGCGGAGGAACAACCGGTGGCGGAAGCACAGGCGGCGGTTCAGGAAACTACAAGACCGGTATGTACAAAGTCAATGTCGGCGATCTCAACATCCGTAAAGGACCTGGAACAAACTATGGTACCAACGGTGTTATTACCGACAAAGGAACTTACACAATTACTGAAATCCAGAACGGATCTTGGGGTAAGCTCAAATCAGGCGCTGGTTGGATTAACGTCAGTACAGCCTACTGCTCGTATGTTGGAGCCTCAGCAGGTGGAGGCAGTTCTTCTGGCGGCGGCTCTGCTTCTGGCGCTTCTTATAAAACCGGAACGTATAAGGTCAACGTTTCGGAACTCAATATTCGGAAAGGTCCTGGAACAAATTATGGAACGAATGGATCCATCAAGGATAAGGGCGTGTACACGATCACAGAAATTCAGAACGGCTCATGGGGCAAATTAAAGTCCGGGGCAGGATGGATCAATGTCGATAAGGCATACTGTACTTATAAGGGGGCGGCGGCTTCCTCTGCCGGCGGATCCTCTTCATCTGGAAGCTTCAAGGTACAGGTCAACATTTCAGATCTGTATATCAGAAAAGGTCCGGGAACGAACTACGGGAAGAACGGATTCTGCCCGAAAGGCGTCTATACCATTGTTGAGACAAAGAGCGCCGGCGGGTATACATGGGGCCGCTTAAAGAGCGGAGCCGGTTGGATTGCTCTGGAGTATGTAAAAAGAGTATAACTTTTTCGCCAAAGCTCCAATAACCTAATTTGATATAATCTATCATTTCTCACTATGAACTACCATTATATGGTAATTTATAGCGGAAGGAGCAATGGCGAATGATAAAGATTTTACTGTCGAAAAAGCTTGGCGAGTTGCGGCTGACGCAGGCAGATCTTGCCCGAGCTACCGGCATACGTCCGAACACAATCAATGAGTTGTACCACGAACTCGCGGACAGGGTGAACTTGGAGCATTTAGATCTGATATGCGAAGCACTGGACTGTGAGTTAGACGAATTGATCGTACGGATACCGAACAGGGAATCTAACATTACTCATACGAGGCGTGGAAATCAAAAAACGCTTGAAAAGTGTCGCTGCAACGACACGAGCAAGAAATGAGGAAGAGAGGGGTTACACCCTCTCTTTTCCCGTTTCCTCCCGATTCCGAATAAGAGATTCGATTAGATAATTTTCATCAAGGTGGAAATCTGCGTATCCGCGCAATATAGTACGCATGTATTGTTTGGACGGGACTCCCGGAGTTGCGTCGGAGCGCATGATGTATACCATTGCTTTGACTCTTGAACCATCTTCGAGGTGAACATATATATTTTTCTTTTGATAAAAGCTTGGATATCCCTCATACATATCTAAAGATCTTTCGTTGTCCGCGGTGATTTCCCATATTCCAACGGGAACCCGGAATCCCTTTTTGTAGCGTATAGATGCGTATGCTCCGGTTTTGCTTCCTCGGTATATTAACTGCCAGTTTTCCAGGTGGCCGGAATAAACCGGCCGTGCTCCTGGGCATCTATATTTCATTTGCATTTTATCTAAATTGCTTCCGTATGCCACATATAATTTCATATCAAAACCTCCTCAAATTTATTAAGCTGCAGCTTCTACAGCATTATCTTTCAATTTTTTTAACAAATGATATCTGCATGTCTTAAACTCATCCCCATACAATCCAAGTCTGTTTGTTAATATGTGATACATCAGAGTTGCTTTTTGGGTGGATGAATATCCGGAAACGCTTCTAAAAACGACGCGACCTGTTGATTCGATCGCCCACGCCGACAAAGCGAGGCAAAACTGCACATATGCTTTTATTTTTCCGGCATGTAATGTACTGTTGAATAACCTAAACTCGACCGTGCTTTTGGAGAAAAAGCTATGGAGATTGAGCGCGTGATACCTTGTTTGATTATAATGTTCGTAGCTGATGCCACCGCAATAATCATCGTTTGAATCACTGTACCAAATTTTCTCAATGTCATTTTTGCTGGGGTCCTTGCGGTTTTTCATGGCGGTATTCAGCTCCTGACATATCGGTCTGCACCAACTGCTTTTTCGATCCTCAACGCCCAAGGCTTCATATATTATGTCCTGCCTTGAGTACATGAAGTTTACCATGCGCCGTAAGGAGTCTGCCGTATGGTTCGCTCCATCAATGTGAATATGAATTCCGCAACTGCTGTGGGGAACCCCTCCGATTTCCTTGAACTTCCTTATTATAGTCTGTAAAGTTTCGATATCGGAATAATGCAGAGGCGGTGTCACAAACTCCACCCTATATTCATCTCTATCCTCATTCCCTGATTTTCTGATCGGAGAGATAGACGAATCTCTCATAACTTTCCACTTTCTTCCGAGATTATCTGTTATGATCCGTGTATAGTATGCATCGTTACGAGGACCGGTTATGGAACCTCCCACAACACTATGTACGGCTCTGGCCGCCATGGACCTAGTGATTCCGGTAAATTCCACCTCAACACCAAATTTCTGATTCCTTAAAAGTTCTGACATGATTTTTCCTCCTTTGCATTCGCCGTCTACGAATGTATGTTCTTGTTTTTGTGGTTTTATGTTAACATATGTACATGGCGTGTCAATAGGAAAAATTAAAAAAGTTAGAAAAAATATTTAACAAGTTAGAAAAAATATTGACAATTATAGAGAAGTTTTGTATTCTATAAAAAAGGGAAGGAGGAGATGATTGAAAATGATAACGTATAAGCCTCTCTGGAAAACACTGATCGAAAAGGGTATAAAAAAGACGGAGCTGCGAGAGATGGCAGAGTTCAGCAGCGGAACATTAGCGAGAATGGGGAAGGATCAGTACGTTGAGCTGAAGCATATTGATAAGATCTGCCAGGTCCTGGACTGCGAAATCTCGGATGTAATAGAGATTGACAAGGACTCCAGAAAAGAATAAATTATAAATATAGCCGGCCGAGCATATCAGAGTATGAAAATGTTGGTTCGTGGAATGGAAAAACAACATTTAACGGTGATGTTATTTTGATGTTAATATGGACATGGAATATATGAAATAAAAAAACAACGATAAAAATACCGGAAAAAATGTACTCGATAAACGAGAAATTACAAGAAATACTCTGATGAATCTTGAGTTTGAATAATTAGCAAATCCCGAGAAGCCTTGTAAATACTGGGCTCCCGGGATTTTTTATGCCTCCGTGATGTTAACGTGATGTTAAAACTTCTATTTTCCAGATATTCCGTATATTCGTTCGTACTTCGGAATGGTGGTTTTGACGATAAAAACATCAAGATCTTTCAGGCTGCCATTCTGAAGCTCGCATGATGAAATAGCATCTGAGAACATGGCCAGAAGAAAATCACGAAGATCTTCCGCTGGCTTAAATGTGGATATAATCTTGACAATCGTGTCTCCGAAAGCGATCCAGTCAAGGTATGTTTCGAGCTTATATCCATAGATCGAGTCCCTTGCTATATCAACACCGTATTTCTGAAAGATGGACCGATTATTTTTTCGGATATGTTCATTTCCGTGCGCTTCAGCCGCAGCCAGTATTCCCATGCTTACAGATCCCAATGGGGATCCAGGAACAGGGGTGGCATGCTGCGCCTCTGGTATAAAGAATTCGTCTTCTCTATCCTCTTCCTCTTTCTGCATTAGCAACTCAATATCCTTTGCCAGTTCTTTGTCTGATCCGGGATAAAGGTGGGAATAGGTATCCCATGTTGTTTTGATGGACTCATGGCCGAGCCTCCGGG
>CALURX010000104.1 GCA_944323265.1 Candidatus Gastranaerophilales bacterium
CCCGAGGCCGCCATGCCCGTCATGGAGGGCAAGGCCATGCTGTTCAAGTACCTCGGAGGCGTGGACTGCGTCCCGATCTGCCTCGACACCAAGGACCCCGACAAGATCATCGAGACCGTCAGGCTCATCGCGCCGTCCTTCGGAGGAATCAACCTCGAGGACATCTCCAACCCCAAGTGCTTCGACATCCTGGACGAGCTCAGGAGGGACTGCAAGATCCCCGTCTGGCACGACGACCAGCAGGGAACCGCCACCGTCGAGGTCGCCGGGGCCATCAACGCCATGAAGCTCGTGGGCAAGAAGCTCGAGGAGGCCAACATCACAGTCATCGGAGCCGGCGCTGCGTCCATCGCCATCGCCAGGCTGCTCCTCGCGACCGGATTCAGCCCCAAGAACATGTGCATGTGCGACTCCAAGGGAATCCTGAACCTCTCCAGGGAGGACGTCAAGAAGGACTTCAGGCAGAAGTGGGAGATCTGCGAGAAGACGAACGGAGCAGGCAAGTCCGGAGGCATCAAGGAGGCCATGGAGGGCGCCGACATCGTCATCGCCGCGTCCAAGCCCGGCCCCGGGACGATCCCCGCCGACTACGTCAAGCTCATGGCGGACGACCCCGTCATCTTCGCCACCGCCAACCCCGTGCCCGAGATCTGGCCCTGGGAGGCGAAGGAGAACGGCTGCAAGGTCTTCGCGACCGGAAGGTCCGACTTCCCCAACCAGGTCAACAACTCCATGGGATTCCCCGCCATCTTCAGGGGAGTGCTCGACGTGAGGGCCAAGACCATCACGGACGAGATGTGCATCGCCGCGGCCACCGAGCTCGCCAAGTGCGCCGAGGAGAAGGGGCTCTCGGAGGACTACATCATCCCCAACATGTCCGAGACAGAGGTCTTCCCCAGGGAGGCCGTCGCCGTCGCCCTGAAGGCCCAGGAGCAGGGAGTCGCCAGGCTCAAGCTCAGCAGGCAGGAGCTGTTCGACAGGGCAACCTTCATGATCAACAGGTCGAGGAACCTCACGGCCAAGATGATGGAGGACGGATTCATCCCTGACTGCGGACCTGCGTTCGAGTGATTCTCAAACCAAGGGGGCTTCGGCCCCCCCCCTTCTTGAAAAGCATTGATATCGACAAATACTACGTATTATCATTCATTCGCATGTCTGGGAGTTTACTGCATTTCAGGGATGATTATCTCAATTACAGAGATACCGTGGCCCTGAGGCTCTTGTTGCTCTTAGGCATATTCCTGTTCCATGCAGGTTATGAGTTTGGATACGTGTTTCCGAACGCAGGGTACACATTCGTTGCAGGTTTCTTCTTTCTTTCAGGATATGGGTTGGAGTACAGCGTATCTCACAAGAAGGGATACCTCAGTAATTTTTTGCAGAAACGTGTCTTTGGCATACTGATACAGTTCTGGATCATACAGGCAATCGCGGCAATCGTACTTTTGATTGTATTCATGGATCCTCAAATGTCTTATGACCGTATAGTCACAGCACTACTGAGACATCCAATATGGTTCATCACAGAGTTAGTGGTATTTTACATCCTATTCTTCTTTGGATGTATGTTCAGGGACAGGAGGTTGAAACTCCTGTTCATTTTTGTTGGTTCCGTTGTGTTGATGATGCTCATGACGGATTATTATGCCTCTAACCTTTATCTGAAATCGGGAGCGGCATTCATATTCGGGATAGTCTGGTGTATGTTCAAAGACAGCATCGATGCCTTCATCAAGAAGTATTACGCACCGGTTTTAATCATCACCTTGTTGGTCCTGTTTACCACATACCGTTTCTTTACAGATGTCGGGGATCTGGTGGTATGTGGAATCACCTGTGTCTTCAGTATGATCATTATGTGCATGGCATGCATGGTTGATGCAAAGAAGTCATGGTTCGTGCCCATAACACTAATTGTCCTGGGAGCTGTAGTTTGCTGGTATCGCACGGATGTAGGCTTGCATTCCGAAGGTGCGTTAATGGTGGTATTTGCAGGAATTGCAACGGTGTGCTATTGTTTCGATCGTCTTCAGGATGCGATGGCATTCTGGGGCAACATGTCGTTTGAGTTCTTCATTATGCATTTTCTGCCACTCGACTTCATCTATCCCGAGATGATTTCTGACAAGGCATTGGGTTTTGTAATTTCGCTGGTTCTGAGTTTTGTTCTTACATACATAACTTGGAGGGTTGTAAAATTCGTTATTTCGAGATATAATGCAGGGTTGGCAAGGTTCGAAGAAGACTCCAAATGTCAAGCAGTTTGAATTGTTGTTTCAGTGCACGGCACTCAACTTATAAATCCAAATAACATCAGCCGCATGGATTTCGATGAGGGCCGGGAGATCTCTGATCAAAGAGGATGTGATTACACATCAGAATACACTGGTTCTGAGATTCATAATGTTGGCAGCTATTTTGGTGTTCCACGCTGGCCAGTACTTCCATTTTAGCTTTCCTGATTGTGGTCACCTCTGTGTGGCGATTTTCTTTTTCATGTCCGGATATGGTCTTGAACTGAGTCGTAGCAACAAGGATCACTACATGCGCGACTTCATGCAAAAACGTGTTCTAGGTCTGATGATCCAATATTGGCTCATTCTCATGGTCATTGCGTTGGTCGTATTGCTGATGCAGTTCGATATTGATCTCCTTTATTCCAACATCTCCAACGCATTTCTTCGCAACCCGTGGTGGTACATCACCGAGATTGTGGTGTTCTACGTGATATACTACCTGTCTACGATGATCGGGAGCAAGGTTCTGAGATATCTCTGGGTCATGCTGGCAGATTCAATCATGATGCTCATGATGACGGACTATTTCGGAATGGATGTGTATCTGAAGTCTGGGATGTGTTTCATATTCGGAATGCTGTGGTACGAGTACCGTTTCAAGGTCCAGAGTGCAATCCGTAAGTGGTATCCCCTGATTCTGATATTGGCGATTGCATTCATGGTTCCGGCTCTGCGTAGTCAGAACGACCTTGTTGATATGCTGCTTTGCGGTGTCACTGGGATTTCCATGACTGTCGTCTTTGTATGCATGTGCAGCCTGGACGCGCGTCGTGCATTTTTCATTCAAATGTTCGCTGCCGCAGCGGGGCTGATTCTGACTTTCAGAATGATGGAGATGGGCTATCGCAGCGAGGGAGCATTCATGCTGTTCCTCGCAGGCGTCTCTGGACTACTGATTCAATGGGAGTCGGTGAAGCCCCTGTTGGCATTTTTGGGCGCGGCTTCACTCGAGATGTATCTAATGCAGTTCATGTTCTTCCAGGTTCCAGACTTGGATGCGAACCTCCCGGATTGGGCAGCAACCGTAATCGCATTCCTGCTGATGATCTTGGTTTCCTTGCCGACCCATGAGTTGTGCAAGAGGATGATGAAGAGGTATAATCAGAAGATCGATGCATTCAACTGCATCTGAGTCAGGGTTTTCCGGCCATTATGTAGTCCTTGTAGACGCTGCAGGGGAATCCGCCAGCACCCACTCTCTTGTCCTCAGGTGGCGGAGTCATATAGTCTCCATAGATGTGGGTGAGCATTTTGTGAATCTCATGCGGCAGTGGAGCTTCTGTGTCTTCGAACACATGCATGGTCGGTTTTCCATAATAGTCGAACGGGAAAATGCAATGAGCAAAGCCAGTGCTGAACACCACAGTGAGGTTAGAACCTTCGTCGACACACCAGAGTTCGAGTTTTTTGAAGAAGTCTGGCATCCAGCAAAGAAGTTTGTGTAGCCTGATGCTACGGACATGGTCTATTGCCCAAATTGTACCTGCATTGCCCCATATCATGGCATTGGCCAAAACCTGTCTTAGTTTGGTCGACGGATACGGATCTATCGGGAACAGATCTATGAACGGGGCATTCTTGTCCTTGAGCGATTGCTCGATATTATCGCCCTTCCATATGACGTGGGGGTGCGTGTCAGCGGTCTGGATATGATAATAATACTTGCTCGAATCCAGCTCCCTCGACAGTACCTCGTTAATCTCATCCATGTCCTTTTCCCATACGAGGATGTCTATATCGTCGTCCCATGGTATCAGGCCGTTGTGTCTGAGGGCCCCTATGGCGGTGCCATACTGGATATAAAACGTTATCTCATGTTTGTCCAGAATCTTCTTGATGTCTTTGTACATCTCCAGAAGAATTTTGCTTACCTCAGTCACAACAGTTCATTCCCAGTCACATATATAACAAGCACGAGATTATGGAGAGTAGCAGAGCATCGTAGCGATAGACTGATAAATGGACGGTGGAGTTACGACTCGGGGTGCAGCCTGTGGATACTAAAAAGTGCGGATATGCGGTTTTAGCAATTGCACTGTGCATGGTAGTTTTCGCCGGCGAGTACTTCGTCTATTATTCCGATACCTTCGAATACGATGTAGATGTGCAGTGGAACAAGGACTCGATCGACTACCAGGTAGAATCCTCTGGTTCTGATGTTTACGATGCTGTACTTTTGGATAATAACGGAAAAGCATCTGTGACCGAGTTGGCAATCTATGTAAACGAGTCTTATTCCAAGTACTATGATGAAGCCAATGAAACGACTCGCATTCCGTACAACAATCAGGATTACTTCGCTTCTCAGATTCTGATCGCTTTGGATAACAGGGGGTTCGACGACGGGTTCAAATGTGACTCCTCCGAGCTTTGCGAGTATGTGAGGTCAACCTTAGACAATCCAGTCGGATGCGGGATCCTCGTAACGTCATACTCGCTTCCAGCTGAGATCTATTCGGGTTCGGAGGACGACATCCTGATACAATGGATAAAGGCGGGTGGCACTCTGTATTGGACAGGTTCGGTCATAGGTGAGTTCTGTGTAGACGGTGACGGTCTTCATGAGATCCAGGACTCACAGGATTTGTTCTTCGGGAAGGAATGTGTATATACGGGATCCGAAGCTGTTGCAACACAGGTTGTGAACAACGGGTTTACCGAAGCGCTTAGCCTCAAGACCGGGAATCTGTCTTTCGGTCTCTGCCTCGATAGCATCGATGGTGCGCTCGGACTTGGATTCGAGGGTGAAGGGGTGTCCACAATAGGGATGGTCCCTCTCGGAAGTGGATTCATATGTGTATTCTCTGGGGAATACGATATAGATCTGATTGACGACATGGGGCAGGTGATATCCGCCGGCATAACGCCAGAAACCGTGGTCATGGAGCACCATGTCGGGACAGTCACTCGTTCTATCGAATCCGGATCGTTTGAGGAGTATGGTGAGAGCAGCCATGTGTATATTTACATAGGCGGAACATACACGAAGTTCGGGGAGGCGTTCTATGGAAGCATGTGAACGTTCGGATCCTATAGGTGGTCGTATCTGCTCACGCCTCTGCTCCGTGAAGCATCCGATCCTTCTGATAATTGTAGCTGGTATCGTCATCAGACTTGTTCTGATGTCTGCTTCGATGGTCTACGATTTGGACTATTGGGCCGTTGTCATACGCAATATAGAATCCGGTGAAGGATTGTACGATGCCGAAGGGTACTACTACACCCCGGTGTGGGGATATATCCTGGGGTTCATTGCCGCATGCCAATCGATGCTTTTGGAGTTGGGAGAGGTTGCCGTCAGGGTTTTGGAAGCATTTCCTGTTGAGATCATTCCTGAAACGTACTATACAGCCACTGCACCATCTATTGCGTTCATCTATTCGGTCAAGATTCCTCTTATGATCTTCGATCTAATCCTGGCCTACCTTGTTATGGTTTTGGCCAAGGATTACACAGGAGATTCCAAAAAGGCAGTTCTGGCTTTTGCATTCACATTCCTATTTCCTGTTTTGATGCTATCCTCGGGGGTCATAGGAATGCCCGATACGATTGCAGCTGTGTTCACTATTCTCACAATAGTGCTTCTGCGCAAGGATATGCCTTTCCTGGCAGGTGCTTCGTTTAGTCTGGCTGTCCTAACAAAGTTCTTTCCAGTTTTCATGATATTCGTCTTTGTCGCGTATCTGATAGCAAAGAACCGCGGGAATCCCCGGAGAGGTGTATCTCAGGTATCGATGGCTGTTGCCGGGGCCTTGTTGGCAACACTTATTGTATTCGCTCCTCAGATAATCGAAGGCAATATAGAGCAGTGTTTCCAGTTCATTTTCGATCGTACATCCACTGTCACTGGCGGGACAATGTTCGATTCGATTGTCAGCATCCTGCGCATTGTGGCCTATGCCGTTGTTCTCGTTTTATCGATTTATCTAGCGATGAGAGTCGTGCGTTGCAAACCCGAGGCCTTGGACAAGTCTCTGATGAAGACCTGTCTCATCATAGCGGCACTTTGCTTAGTGTATCCTCCGACCACCCAATATATGGTTTTGATTGTGCCGTTTTTAGCATTCTGGCTAACGTGTGGTGATTCACGGTATTTGCTGAGTTGGAAGATTATG
This sequence comes from Candidatus Gastranaerophilales bacterium, assembly GCA_944323265.1. GTDB lineage: Bacteria > Cyanobacteriota > Vampirovibrionia > Gastranaerophilales > Gastranaerophilaceae > CAG-196. The sequence continues at coordinate 6,416 of CALURX010000104.1, forward strand.
GCCATAGGCTCGATAGTATATGTTTTTGCAAGCAACGCGTTGACAATAATGCCTCTGGCGGTGTGGACGGATCTGATAAGCATCGACACAGTGGTGGCTGTGTTTGATTGGTTCAACACAACGCTCGTCGGATCTGTATCAATACGCTCGTTACAGTTCATTGCCGGAGGGATTGTCCAGTGTATCGGGGTTGTGTCGGTATTCTACATAATGTATGGGGACAGACTCCGTGGCATGAGGGGGAGTGCAGTTGAAAGAACAGGTCTGTGATGCATTTTCCAGCAAGGTTTCGCACAACATGGTGTCAAACATCGTGCGTACGGTGTTGATGGCGCTAATCGGTTTGCTGATGGTGCCATACTACCTTGATGAATTCGGTCTGGCAACATATGCAATACTGCCCCTGGCAACCACCGTAACCAATTATTTCATCATAATCTCCGACTCTATTGCAAACGCGTTTTCCAGATACATGGTCATAGCCATTCAAAACAAGGATGTCGAAGGGACCAATCGCGTTTTCACGACCTCTGTCATCGGTCTAGGAAAATGCATGGCTCTTATGTTGCTGTTCTCTGTCGTCATCTCTGTCGCCGCACCATATATCTTCCAAACTGGTGAGTCGTCCAGAGTGGATGTCCAATCCATGTTCTTCATGATCATGGCGGCATCAATGGCAATTTCGTTTAGTGCATCGCTGGGTAGCGTCTACATGGCATACAACAAGCTCTACATCACATATTGGAGTAGGGCAGTACAGACCCTTTCGCAGGTGGTGCTCGTAGTAGGGTTCTTTTTAGCTTTTGGGCCTTCTTTGCCTCTGATTGGTGTATCGTATGTGGTTTCAGCTGTGATCATGTTTGTAATGATGGCTGTCCCCCTGAAGCGTGTGTGCTCTACTCTGAGTTTTTCTTACCGTCTTTACGATAAAAATTTGCTTCGCAGTATGGGTACTCTGGGGATATGGTCAACACTCAGTGAAATGGGAAATTTGCTGTTCATCCAGGCATCTATGATTGTTGTCAACATGATGCTTGGTTCTCATATTCAAGGGACATTTTCAATAGCCGCAAATGTTATCATGATGATTCACACAGCGTGTACTGCAGTAGCTGCATCATCTGTGCCGCTGATTTATCGGAATTATGCAAACAAAGACTCGGAGGGTATGGTGCGCACTCTCCATTTTTTCTCAAAGTTCATAGGCATAACCATGGCGTTTCCCATTGCATTTTTGTTAATGTTCATGCCACAGGTGATCGAGGTCTGGTTGGGTTCAGGTTATGAGGACCTTTATCCGCTTCTTTGGATCATGGTTCCAATCGAGGTGACGGTTTGTGCGGTAAGCGCCTACATCCAGGTGCCAATTGCCTACATGCAAGTCCGCCCCGTGGCTGCAGCCACGATTGTAACTGGGCTGATTAACATACTCGGAGCTATACTGGTCATCTTGTTTACGGATTATGGTGTGTTGGGTGTGTGCATAGTGTGGTCTGCATCTATGCTTTTACTCAAGGTTGGTTTTTTCCCCACCTACTGCTCAAGACTTACAAAATCCAGCATCGTCGGGATGTTAAAACCCATAGTATTATCAAATGCGGTTTTCGTGATGCTGTTGGGAGTGTTCTATGCTGTCACTGAATTCTACACTCTGCCTTCTACATGGCTTGCCATTCTTCTCCTGTTCTTTATCGGGTTTGTATTATTTTTCATCGTTTCACTGAGATTCCTGTACAGTCGTGATGAGAAAACCATGATTGTGTCATTCTTGCCTGGATTTGTACAGAGATTTATTCATTGACAGAGCATCCTCGGTCTGATTTTTAATATAGATTCCATATCTCACGATAGTTTACAGAGGACGTGTGTAGAATGTGGAAGCTCACTCCGCTTCAGAGAAACATCATAATAGTGATAGCTCTGGGGATAGTTATCCGCTACATCCTGGGTGTGCTTTTCACATATCCTCGTGACATAGCCTCGTGGGTCGTAAATTCTGAGAATTTCCTTATGGGCGGGGGGCTTTACGGACTTCCCGGACATTATTACACCCCGGTGTGGGGTTATATTATGGCTGTGCTGACATCTATTGCCGCCTTTACAGGTATCCCCATCAGCCAGTATGTTCCCGATTTTTCCGGCGCCACCAGTGCTCTTCCGTGGTACACAACGCTCCCTTCAATCGAGTTCGCACTTCTGATCAAGACCTTTCTTTTTATCGTGGACATCCTGGTGGCATATGCCATATTCAAGATCGCGATGCATGTGACCAATGATGAGAGGAAGTCATTCATCGCCATGGCCGTGTGGTTCCTGTGCCCACTGACAATAGTGATATCATCAATCAGGGTGATGTTTGAGAATGTTGAGATTCTCTTTCTACTTCTTTCCCTGTTGATGTTGCTACAGAAGAGGCCCTTGATTGCAGGGGCGATGCTGGGCATATCTCTTCTTGTTAAGCCCTATGGAATGTTTCTTGGAATCCTAATGATTGGCTATGCATACGCTCAAACCGGATCATTGCGCTATACGGGCAGATACCTGGCATCCATTGCCATCACCGGGATTGTCTTGATGGCTCCTGTCATCGTTTCAGGTGAGCTGGAGGAAGCACTCATATGGTTATCTGCTCGTGCAGGGAATGTGACGTCCGGATACAATGTCACGTTATTGCTAATGCCTATCCTGGTGGTAGCATCTGCTGTGATTGCTTATCTGATTGCGTATGTGAGGCTGACGGACATACGGCTCATGATAGCTGCAGGGCTTGTGCTTACAGGTGCCATGATGGTGATGCCAGGAAACATTCAGTACTACCTGCTTCTTTTGCCAATGGCGTTGTTGCTGTTCTCCAAATGGGTCATCCCTCTGATCGCGATGATTTTCCTCATCTCAATTTACGCGGGCGTGTCATTCACATCATGGAGTGCGACGCTCTATGTGTCTAATGGTTTCTGGGGTTGGGAAAATATTCAAGGTTTGGGGGAGTTCCTGTATCCCTTCGAGCATACTTTAGACTACGATACTGAAAAATCTCTTACAGGCTATGCTGCAGTTCTTCTTCCGATTGCGGGCCTAATCTACAGAGCAAGGAGGCTTAACACTGAAGTCTAAGCAGGGTCTGTGGCAAATCATCATCCCGGTTTCTCTCGTGGTGCTGATCCTAGCGGGACTAGTTATGGCAAATGTTCCTGGAATGTACAGCTATGACATAAGTTTCTCCGAATCAGACGGTGAGGTGACCGTGGCCTTTGATTCAAACACGGGGATGGAGACAACATCTGTGGTGATTGCCAACTCGGGGTTGTACCACATAGACTATGTTGCTGCTTATGTGGATGTAAGCTTTGCAGCCTTGAACGACTGGGATTTGCAGATCGAGATGTTCGAAGACATGGAGCTGTTGTTGGATGTTCGTGGTGTAGACGGTTTTGGTATGTTCGACTCCGAAGGACTTTTGGAGATCATGCAGACTGCAGATCCTGGGACAACAGCTGTATTTATCGCATCCGGGTCGATTTCCGACATCATCTATGATGGAACATACGAGTCGCCACTGATCCAGTGGTTGGAGCGCGGAGGCGTCCTAATCAACATGTCTGGTTGTCTTGGGAAGTATGTTTCCCATGGCCCGGAGCAGGATGATATCGAGGAAGTAACCGGATATGGTGAGTTGTTCGCAAGTGTGGATGACGAGTATTTCTCTGACTCAGACACAGTAGTCTATGCGGATTATGGTTACAACGAGGATTTCCGCGATTCTTTACATTTTTACATGAACGAATGCACCTATGGAATCAATATGGATGTCGAGAACAGTTTGAGCATTGGATACCACACGAAAGACGGGGTGGCCTCTGCTCTGCTGTTCAAATCCTTCGAAGGGATGGTGATGAATTTCGGCGTCTCACTATCAACGCACGAGCACTCTGATCATTATGTAGCACAGATAATTGCCTCCGGGACAGATTATCTTTCAGAGGTTTCAGAGTTCCAGGTGGGAAACACCCGCGGAGATGCCGTTTGTTCCTTCTTGGTCGAGGAGTCGTGTAGCATTTATGCATTCATAGGGTCTACCCGTGCGGTGTATGCAGAACGTTTTGATTTTATGCCGAGTGAATCGATTTAATCAAAAAGGAGATTACCATCCATGTTCCCAGGCAACGTGTATTCGGAAGATCTGCAAAGGATTGTGTCGGAGAGGTACCCCTGGGAAAGACTGTCTGGATCAAGAGTGTTGGTGGCCGGTGCAACAGGCATGGTGGGGTCCCTGTTGACAGATGTCCTGGCCTCTGTGTCCGAGGAATATGGTTTTTGGGTGACCGCCATGTCAAGGGATCGGACGAAGTTAGAGTCTTTGTTCTCAGCCTATTCCAGCGGTTCTCATTTTAGATTACTTGAGCATGACGTTAACAAACCATTGGGTGAAACTTTTGATAGTATCTTCCATCTGGCAAGCAACACGCATCCTGTTCAGTATGCTAGCGATCCCATCGGTACGATCACGGCGAATGTCATTGGTTTGGACAATCTTCTATCATCCATGACTATGGGTGGCAATGGGCGTTTTGTTTTCACATCGTCAGTTGAGATATATGGGCAGAATCGTGGGGATGTGGAGCAATTCGACGAATCGTATTGCGGATATATCGATTGTAATACTCTTCGGGCCGGATACAACGAGAGCAAAAGAGTCGGCGAGGCACTGTGCCAGGCGTACGGCTCTCAGTGTGATGTGGATTTTGTGATTCCTCGTCTCAGTCGTCTATACGGCCCCTCGATGAGGGATGGGGACTCAAAGGCTTCTTCGCAGTTCATCAAAAAGGCATTGGCAGGCGAGGACATCGTGCTCAAAAGTGCCGGCACCCAATTTTATTCCTACTGTTACAGTGCGGATGCTGTGTCTGCCATTCTCCATCTGTTCTTTAGAGGGGAGGGTGGGCAGGCATACAATGTCTCGGGTCTGGAGTCAGATGTCACTTTAAGAGAATTGGCAGAAATGCTGGCGGATATATCTGGAACTAAGGTAGTTTACGAGGCGCCAGACTCTTGCGAATCTGCTGGTTACTCCAAGGCATCGACGGCCATACTCGATACGACAAAGATCCGGTCCACAGGATGGACTCCGAAGGTGGGGCTCAAAGAGGGGCTCATCAGGACCGTTTCTTCACTGAAACAACGTAGTGATCCAGAAGGGATTTGAAAAGTTTCAAGTCATCCGGCGTTGTTATTTTGATATTGATTGTAGATCCCTTGGAGAAATAGACTGTTCCTCCAAGCTCTAGCATCAGGGTATTTGTGTATACCGAATCTGTGATTCCCATCTCAGATGCCCTTGTGTAGAGCCCTTTGAGCAGGCCGTATCTGTATGCCTGAGGTGTCTGGACTCTCATTATGTTCGACCGATCAATGTTGATGTTTCCACAAATGCGATTTTCTGTTTTAACGATGGTTTCCTGCATCGGAATTGAGGCACAGCCGTTTCCGTTGATTTCAGCAACTCTTATGCAGTCGCTGATTATTTCACTAGTGATGAGTGGTCTAACCGAGTCATGGATGATTGCTATGTCGTCATCATCCATTATGTCGGAGATTCCCATCACGCCGTTGGATATGGATCCCATGCTGTTGGATCCGCCGGGAATTACACGAATCAGCTTGGAAATCCCATATTCGTCTCTGTATCTGAGCACCTCATTTTCCCAATCCTTTACGCACACAACGACAATCTGATCGATATCATGGTTGTTCTGAAATGCCGACAATGTGTAAGCAAGAATCGGGACATCATCAACAGTAAGGAACTGTTTGGGGATGTCTCCTCCCACTCTCTGTCCAGTGCCTCCAGCAAGAATGATGGCGGTGTTCATCTTAACGAGCCCGATTGGCATTTCCAGCCTATATAGTTTAAGAGTCATTGTTTTGACTCATTGTGTTTGTTTTCGTCAGGGTTATATTGATTGGCTGTTTTCATCTCAAAAGGGTTGGATGCCTGGAGGGATTGGGATGACCACACGAAATGCGATTCACAACGGTAGTGGCGACGGTCCCCAATTAATCGATTCCATGCTTGATTGGATTCAAGCAGGTCTCAACGAGGAGTTTGCAGTCCCGCATACAGAGAAGATCTGTGTATTCGGAGTGGGGCAGTGCTCTGTCGCAGGCGATTTCGTCTCGGACCTCGCCGACACACATCTCAGCTTCCCTATCTTCATGGTGTCAGATACACGTGTCCCTGGTTGGATAGGTAAGGGTACCCTGTCCGTGATTCTATCGGCAACCGGTGTGGATGAGGAGATGATTGACGTTCTTGATGCTCTAAGGTCTTCGGGCTCGGACATCTTCTGCATAACGGCTGACGGACCAATAGCTCACAGGTCTGTAGGACAGTGCATCTCTATTCCGTCGGAGGCGGTCGGTTTCGGATGTTCTGGGTTCTGTATAGGGGCGGTCGTATCTCTTATATCTGCAGCCACGGGTTGTGATCTCAAAACTCCAACGCGTAATTTAGTGAAAAGGGTAGAACATTTCGTAGGCGAGCTTTCTGAAAATTATGTCCGCAGTCTTGCCGAAAGGCTTAGCAGGCATGTTGATGCGTTCTACAGTACCTCAGATATCCATGCGTGTTCAAAATGGTGGAAACACGTGTTCGATCTGAATCTCAGATCCCTTTCCTTCTTCGGAGAGTTGCCCGAGTTTGATCATAACGAACTTGTTGGTTGGTCGGATCCCAATTCACATGCCAAAGAACTTTTGATGGTGGTTCTGAAAGGTTCTGGTGAATCCAAACTCGTCGATGATATCGTGAACTGCATGGCGGAGGTGCTGAATGAGAACGGGCGCGATGTGGTTACAATCGATCTGGGTGGAAGTACGCCAGCCGAATCCAATCTTCGTGGCATTGTCCTCGGTTGTGCATTATCCAGATACATCGGGGGGATGTATTAATGCCTGGCATGTCTACTCGTGATCAGCTATTTCATTTTACGGACGATCTTGAAGCATCTCTGGATTATGACCCGGGCGTAACATTCGATTGTGACAACATCATTCTTTGTGGGGTCGGAGGTTCAGCGGTGAGCGGGGATTTCGCTGCGGATTGCTGCTTTTCAGAATCGGTGAAGCCTATTCGTCTTTCCAAATACCCAGACTTGCCCAAGTGGGTTGGCCCCAGGACTCTGGCTGTTGTTTCAAGCTATTCTGGAAATACCGCAGAGACTATGGAGATGTATAGGCAGGCAAAAGAGCGGGGCTGTATCATCGTCGCTGTCACATCTGGAGGATTGTTGAAGAATGTTGCCGAGGGCGCTGGCGATAAGTTGGTGCTGTTGCCCGAAGGTATGCATCCTCGTCATGCTATAGGATTCATGATCGGCTATACTCTGGCAGTTATCCGTGCTGCAGGTGGCCCCGACCTGTCAGACAGGATCAAGGAGTTCATTCCGGATCTTAGGTTATTCAGAGATCAGCATGCACTTCCACGCGGATGTCTCGCAAGACAGCTGGCTGCAGATTTGGCTGGAAAAGTTCCAGTGGTATGTTCGGATAGTAGTATGAGGTCGGTGGCGTTCCGTTGGAAGACTCAGATAAATGAGAATTCCAAATTTGTCGCCTTCTGCGATTCTGTCCCTTCATTCAGTAGGGGAAGTCTGGCCACATGGTGTGAAACGATTTGTGACAACTACATGCTCATTTTGTTGGTAGGAACTGACGATTCCATGTGTAACAGTACCGCCTATCTGGAGGCTGCCTCATCCACACTCTCGGAGTCCGAAGCGCCTGTGAAGGTTATCCGTCTAGGCGGGGAATCCACTCTGGAGAATATGTTCCGGGCAATAATTCTGGGGGATTACATGTCGATATACATGGCAGAGCGCAGAGGGATCGATGCAGCAGAAGTGCGCCCCGTCATGCAGATGAAAGCAAAGCTTTCCAATCTGGGTTATTGATCAATGCAGGTTGAGAGTAAGTTTTCAAACTCCTCAACGAACATCTCAGCACGCATCGTAGCTTTGGCAGTATCTCTGGACTCAGAGTATATGCGGAACTTGGGTTCTGTGCCCGAGGCTCTCAGGAGGACCCATCCGTCATCATAGTCTATCCTGACGCCATCCGTGGTGTTGACGTTCTCGTTCGCATGGTTTCTGGCGATAGCCTCGGAGACCAG
>CALURX010000105.1 GCA_944323265.1 Candidatus Gastranaerophilales bacterium
CAGGTGGACATACAGTTCTCCGCCATCGACCTCGATTTCTCGCTGCTCAAAGCCTTCGCCCCAGCCGTCCGATGCCTGACCAGCAATGTATTCTTTGAGCGTGTTCAGCTCCGTAGGGGAAAGGGTTCCGACCACACGGCATTCCGCCACACCCCAGAGCCGTCCATCCCGGACTTCCGCAGTAAACTCTGCAGAGCGCACCTTGTCATATACACTGTCTTGCTCTCCATACCAGTGCATGAGGCCGCGCTCTTTCTCCTCCGGTATCCGATTCTTGACCATGGCTCCCAGGATCTGATCCTCATAGTCCATCAACGTCCGGCCATCCCATACTTCACCAGTCTCGTCAACATCGCCCCACTCGTCCCGCGGGTAGAAGTCAGCAGTTAAAGGCATATAGAGCCTCAACAGGGTTGGTTCCGGGGGCAGAACTTTGAAGCGATCCTCCCCAATGACTACACCCAGTTCTCGACCGTTGTTCCATTTCACATGAAAGGTACCAAGGTCATCAACGAATTCCAGGACCCCCGTGGTGCCGGGCGGGATCGGAGCAGGATCGCTGCCCATCTCAGTGAGCTGAATGCGGCTGCCCGCAGGGTATTGCTCCCGCAGAAAGTCCAGCCACTCTTTGGCAATTTTCATATCTCACATCCCCCTCATGCGCATCTCGCAGTCCATCTTCTGGACCTGTGGCGCTTCGTAAATCGTATTTCGACCATAGGTGACGCGGACAATATCCTCGGCACGATATTTCTGGCAGATTCCAAACACCTCTTCGAAGCGCCGGTGATCCGCAGATGGAGCGCCGTAAAGATCATAGGTATCATGGTAGCCCTTCAAAGATCTCGCCGATGTCTTGAAGGTCAGCTCCTTTCCATCTTTTTGAACCGTCACCGACACGGTCTTTCCACCGCAGACCTCCACTGCCTCTGTGATCGTCCGCATCCGATAGATGGGATGCTGCTCATTTCTCAGGAAATCCTGGTATTTTTTCTCCACGCTGTCGTTTTCCAGAAACTGCAGCAGGAAATTCTCCTGGTTTTCCTGCATATACCGTTCCGCTGCCTCCCGTATAAACGTTTCAGGGTCCCGAATGTAAGCTAACAGGTTTCCTTCGCTCATACGCCGGACTGAATAGCAGGACCGGAACTGGATCGGTTCAGGCGCCCTTTGCATGAACCGATCTATCGCGTCGCTCTCAGCGGTATGTCGTCGATAGGACCGAAGGGCCGATACCGCATCAGGGCTGGTGAGTTTTTTCACCTGAAGCCTGGTCCTGTCATTCTCGATAAGACCCTCGACCATTTGGTTGACCTGCGTGGCGATATATTCCGGAAGTTGATCGCAGTCCATCTGTTCCACAGCCGTCAGGCCGTCTACCAGATCCGACAGAGTGCTTCCCGCCATATAGACGCTTTTCCATTGGCGTTCATACAGTCCGCAGAAATACAGGCGATCCCTCCAGCCGATGCTGTCGCCGTAATAGGAGTCATTGCCGAAAAGATAGTCGATCTCTGCGTCCTTGGGGATCTTCACAATAAAAGATGATCCCTCGCCATGTTTGGCCTCCAGGAAAGGATCCTCACGCTGCTCCAGCCAGGACCACAGTTCTGGCCGTGTCAATTTCGCCTCTATGTTCATCTGCTAAGGCCTCCTAAATTTTGTTCTGCTCCCCGGCCCATACCAAGCAACTCCTCCCAGTCCGGCGGTCTACTATATTGGACCATGTCATTCTCCAAGTCTTCTTTTAGACTTCGAAGATCGACCTCCGGATTTCTTGCGGGAGAATAGAGCCATTGTCCATTCATGCTATAGACATAGATATATTCAATGCCATCTAACTCCCAATCTCTCAGTTCCTCGAGCGTTTTCATGGTGGCTTCCCAGCCAGTACAGCCCCCGTCTCTCTGATAGGCCAATGTTACCCCTGGCTGAGGGACAGCGAAGTCATGATGTCCGGGGTCAGGAGAGAGTTTTTCGCAAAGGTCGTACAGATCCCCCAATGCCAACAAGGCGTCTACTTTCTCCGGTGTGTCGTAGTATTTTACAAGGGTCGCGCCAGCCTCTTCCGGGTATCCGCCGAGTTGACAGTATATCGTGAGATACTGATCTGATCCCATTTGCTTTGCGATATAGCTGCGCGTCCCCATTTAAAGCCCTCCCATCTTGAAGCCGATCTCCGGCTTGTCCAACTCATGGCGGAGCGTTTCTACAGCGGCGGTGATAACAGGGTCATCGGTGTGGGGACGATCCAAATCTGCAGCCGCCTGGAGCTGTCGCTTTCCTTTCTCGGTCAGTCCATAGTTGCAGGTACGGCGGGGGTTCTCCTCTCCGGCGAAGTCCAACAGGATATCGTCCACCATCTTCCGGATCTGTGGGTCATCTGTCAGAGTCTCATGCCGGAATCCGGTGGTGTTCCGATAGGGCAGCTCCTCTCGAATGGTCCGAAGGTATTCCTGCGAGTCTGTGAACTCCTGCACCTCACCGCTGGCGTAGGTCACGCGGCCTACCAGATGATCCTGTAGCTGCATTCTCTGCTGCCGCAGGTCATAGCAGTACAGGTACCCTTGGTATTCCCCTGGTCGTGGGGTGCAGCGCAGGCAGAAGCGGTAGTGCTCAGTCTCCGCAATATAGCCGTAGACGTGGTCGTTTTTCGAGATCTCTCCACCATGTTTCCAGCAGTAGGAACTCATCGCGGTCAGGCTCTGGAGCGGCCCATCCCTCCGCAGTGTATCCACGGTATGCTGGAGTTCTCTCTTGAACTCCGGGGTGTTAAGCTGGTCTGCATTGTGGGGCCACCATGTGGACCAGAAGCTCTTACCGCCTGAGCCGAAATCTATCCGAAGATGTCCTACTGTCCCCAGGACCTCGTCCTGTTTCTCGTCTGAATAGAATAAACCCGCCTCCTCTTGGGAAGCTGGTTTCAATGCAACAGAATATTCTGCCGCCGGATTATTACGATCCTTCATCTCTTTCACCTCACATTCTGTGGACACAAGCAATACCACATCTCCCGTCAAAAGTCTACTGGAATATCCATGGACTCGTCACATGGCCCAAGAAAAAGAGACCGCTCTGCGCACTTCGGCAGCCGCGGTCTCTTTTTGTCAATATACTCTTTTCAGCGGGCGGAACTTGCACAGCTTATAGGTACGTAAAGAAGTCCGCTGTTAAGCAACAGATCTCGCCTTTTGGGTCCTTTCCCCAGTACCAGTAATAGACGCCGCTTGGAACTGTAAAAAGGGCTGCTGAATAGCTGCCATTCGGAGAGATACCGGCCGCACAGTTGATACCCCATCGTTCCCGGTTCTCCTCCAGAAGCTCATCAAAAACGTCATCATAGTCCAACTCAAAGGAATTGGAGCGCATACAGGACTCTCTGAAAAACCGGCCATCCATCAATCCTGTCGTTGACTCATTTACGACATAGCCGCAATATCTGCGGCGGGATTGTTCGGCATCCCATATCGTTTTCGCCGCTGTGAAGGTC
>CALURX010000106.1 GCA_944323265.1 Candidatus Gastranaerophilales bacterium
GGTTCCAAGTGGTAGCGGTAGTAAGAGTGCTTGGGATTGACAAAATTCAGCCCGGAGAACTCTATCGTGACAAAATTTTCATCGTGGCGGAGCTTGATTTCCCGGGTGCGGTTGATTGATTGGGACAAGATGACGCGTCCGGCGTATGCCATTCCCGGCGCGAGCGGCGTGTTGAACAGGCGGAATCCGGTGAAAACCGGGCGTTTGTCGCTTTGGTCGTAGCGGATGTCGGCGGGATTGAAGTAGTTGAAGCCATGCGCTCCGCCGAAAAACAGCAGTCCGTCCGAAGTTTTTATTGACGCATTTTCATAGAATTTCCCGCTTTGCAACCCGTCTTCCACACCATAACCGACAATGGAAAAACCATTCCCGCCGTTTCCACGCGTGATTTTGCAAAGCCCGTTCAACGTGGCGGCCCATACGGCACCGTCTCCGGATTCTTGCAGTGCCGTAACGGCATTGTTAGGCAATCCGTCGGCTTCAGTCAAACAAATGCGCGTGGCACGTTTGGTGTCCACGACCAGGATGCCGTCTTCCGTTCCGAACCATTCTGTCCCGTCCTTGGCTTTGAGCATACAGAAATATTTGGTGTCCGCCGCATCCCATCCTTTGAGCATCTGCGGTGTCCACAGGCTGTCTTTTTCGGTGTTGTAATAAAAGATGCCGCTGTTACCAAGGGCGGCAAACGTATGCCCGTCCAACGGATGGAGGGCATGCACCACCTTGTGGCGGGCAGCCTCGGGATGCTTTTCAGAGAGCATCCCGGCTATTTTCCCCGTGCGCGGGTCGAAATGCCCTACGCCTTCGGACACGCTGGCATAAAATCGTCCGTGCCTGTCTTCGAACAAGCTTCTTGACACGTTTTGGTTGGGTTCTTGTTCCAAGTTTGTGGTGGAGCGCATGAGGTTTTCGACATCCCCGTGGCTTAGGCGGTAGAAGCCGTGCAGGAATGTGCCGGCCCACAGGTCTCCTTTCCGGTCTTTGTACAGGCACAGGCAAATATCATTGGGTTCTATGCGGAGCACTCTTTCGGTTTTGCCGTCAATCGGCTGATAACGGAAAACACCCGTGCTTCCTCCGACTAGCACCGACCCGTCGCTTTCTTCTAGAAAACTCCGGATGTTTTCGTTGGTGATGACCTCATTTTTGCCTTGGGTGTGGCCGAGGGCGAATTTTTGCATGGCAGGGTGATAGTAGCAAAGCCCGAGGAAGAGGGTACCCACCCAGATTCCCCCGTCGCGGTCGGCATATATGGCGGAAATATCGTTCTGCAAGATTCCGCCGCGCGTCAATTCCAAGGCGGGAACGCGGGACACGGCGAACGTGCGCCCGTCAATGATCCTTAGCCCTGATTTCGAGGTGCCCGCCCAAACGTTGCCGTCCGTGTCAATGTCCATGCAGGTGAAGAAGTTGGACAGCCCTGAGATGCGGCATGCTGCTTTCCATGTGTGCTCCATGCGGTGGTAAAAGAAAATGCCATTGTTATACATCAGCCAAAAGTTTCCTTCACGGTCGGGGTGCAGGCATATCCGGTCGGTGTGACGGCTGATGATGCCTATGAAACGTGATTCTTGCGACACGAATTCGCGCGATGTGTAATCCCAGCAGCGGATAAGCCCGCTTTCATAGATCATCCAGCACAAGTTCTTGTATTGCCCCATTTCAATGGGGACTCCGTGTTTCCGGGCAAACGGGCTGTCCCCCCGTTCCACGGTTTGGAGTTGTCCGGATTCGATGTCGTAAAACAAAAGTGTATGGGTGGCCGTGACGAACCAGAAGTTTTTGCATTCGTCCACGAACAAGTTTTCCAGCCGTTCCTTGACACCCATTCCTGCCAAGATTTCGGGTATGTTGTAATTGTATTGCCCGGTTTCCAAGTCAAGGAGAAGAAGGTACCCCGGATCTTTGAGCCACATCCGGCCTTCATTGTCGTAATATTCTTTTGGAGGACGGTCGTATCCCCATGTGTATTTGCGCTTTTTGTCGTAGGGAAAGTGTGTGAAAGAGGCACCGTCATAAATGTTCAGGACGAAGCCGGTCTTGATGGCCAGGCATCCTTCCTGCGTCATGGTCAGGCTGCGAATTTGACTGTCTGAAAGTCCGGCGGAAGCGTCTATCAGCCGGAACTTGTACTGTTGCCCTTGTGCGCAAATGGCGTGGAATGAGAGCCAAAGACAAAGGAACAAGATGAGATTCTGAACTATATGTTTTGTGTCGTGCATGATATTCATTTGTGCAAAAATAGCGAATGACACACAATGGGAATGGGATGTTATGAGCCAAAATATGGGATGTTTAGAAACAAATCCGGAATCCGGATAATGCAGTCTTGTCCGTTTGCTGCAATGTCGGCAGATTTTTCCAGATAGCACATTGTCTTGGGAGATTTTCCGGTTGTTTTTACTTCTATGCTTCGACAGATAGCGCGCCATCTCTCTCATCCCGGAAGCAAAAGCCACTTCTTGAAAGCTCATCCCCAACCATCGCACGATAAATTCAAAACAGTTTTTCAAAACATCTCTCTTCACAACATGTCGGATTTTCCTGCGAGAATCGTCTATTCTCGGGAAATGGTCGGAATGACGGAAATATCGCAGTCTCGCGCGACATGCGTCTGACGGATTGTCATCTTTTGCCCTCCGATACTTTCTTTTTGCCGAGCAAAAAGAAAGCCGGGCGCAGCAACATGGAGGACGTGGAAGCACAAATGGCTTTTCGCAAACCATTTGCACGGATGTTTATGCGCGGAAAAAGACGGCAAATAGCCCGAAAAAGGAGCACAGCCCTTAAACTTGGAGGGGGTAAAATCCCCAAGTTTAAGGCTGTGTCATTATTGCGCCATGAACTTCACGGTCTGACGGTTTATCCGTAGCGCACGGCCGGCAGATAAAGTCCCTTCGCGGCCTGCGCCCCTTCCAAGGGTTGCCAGCCGCCGTCGGCTAACGTTTGGTTTCGTGCCGTCAGTGGCGGTCAGTGTCCCTTCCGTCGTGCCCCATTGCCCGGGATACGTACACATGCCCGGCCTTCCGCAAGGCTTCCGCGCATTCGGGCTGTCCGGCATCATCCGTTATGCCCATCAAAGACAAGGATTGAAATCGCCTACAGGAACTTATAGAGGTATCAAAACTGTGTTAGTTGTACACAAGATTGGGGAACTTTTATAGTTTTATCATCCAATTTCTCTAAAGCAAATCTTACGCATTTATACTTTGCGCGGCATAATTTTGTGCAAAACAAAAAAAGTAAGCATCTTTATGTTGTCGAGACATAAAAGAGAT